>PLIQ01000556.1 GCA_003140115.1 Actinomycetota bacterium | reverse complement strand
CCGCGGTCCTCTCGGTGGCATGCTAGCCAAGGTACGTCCGAGTTCTCGCAGGCTTCCTGCAGGATGGTATACATCACGTTACGGATTGTCCTGCGGTCGTCGTCGTTGCGGTCGTGTCGGCCAAACGCCGTGATGTCGACTAGCAAGATCGAGCAGTTGTGACCGTTCCATGGCCCGGATTCGGCAAGCTCCTCGCCAAGTAGGCTCTGTCGATCCTCGGTGAGACGGTCGTAAACCCGTCGTTCCAGTACTTTCATGATACGTGGATGGTGCTCGAGAATGATGGCGAAATCGCCCGTTGATATTACTAGCGCCTGAACCTCCTCGATGGCGACGACGGTAGCCGACCGCGAGCGCACCTCGAAGGCGGCGCGTTCGCCGACGATGTCGCCTGGGTTTCGAATCGCGATAGGGCGTCGCTCGCCTGGCTGCCCCACGTATATACCGATCCGACCCGAATTAATGATGAAGACAAGTTCGGCGGGCTCAGCTTGACGGCACAGGACAGCACCGCGCGGATAGGTTTTCCGTTGAGCACATGCTTCGAGCGCCTCTTGCTCTGCAGTGGTCAAAGACTGCCAGAAGGTAGGCGCGGCAGGCCCGATGGGGCGGAACTGCCTTCTCATGCTGACCCGGGGCATGCTGTCACTCCAGATCTCGACGGGCGCTGGCGGCTTCACTTCGAGCTCTTTGCCAGGCTCGAGGGTCGTGTGGGCGACGTTCATCCGCCCGATTAGCAACCCACGCAGGACGGTGGCGAAAGGCAGTGTGAAGGCAGCTGCACCCGACTCCATGAGCGATCGCACATCGGTCACCGTGGTGGCGAGCTCGCGGCCCTTATTTGACAGCGCTATCTGGCTGAAGGTGAAGCCGATGACCGGCGTAGCGACCACGATCAGCAGGCCGGCGACGACTAGGCCCCGCGTTCCAGCGAACGCGCCCCCGGCCGCCAGAGCGGCTATCGTCGGCGCAAGGTAAGCCGCGCCCCTTAGCAACCGTCTCAGTAGATGGCCGCGGGCACGAGCCGGTCCGAGAGGATGGACACCTGCTGGCACAGGCCCGACCTCTGGTTCAGAGCTTCGCGTCGCATCTCTCATCATCAGGTCCCAGCAAGTAGATTCCCGTTCTGCAAATCCCAAAAACAAACTTTCAGACAACATGCACTGCTTCGAGATGGATTGCATCCCAATAATCTCATAGAACACATTTGAACCAATTTACTCTACTGGTGAATGCTGCATCATAGATCACTGTAGAATCACCGAGGATGCGCGCATGCGCCCCGAGTGGCATCGTCACCGGCGAACACTGGATTGGCTGATGACGGACAAACAGGCTGATAGCGCGCTCTTTACCCTGTCCTGGGCCTAGGCCTGTGGCATCGTGCGAGCTGAACCTCGAATGACGCATCGCGTTTACGGCGTGTGGGCTGCACAACAGAAGGTCTTGGAGTAGAGTCCCACCGTGGGAAACCCAGAAGGGAACTTGCAGCCGAGGGCGGCGCTTGTCTGGTGACTAACGCGGGCCAGCCTAGCTCCCCGGCGCCTGGCGGACGAAAGCCGTCGGTGACCGGGCCGCTCGTGCCGAGACAAAAGCTCGCGCACGAGCTGCGGCGTCTACGCGAGGAGGCTAACCTAACGCTGGACCAGGTAGCGAGCGCTTTGGAGGACATGTCCCCGTCGAAGCTGTCGCGGCTGGAGAACGCGCAGGGCAGCCCGCGGGCGCGGGACGTCAGGGATCTGGCTCAGCTCTACGGCATCGCGGGCACGGAACTGGCCGACAGACTCCTCCGGTGGGTCCGAACGGCGCGGCGCCAGGGTTGGTGGAATGACTACTCCCAGGAAATCTGGCCGGGGCTAGATGCGCACCTAGCCTACGAGTCGGATGCGACCATAGCCCGCGTCTACACGATTCCGATCCTCCCGGTGCTACTGCAGACCCCTGACTATTCGCGTGCGTACTACAAGTCAAGGGAACCATGGCGTTCCGAAGCAGCGCTCGGCCAGCTGCTCGAGATCAGGGCTCGCCGCCAGGAAGCTCTGCGTTTCCGCGAGGGGCAGCCGCGACTCGAACTGGTCGCAGTGACGCATGAGTCGAGCTTGCTGCAGCAGGTCGGGTCAGCCCAGACCATGCACGCTCAGTTGGACGCACTGATAGAATTCTCGACCGCGCCGAATATCCAGCTCTATATCCTTCCATTTTCTGCACAACCGGTATTCACCTGTACGTGTAGCTATGCTTATTTCGAATACGGCGAAGAGATAGATCAGGATATTGTGCACATCGAGACGCACGCCGGGTTCAGGCACTTGGAGAAGCCTGACGAGGTAAAGCGCTATCGGCGTTATTATGACGATCTCGTGGCCGCCTCGCTGACGATGGAAAAGTCGCGATCCCGAATCCGGGAAGTACGCGACGAGCTTTAAAATACACCCGATATGAGGCAGCCTGTCGCGGCAGGCATGCGGTCCGTGTGGTCGCTCACGGGGACCTCATTTACATTGGTGGAGAGAGCTAAAAAATGCTACCCGGCGATATCGATAATACACAGTGGACCTGCGGCGGACTCGAGACGCTGGCCGTCCAGCGGGTCTGGGAGAGTATCCTCGTCCATGGCTTCGCCAGAGTCACTGACCGTAGGATCGGCCTGCCCAAGGATTTCCGCTGGAAGCTATCCGAGACCTACTTCAATGACGAGGTCTTGCAGAGCGACGTACCCGATCTTCCAGTGGATCGTAAACGGGCCCGCGACGTAATCTATTACGAATGGGATACTCCTCGGCTACATCTCAGCGAATATAAGGATATCCTTATCAAGAATCGCGGTGACATTCCTGGCGAGCGGCAGCACTCTCGTGCCCTGCTCTTGGAGAACGACTATGCGCGGGATTTGGTAACAGCTTGCCTTTCGCTTATTCCCGCTCAATTTCGGCGTGATCGCGGGACCTTCGGGGTCAACCTCTTTCGGACTTACACCAACGTCGTCACCCGACCGCACCAAGATAATGAGGAGTTCATTATCATATATGTGCTAGATAAGATAGGCGGAGGTGCCAGAAGCTATCTGTATAGCTCTGATAACCCGGAGAAGCGAATATTCTTCGAGACGCTGCGCCCGGGCGATATTCTCATATTCAGGGACAGTGACTTCCTTCACGGCGCGACACCGTTGAAGCCCCGGGCCAATCAGAGCACACAGCGCGATGCGATTATATGTACCGTTGACTATCCCAGCACCTACTTGGAGAGCAGGTAGCCATATCGCAGCGCACATAGCGGGCTCTGTGCGCGGCCTGGTGTCACAGACGATGGCTGCCGCCCCGTTCCCCGTAACGGTCAGCCCGGCTGATCAGCGCTAGGGCGCGCGGGGCCGGTCCGCATAACCCCAGGGCCGGTGCTGGTCCCGGATCGGCGCCGCCGATACCACCGGGATACATGGCCAGGTCCGGCCCACCGGCATCAGATATCCGCGCTGACGATCCGGCAGCCGGGTCCGGCGAGTTTCATGGTGCGGCGCAGCGTGGGCTGGCCGACGAGCAGTCGCGACACCTCGGCGGCCGACGGTTGGGACTAATGAGAGTCTACGTTGCATGTGTGACCAAAGTAATCGTCCACCAGGATGTCGATCGCCCCATAGGTAACAGCCCCGTTGATTGCCGTCGGATATTTCCGTATCGTGCCAGGCGTGGGGGTGCGTTAATGACCGAATGTACGGCACCTGTTGGTTCGGGTGGGAAGTTCAGCTGTAGGTCAGGTGAGCCATCGGCAGTTGTGCACGGCGCTATGAACCAGCTCGACATATCTGTTCTGGCCACGTGTTTCGCCGGAGACCGGTATCGCGATGGACCATCCCGCACTCACTGTCAGAGCGAGGCCAGGTTAGACGCACGGAGGGCCGGGATTTTGCCAACTGCACTAAGCCCACAGGCTGTCCAAGCAGTGATCGAATCTGGATTCGATGATATTCGTACCGAGCTTGAGAACCTCATCCGAATACCATCGGTTAGTGCACACGGTTTCCGGGCCGACCAGGTGCGGCGATCAGCGGAGGCCACCGCCTCCTGGCTTGAGCGGTCCGGGCTCAAAGGCGTCAGGATGCTCGAGGTCGACGGGGCGCATCCTGCGGTATTTGGCTCGATTCCAGGGCCGGCCGGATCTCCTACTGTCCTCTTGTATGCCCATCACGACGTCCAGCCGTCTGGTCCGGATGAGCTGTGGGACTCACCGCCGTTCGAACCGGCGGTACGCAGCGGACGTCTTTTCGGCCGCGGCGCGGCGGACGACAAGGCGGGGATAGCGGTACACGCGGCGGCGCTGCAGGCGTGGGAGGGCAAGCCGCCGGTAGGGGTGTCAGTTTTCATCGAAGGTGAAGAGGAGATCGCAGCACCGCATCTTTCCGCCTTTCTCAGCGAATATGGCCGCCTGCTACGGGCCGACGCCATCGTGCTGGCTGACTGCTCGAATTGGACCATCGGCCAGCCGGCGTTGACGACCTCGTTGCGCGGCATCATCGACTGCGTCGTGGAGGTCCGGACGCTTGATCATGCAGTGCACAGCGGGAGGTACGGCGGACCAGTGCCAGATGCACTGACGGCATTGTGCAGGCTGATAGCCACATTGCATAACCGCACGGGCAGCGTCGCGGTCAGGGGCCTGCGCACCGGTGCCGCGCATACCCTGCAAGTGGATGAATCCGACCTGCGCCGGTTCTCGGGGCTACGGCCCGGTGTCCGGCTTCTGGGCCGGGGTCCGCTTGCCCATCGGCTCTGGACGCGGCCGGCCATCGACGTCATCGGAATTGATGCTCCGCCGACCGAAGATGCGGCGCACCAGCTCGTCCCGACCGCCCGGGCCAAGATCAGTGTCCGGCTCGCGCCGGGCGACAACACGCAACGGGCTTTCAAAGCTATCGAGAAGCACTTGAAGCGCCGTGCGCCATGGGGCGCGGACGTGACGGTGAAGCTATCCAAAGTGGGCGAGCCACACCGCATCGACGCGTCCGGGCGTGCCTTCGAGGCATATCGCCGCGCGTGCGCCGATACCTGGGGCTGCGCTCCGGTGGAGCCGGGCAGCGGTGGTTCGCTCCCGCTGGTGGCGGCTCTGGCCGAGACATATCCAGATATGTCACTCTTGCTGACCGGAGCCGAGGACCCGGAGAGCAGGGCACACTCTGAAAACGAGAGCGTTCATCTTGGGGAACTCCAGAACTGCTGTATTAGCGAGGCGATGCTGATCGGCCATCTCGCCGCTAAAGCATAATGCTGTGGCTGCCGCCCAGCACCGCGGCCAGCACGAGCGGGCCGACCAGCAGCAGGTCCTGGCCGCCAGCTACCAGGCGATGCACGATGCCTACGCCGAGCGCGAGGCCGTGTTCGCCGTCGTCATGGCCGACCGGGCCGACTGGGACGCCGCCACCCGACAGCAGCGGCACCTAGCCGAAGCAGCCGACGCCGAGCTACGCCGCCGGCACCCCGATCAGCAGTACCCTCCGCTGCGCTCCGCCGAGCCCCCGCCCGCCACCCAAACCCAGCGCGGAGCTCACCCTTGCGGCGTCGAGCGGATCAGGCGTGCTCACATCGTCTGGTTCCGCCTCGATTACCCGAACGGACCGGTGCCAGAACCAGCGCCCGGCCCTAGCGACGCTGCTGCAACCGCTGCACATGTCCTCTCATACCCCTTTGCCGCTCGGCTGGAGGACAACCCTTGACCACCGGACTCCTCCCGCAGCCAGCATCGCCTGATCAGGCGCGCCAGCACCTGGCCGCCGTCGCGGCCGGCTTCACCGGCCACGGCATCAGCGCAGGGACAGCCGCACCCGCCGCCGTGGGCCAGCCCGGCGCCGAGTTGGATGATCTGCGTGCCCCTGGGCTAGCGCTTGGGCGGAAGCGACCGAGCGTATCCGACAGCGCGGTTGACCCACTCAATGAGCTGCTCGTCGGTTTCCAGGTCCTCGGCGCTGACGCGCAGCCATCCGGGCATCGTCCGGCCGCCCATCACCGCCACGGCGGCATTCGCCGTGGCGACCAGGGCGCCGGTTTCGGCGGGGTCAACCCGGACCAGGGCACCGCCTTGGCTGCTGGCGCTGATCGCCATGTTGCCGCCTACCAGGAATGCCAGGCCGCCGAACATCTTCCTCTCGGTTACGCCCGGCCCGGTGCCGATCAGGAACCGGATCCGGTCGGCGAGCTCAGTGTCGTAGGCCACGCGGACGAGCGTAGCCGTTACTTGTTCCTGTCAGCTGCTGATCACGGTGGCGCCGACGCCCGCCAACGCTGGCCGGCACCGCCGGTAGGTGTTGTCACCGGATTCCCGCTGTGCCCGCCGACGACGAGTACAGATCTGGGTGTTATGTGCCGCTGGGTCTGTCCTGCCCTGACCGAGGTTGTCTGGCGGCTGTCCAGTGTGTGCCTGGCAGGATCACCTCACCGCCCCGGCGGCTCGCCGGGTTGCTGGCGGGTCCGGCGGTGGCGCCAGCCCAGGCCCTGCCCGGCCCGGCTGCCGGGAAGGGCGCCAGCGTCCGCGGGAACCGTGCTGTCCGCGGCCTGGCGGCAACCGAAGGGGAACCATACACGGGAGATGCCGCGTCCAAGGGACATCAAATTTTCCCCGGCCCCGCAGGAGCAGTCATGCTGAACCGGACCGCGGTCAGCGCGGCGCTGACCGGACTCGCGCTCACCGGGGCGCTGTGCGCCTGCGGCAGCGCCACCCCGCACGGCGGGCCCGCGGGAGCAGGCGCGGGCACGCCGTCATCTGCGACCGCGCCCGCCCGGCCGTCCTCGCCGGGCCGGAGCAGGTCCCCGGCGCCGGTCTCCGCAGCGCCGGTCATCTTCGCGGTCCGGCTCGGCCCCGGCTTCCAGCCCGGCACGCTGCGGATATCACCCGGCCAGCACTTCGTCGTGACCGTGGACTCCTCGGTCAAGGCCAGCGGCCCCGACGTGCCCGGCTCGTGCCCGGGCACCACCGCCCGGATCGACGGCGGCATGCTGACCATGCGCTGCACGTCCGGCGTCTTCTACTACACCGCGCAGCGTCCCGGCACCGCCGAGCTGATGGCCACAGTGCGGCCCCGCTGCGCCCGGGGCAGCATGTGCCCGCAGTGGATCACCGAAGCCACGCTCAAGATCACGATCCTGTGACCGCGCAGTCAACGCTGACCGCCCGGGCCGCGTACGGGCCCGGGCGGCGGCCGGACCGGCCAGGTTCGGTGCGCCGCCGCGGTGCACAGCAACCCGGGACGTAAACATCCGGCAGGGAGGATCGCTCACGGTTCTGGATCGCAAGTCGCGGAGCGTGACGACTGCCGGTCACGGCGATAGCACGATATCCGCCTTATTCTGCGCGGCCAGGCAGCCGGTTGCTCAGTCCGACGCGCACGCGAGTACGGTATCTGCGGCGGCCCTGGCCTGCCCGATCAATGGCGACTCCCGGTTCCACGGCGGTAGCGGTCAGGCCGGACCCGCTTTCGGGAGAGCCAGGTCAAGGGCGTTGTCGAGGCTGAGTGCCATGCCCTGGGCGTAGGCCCGCTCCAGCTGCTCATCGCCTAGGTGCGCACGCGCTTGGTCCAGGCTGTCCCGGCGGTCACGCGCGGAGAGTTCTTGCCACGGATTGCCGGTCCGGTCAAGAAGGGCTTGCGCGGCACCGTGGAGCGCAGCCGCCCGGTCCCAGTCGCCCGCATCGCCGGCCAGGTAGGCCAGGCCGAGGATGGCGTAGGCCATCTGCCAGTTGTCGCCGTTCCGGCGGCTGATCCGCAGGGCGGCCTCGAACATGGACACGGCGCCGTCGAGGTCTGTCTCCGCGCGCAGCACGTCACCCAGGCCCGTGGGCACGTTGGTGGTCTCCCATCCGATCTGCTGCGCGGCTTGTGCGGCGGCTTCCAGGTGAGCCCGGGCGGCGGGGATGTCCCCGGCGACCATGGCACAATAGCCGGCGTTATTGTGCAAGATGGAGTTGTTGAGATGGTCGCCGGATCGTTCGGTGCAGGCGATCGCCTCGGTGTAGAGCTTTCCGGACCGGGCCGGGTCGATGGTGTCAATGGTCAGGAGATACCCGAGCAGGCTCCAGGCCAGCTGCACGTCGTCGCTGAGCCGCCGGGCACACTCGACAGATTCCTGCCCGAACGGGCGTCCTGCCGCCGGCTCGCCGGCGAAGAAACACGCGCGGCACAGAGCCCCAAGGGCTCTGCTGAGCAGCCGCTCGTCGCCCAGCTGGCGGGCGACCTGGGCCGCCTGTTCGGCAAGCTGCCGTGCGGTGGCGAGATCAATGAAATCAGTGACGTCCGCGGCGGTGGCCAGTGCCGCCGCGAACAGGGCGGGGTCGGCGCCGGCGTCGGGCTGCCGGAGCGCCGGCACGAGCAGCCCGAAGGCCTCCTGCTGCCGGGAGCGGGCTCGCCAGTAGCGGTCGAGCGCGACGCCCAGGCGCAGCACCACCGCGGTCCCGTCCGGGCGGCCGGCCGCGTACCCGGCGGCGCGGCGCAGATTAGCCTGGTCGGCGTCCAGCCGGGCCAGCCAGCTGCCCTGCTCCGGCCCGGTCAGGTAAGCGGCCGCCGCCTCGGCGACCGACAGGAAATGCGCGCAGTGGGCCGCGGCGACTGCGGCGGCCTCATCCTCGCCGGCCTCGACGAGCCGTTCGGCGGCGAACAGCCGGATGGTCTCCAGCAGCCGGTACCGCAGGGTTTCCCCGGCGGGCTCGGCCACCACCAGGCTCTTGTCCACCAGTGACCCGAGCAGATCGGCGACATCCAGCGCGTCCAGGTCACCGGACCCGCACACCGCCTCGGCCGCGTCCAGGCCGAAGCCTCCGGCGAAGACCGACAGGCGGCCCAGCAGCACCCGCTCCGCGCCGGTCAGCAGCGAATAGGACCAGCCGACTGTCGCCCGCAGCGTCTGCTGGCGTTCCAGCGCGGTGCGGCTGCCCCCGGTCAGCAGCCGGAACCGCTGATCCAGCCGGTCGGCCAGCTCGGCCAGCGACATCGACCGCAGCCGGNNCCGGGCCGCGGCCAGCTCGATCGCCAGCGGCATCCCGTCCAGCCGCCGGCACACTGACACCACCACCGGGCCGGCTTGCTCGTCCACGGCCAGGGCGACGCCGTTGGCCCGGGCCCGGTCCGCGAACAGCGCCACCGCGTCGCAGGACCCAGACGACGAGGAGTCATGATCGTCGGGTGGGGGCAGCGAAAGCGACGGCACCCGGTAGATGGTCTCCCCGCCGATGCCCAGCGGCTCCCGGCTGGTGGCCAGCAGATGCACCCGCGGGCAGCGCCGCACGATCGCCTCCGCGGTCTTCGCGCAGGCCCCGATCAGGTGCTCGCAGTTGTCCACCACGATCAGCACATCCTGCAGCGCCAGGGCATCCAGCAGCGCCTCCAGCGCCGGCCGGCCCGGCTGCCCGGTAAGCCGCAGCGCCCGCGAGATGGCCGCCGGCACCGCGTCCTGGTCGGTGACTGCGGCCAGCTCGACCAGCCACACCCCGTCCCCGAACCCATCCAGCAGCCCGGCCGCCACCTGCAGCCCCAGCCGGGTCTTCCCGCACCCCCCGGCCCCGGTCAAGGTGACCAGCCGCGCCGATTCCAGCAGGGCCCGGACCTCTGAGACCTCCCGGTCCCGGCCGATGAACGCCGACAGCTGGCCGGGCAGATTATTCGGCAGCGCCGGGTTGCCCAGCGACCGCAGCGGCGGGAACTCAGCTTGCAAGCCCGCCGCCTGCAGCTGGAAGATCCGTTCCGGGCGGCCCAGGTCCTTCAGCCGGTGCACCCCCAGATCGGCCAGCGCCGCGCCCGGCGGCAGCCAGCCGCGGACCAGCACCGCCGCCGCCTCCGACACCAGCACCTGCCCCCCGTGCGCGACCGCCGCCACCCGTGCGGCCCGGTGAACCTCCAGGCCCACCAGGCCGGTCGCCGTCCGGGCCGCCTCCCCGCAATGGATGCCCATCCGCACCCGCACCCGGTCCCCGCCCGGCCACGCATGGGCCGCAAGGGCCTGCTGCATCTGCAGCACCGCCGCCACGCACCCGCGCGGCGAGGAGAACACCGCGAAGAACGCATCCCCCTGCGTGTCCATCTCGCGGCCGTCGTGCGCGGCCAGCGCCGACCGGATCAGCGCCTGATGGCCGGCGAGCACCCGCGCGTAATCGTCGTCTCCTAGCCGCCCGAGCAGCGCCGTCGAGCCCTCAATGTCGGTGAACAAGAACGTGAGGGTCTCCACCCCTAAAGCGTAGAAGGCCGGCCAGGCGGAGGCAGCTGCCGCCGGGCCCCACCATCACGCCAGACCCGCCTACCCCGATGGTCCCGGCTGCTGACTGGGCTCGCCGACCACCCGCACGGCTGGCACCGAACACCAACGCCTCGCGACGCCAGAACGCGGAATCCGAGGCGGGCCTGCTGCCAAGCGCCCGAGGTCGGCCCGCCACGCCCGAATCGGCAGGGATCTATCGGTATACAGGTCCCGACGCGGCTCACACTGCGTGATCGACGGCGCCGGGCTATTTCGTCATCCACACGTACAAGATCGGCTCTGTGCCGCAGTTCAGGTCGCGGATAGCAGGCCCGTCTGGAGTCTCGGCCTGGCCGGGCGTGCGGTGTCGGTGGCACAGTCTGATAATGACCTGCGCGTCAGCTGAGGGGGTCTTGATGCTGGTTATCGAGAATCTGGACGGGGCCACCGTCGAGCGCGCTGGCGCGCTGGTGGCTCGCGAGCATGCCGCTGCTCGCCAGGTGCGGCCGGAGTTGCCGGCCGCCTTTGACAGTGCCGAGGTTTGCGCGGCCGCGCTGGAGCGCCTTTCTGGCGGCGGCCATCACGGCCTGGTCGCGAGCAGCAGCGGGCGCACCGTCGCGGTCATGACCGCCACGGTGCGGGAGAACCCTGCTGTCGGCCGGTATGCTCCTCTGCCGGCCGAAGGTTTCGCCGTGGAGCCGGACCTGACTGATCCGACCGGGGTCCTTGCCGCCGTCTTCGGGGATCTCGCGTCGCCGCTGATCGCTGGCGGTGTGCGGCGCTACTACCTTCTGCACGCCGCGTTGCCCCGCCTGTCCGAAGCGCTGTCGAACCTCGGATTCGGGCGCAATGGCGCCTACGGCATCCAGCCGGCGGCGCCCCGGCGCCGTTCCTCCGCCGTCGCCGTTCACGCCGCAGGAGTTGAGGACCTCGAGACCGTCGCCCGCCTCGCCCTGGTCGAGATCCAGCACCGCTCGGCGCCGCCGATGTTCGCACCCCGCCAGGACCGGCCACTGGCCGACCTGGCCGCCGGGCACCGCGCCCTGCACGACAACGGCGCTGTCCACCTGCTCGCCAGCCTCGACGGGCGCGACGTCGGCCTGCTCACCATCGAGCTGACCTCACCGGTACCGCGGCTGTGCCCCGATGGCCAGCCCTACATCGGCCCCACCGCCACCCTGCCCGCCGCGCGCGGGCAAGGCGTCGGGCACGCGCTCGTCGACGCTGCGCTCACCTGGGCACATGATCACGGCTACCAGTGGGTCTCGGTCGATTTCGACACCGCTAACCCGTTGTCCCGGCCCTTCTGGCTCAACGCCGGCTTTCACCCGGCCGGATACGGTGTCCTGCGCCTCATCGACCGCGGCGCCGGGTCAACCCCGAACGCACCCGGATCTGGCGGCGGCCACTGAGTACCGATCACTGCGCCTCCCGGGCCCAGGTATCCGCCACGGTCCGCTGTGGCGGCCCGCGGCCGCTGACCGCCCGCTGCTGCCATCGAAGGCCGCGCTCCCCGCTGCGACGCACACCCATGACCAATGCCGGAATGCGTGCTCCAAGCCGGACTGCGCCCGCGACGCAGTCAAGCGTACAGAGCCGGCGATCCGGCGTGAGGAGCCACCGTTCCCCTGTAACGCTCTGTAGTTCAAGCGGCATCCCTTGACACGCGATATCCGCCTTAGGTGCGTTACTTCCGATCCGAGGCTGGCCGTCTGTGCCGCACAGGATTGGTTGTTATGCCGGCCTCGGTGAGACCGTTCGGCGTGTGTTGAGCCAGGAGGACTGGCCGCAAGTCAACACCATGATCTGCAAGAAAGCTCAAGATAACTCCGGCACCCCAGGTGTCACATGCGCGGTGGGCTTGGTGATCTCCCGGGACAAGCCGCACCTGCGCCTGCTCGGAGTCCTGGCCGAACTTCCTGCGCGTCTCCTGCTAGAAAGGTGAACACCTAGAGTAATCCGACAGATACAATGAGCCCCAGCAGGTGTGGAGGATCGGGCGCACGCGGCCGTGGCGGGGGCTGCGGACAGGGCGCCCAGGGCGCCCGTGCTGGTCAACGACCGGTTGACTGATCGGCGCAGAGGCAGCCGTGATTACCTTCTTGCGGGGGCGAGCCACAGTGATCAGCAGGCGGGGCGTGTTGCGGGCAGGCACCCTGAGTGCCTTCGCTGCCGGGCTGGGTGCCCTGCAGGCGCTCCCCGATGCCGGTGCGGCAGCCGAGGCAGCGGAGCGGGTCAGCCGCCGGGACTGGAAGCGGCTGGCTGACGCGCTGTCCTCGGGTTCCACCCTCTACCGGCCGTGGGAGCCCGGTTACCCGCCGCTGGCGATCCCGTTCAACCACCGCTACGCCGGGATCAAGCCCGCCGGAATCGTCGCCTGCACCACCGCCAGCGACGTCCGCGAAGCGCTCCGCTGGGCTCGGCAGGTGGGTCTTCCCGCCGTCCCCCGCTCCGGGCTGGGCCACAACTACGCCGGATACTCCGCCACCACGGGCCTGCTGCTGAACATGGCCCGGATGAAGAGCATCGTCTCCACCTCGCTGCCGGGCACGGCCCGCCTGCGGACCTACGGGCCGGTGACGGTCGTCCATGACGCAGGGACCGTCACCGTCGGGGCTGGGGTCACCAACAGCGATCTGCACCCGCTGCTGGAGGACCGGGGCATGTTCGTGCCGACGGGCCGCTGTCCCTCGGTGGGGGTCGCCGGGCTGGTGCTGGGCGGCGGCATCGGCTTCAGCGACAAGATGTTCGGCCTGACCTGCGACCGGCTGACAGCCACGAGCCTCGTGCTCGCCGACGGACGGGTGGTCGAGGCCAGCGAGGACTCTCATCCCGACCTGTTCTGGGCCTGCCGCGGCGGGGCGGGAAACAACTTCGGTGTGCACACTTCGTTCACGTTCAGGTACGAGCAGTTTCACGGCACAGCGGGGTTCTACCAGTTCCGCTGGAGCCTGGACTCCGTACTGCCGGTGATCGCGGTCACTCAGCAGATCGTCCAGGACACCGTCGGCAACAAGCGGTTCCACTGCCGCCTCGGAATCGGGACCCAAGGGCGGACCAGCGGCCAGATCCACGCGAACGCCAACGTCAATGTGATCGGCCAGCACTATGGCAGCGCAGAGGAACTGCGCGCCATCCTCGCCCCGCTGCTGGCCATCGGGACGGCGGGCGAGCGCGCCCGCAACAGCGCAGCTATCCGCGAGGTCACCCTCGCCCAGGCGAGCGAGCTGCTGCGCGCGACCACGCCCGTGGACCGGTTCGCCAGCAAGTCAGCGGTCCTGACCTCGCGAACGCTCCTGACCGGCCCGCAGGTCAGCGCGGCAGCCAAGCGGCTGCTCGACTGGCCGGGCAGCGGAAACAAGGACGGAGCCGGGTTCGCGATGTTCGCCCTTGGCGGCGAGATCAACCAGGTACCGCCAGAAGCGACCGCGTTCGCGCACCGAGGCGGCCTGTTCATCTTCGCTGCCGAAACATGCTGGGCCGACCGCGACCCGCCCGACGTCGCCGCCGCGAACCTGCACTGGCTCGACGAGTTTTACGGCGACATCTTCGCCGGTACGCCCCCCGGCCATTCCTACCAGAACTTCCCGGATCCGACGCTGAAGGACTGGCGGCGGGCCTACTACGGCGAGAACTACCACCGGCTGGCCCGCGTGAAACGGAAGTACGACCCTGCCGGCTTCTTCAGATACCCCCAGGCAATCGGCTCCTGCCGCCCCCAAACCGCCCCCCAGACCCACCGGGACCGACCCGAGACTCAACCGGTGAGCTGGCAGAGCGGCAGCGGACCACAGGCGGGACGTCGAGTCAATTTACCGCCGCCGACGTCGGCCGGACCGGCCATCAAACGG
>PLIQ01000386.1:9860-10229 GCA_003140115.1 Actinomycetota bacterium | reverse complement strand
CCGTCGGCCTGGCCGTTGAGCGGTACCGAGCCGGGGAACTGCGGGACCCCGGCCTGATTGATGTCGAGCCAGCAGCCGAAGAAGGCGAACACGGGCTCGCCGGTGCCGCCCGGGGCGGGGCTGATGGTCTGGGTGTTCGGCCAGTCGGGGGGCTGCTGGTACATGGCCTGAGCGGGAGTGACCCGGTCGACCGCGAAGAAGGGGAACGTGACGATGCCGGTGCCGGGCGCGTTGGCGCCGTTGAGGCCGAGCAGCGGCACCTTGGTCAGCCAGGGATAGCCCGGCTGGCTCGCGGACGTGGGGGCGTTGAAGTTCGGGCCGGTGACGGTGTCGGGCTGGCTGCCGGCCGGGTTCGGTGCGTTCGGCGTG
>PLIQ01000386.1:0-9841 GCA_003140115.1 Actinomycetota bacterium | reverse complement strand
GGCTGCGTCGCCGCGAAGGCCGCCTGCTGAGCCGGGGAGCTGTTCAGGGCGGCGATCACGTCGGCGATGAAACCGGCCGGCGTGCCGGACGGCGGGCAGGGCACGCCGAACAGATCGCCGCTGCCGTCGGTGGCGACCATGTAGGCGCGCAGGTCGGTGCTGAGGTAGGAGATGGGCCCGTTCTGGATGTACGGGTCGGGCGCCACCACCAGTTCCAGCTCGAACGCGGGCGCGGTCCAGGTCAGGTGCGAGGTAAAGCTGACCTGCACGGTGATGTAGACCGGTGACTCGAGCGTGACCCCGGCGAAGGCGGGATAGCTGCCGGGGCCGTCGCTGGTGAAGGTGACGTCGACTTCGAACCTGAACCGCTGCGGGATGCCCTCGGGCATCGACGCGATCGCCTGGGCGGGACCAATGGTCAAGGAGATTCCCTCCGGCGCCCCACTGAGCGTGATCGCGGGGGTCAGCGGCGCGTACCCGGGCGGCGGCAGCGAGCCGGTGTTGAGCTCGGCCGCGTCGAAGCCGTCGAGCATCACCCAGAACGCGCCGGCGAACGTGGCGGAGCCGCCCGGGTCTCCGGCGGCCGTCGCGGTGGCCTGCACCTCGTCAAGCCCGAACGTCGTCTTGTCCGCCACCACGTAGCAGGTCTGCTGGAGCGCGGGCCACGCCTGGAGCGGGTCCGGGCCGGGGTTCGGCACGATGACCGATGGCCCCTTCCACGGCTCCGACGGGTTCGAGAAGGACGGCGGGTAGGCCGGGCTCGGCCCGAACAGGCGCGTGAGCAGGTCGGTCCGCCACGCGTCGACCTGGGGAACGCTTGGGAGCTGCGCGAGCACCTCGGCTTTGGATACCGGGGTGTTGCCCGCCGGGATCAGCGCCGAGAGGCTGGTGAACGTCTCGCGCCGCCAGTTGAGCGGCGGTGCTTCGGGCAGGTTGGGCAGGCACTTGACGTTGGTGAGCTCCTCCAGGTACCGGATGACCGAGCTGTGATCGAACTGGGCGTTGGGAGCCACCTGTGAGGAGAGCCCGGCCCGGTAGGTCCACGGGGAGACGATGATCGTCGGCACCCGCATGGCCGCGCCCAGCGGTCCGGTCCAGGGCGGCCCCTGAGCCTGCTGGACGCTCACCCAGGGTTCCCAGGAGCCGGTGGCCGGCGGCCCGGCCGGCTGCCTGGTCATGGGCGTGGACGGCGTGACGGGCAGGGCGGCCGCCGGGCCCTGCAGGGGCTGGCCCGACATCGACGTCGGCGGGTTGACGTGGTCGAAATGCCCGTCGTGCTCGTCGTAGGTGATGATCAGGACGACGCCGGGGTCGGCCCAGTCGGGGCCGCTGACGACCGCGTTCACGATGCGGGCGAGATAGCTCTCGCCGTCCGAGGGCGGGAACGAGGGGTGTTCGGTCAGGAAGCTGGGCGGCAGGATGAACGAGATCCCCGGCAGCCCGGCGGCGGCCTGGGCCTCGAAGCTGGACTGCGGCTGACTGCCCTGGGCCGAGTAGTAGAACCCGGCCGGCCCGCCTTGCAGGCCTGGTGCAGCCGGCTGCTGGGCGGCGTCGGTCAGGTACGCCAGCATGTTCAGGCCCTTGACGAAGTATGGCGCGGGCCAGCCCTGGTAGTAGGGCACGGGCTGGTCCGGGTCGTTCAGCCCCGGGGTCCACGCCAGCCACGGCGGCTGCCAGTCCTGGTCGTCGAAGATGGCCCAGCCGTCCGGGTAACCGCTGCCGATCATGCCGAAGTAGCTCTGCCAGGGGTAGGAGACCGGGGTCACCGGGCTTCCCGTGTCCGGGTTCCCGAGCATCGGGTCGTTACCCGGACCCGTGTCGGAGATCAGCCACGGGGGCGGCTGCTGCGCGAACAGGCTCGGATCGATCACCGTGCCGGACATCAGCATCATCCGGTTCGGCGCGGTGGCCCCCATCTGGGAGGTGAAGTAGGTGTCGCACAGCAGAAACGACTGGGCCAGCGACCAGCGATAGGCGATGTCGTTCGCGGCGTAGTAACCCATGACGCACGCGCCGCTGGCGTAGCCGGTCCCGTCGGGCAGCGTGACCGCGCTATCGGCGGCCGGGGCCTGGGTGGAGAAGCCGTTCATCGCCCCGTAGTTCCACTCCTGCACGAACGGCCACCAGCTGTGGTTCATCGGCGGCGACCACTGGCTGCTCGTCGAGAACGAGCTCATCCGGAACGGCTGCAGGTCGCTGCCATCGGAGGTGAGCCCGGGCTGACTGAATACGTCACCAGCGTCGGGATCATAGAACCCGATGGCGCCGGGAAAGGTCCCGAAATACTCGTCGAAAGACCGGTTCTCCAGACACAGGATTACGACCTTGGGATTCGGCATGGCATCTCTTTCGCGGTCCGTTTGCGGCGAAGCCACGGTGTGTGGTTTAACGGCCGGTGGCAATTCCACCCCGGCCTGATGCCGTTAGTATCCCCCGGTGACCAGTGCGTGGGAACTGATCAGCACCGAGCGTCAGGGCGAGGGAACCACGGCCCGTTCGGAACCGGGGTGCCCTCACGGCTCCTCGGATCAGAAACCCTTACGCAGCAGGGGTTGTGCAGCTCAGGATCATGAACTCGAAGGGCCGGGAACATCAGGCCGTATGATCCCATCTCAAGCGGTCTCTGGCCAACCTGGTCAAGCAGGACATCGACCAGCTGACCGCCCTGGTGAAGACCCGCCTCAGGCGGATGCAATACCGCGCTGGCCTGCTCGATGGCTTCCTGGCCAAGACCAGGCTCGACCTTAACGCTCAACGGCGGGATCGGCCCGCCCTGGCATGATAACCAGCATGACCTCCACTGCACGGCGGTGGAGCGGGACACCGCGTCCGCTCGCCGCGGACAAGCGCACGATGATCCAGGCATACCTCGACTGGCATCGTGCCACGGTGCTGTACAAGTGCGCCGGCCTGACCGGCGAGCAACTGGCGGAGCAGACCGGGCCGCCGTCCGGCATGTCGCTGCTGGGCCTAGTCCGGCACGTGGCGGCACTCGATGCCGGGGCGTCATCGCTGTCGACTCACTGTCCCGCAGGGCAGGAGTTCACCGAGGCCAACACCTACCTCGACAAGGATGCATGGCGGAACTGCCGGGCTTGTCACGCGGAACAGGAACGCGCCAGGAGGGAAGCGAACCGCGACAAGCAGCCCCGGTTCTGCCAGAACTGCGGAACTCTGCTCGGCGCGGCCAGGATACGAGGAACGCGATACTGCACTAAATCTTGTGCAGCGCGGGCGCGACGAGCGGCCCAGAAACGCCAGCCCGGACTTGCGGCTTAGCCTAGGGCACCGGGCAGCACAGGCTGCCGCCCAGACAGCAAACAGACACCACACCTAAAATCGGGCAGCAGCACTATCAGTAACCGCACCCAGAACACCCTTGACCGATTGAGGTTAATTGGCCCCGAAACAGGCTGAGGCGGTCCCTGCGGGTGTCCCTGCCGGCCTATCCCTCTCACCAGAAATTGCTTCTGGGGGCTCCGAGGGTAGAGTGAAGTTACCTAGCCCCATTTCGCGCCGATGTGCCCATACAAATCATCACATAAACGGTTCACCGGGACATTCCCCGAATTAGAACAATAAATCACGTTTCTGGGTTTTTCTCTCGGAGAGAGGCGGGCCTGGCGTAGTGCGGTCGCAGGCACTCCGCCGGAACATGGACGACCAACCACACAAGGGAAGTCATGAAGAAGCTCGTAGCAGTCAGCGGTATCGCCGCTATCGCCATCGTAGGCGGCCTCACCGCGTGCCATAGCAGCACACCAGCCGCCGTCAGCACCGCTCCGGCTGTATCAAGCTCGGCACCCGCTGCTACCACGGCACCCGCTGCTACCACGGCACCCGCCACTAACTCGGCTCCCGCCGCAACGTCAGCGCCGGCAGCGGCATCTACAAGCGCTCCGGCAATCACGACTGCCCAGCAGCAGGCCGTGGATTCCGCGCAAAGCTACCTCAGCATGGGCTCGGGCTTTTCTCAGGAAAGCTTGTTCCAGCAGCTGACTTCCACCGACGGCGCGGGATTCGCCGCTGCGGATGCCAACTTCGCTATCAACTACCTCAACCCGAACTGGGACGCTCAGGCCGTCGATGCCGCTAAGGGCTATCTCCAGATGGGCGGATTCAGTGCTTCTAGCCTGATCCAGCAGCTCACTTCAGACGATGGCGATGGGTTCACCCAGGCCCAGGCGGAGTACGCCGTCAACAAGGTTGGCCTGTAAGAAGGCCGCCGGCTCGAAGAGGGATTACAAGACGTCGAGTTGCCAGCGACCGCGCGGTCGGCTCACGCAGCGCCAGCGTCATCCAGCAGATGAGCGAACCGGCGGCGGAACCCGGCCTCATCCAGCCCCGGGCCTTCCTCACCGGCACCGGGCTGCTCGCCCTCGGCAGCGCGCTCGGCGGCGTCCCGCCGCCACCAAGCCGTCGACTCGGCCGACTCGAGTTCCTCCAGGCGCTGCCACTCCTCGGCCGAGACCAGCACGACAGACTCGTGCCCGGGACGGGCAACGGCAACCGGCCCGCGGCACGCCTCAACCTCGTCGGCGGCGGCGGCCAGCCGGTCAGCATCGCTTGGCTGTTCCGTGCTCACGCTATCCATTATGGATGCCCATAGGTCACGCCGACTAATGAACGCGCACCGGGCATGATGCCCACGACCTGAGCCGGCCACCTGCAGGGGCCGGGGCCACGTCCTGGAATGGCAACACGTTGCCATCTTGGCAAGGCGCCTGGGCGATAGCGTTTCAGGCCATGCGCCTCGACTATCACAAGCTCGTCCGCGACGGGATACCGCGGATCATCGAGGCGGGCGGCGGTCAGCCCGTTACCCGCGCGCTGGACACAGGCCGGATACCTGGCGGCGCTGGCCGTACGGCTGCGATCGTAGATCTACGGCAGGCGCAATCCGTCTAGGACGACTTGGAGGAGGTGCCGGGCTCTGGTGTCCCATTCGCCTGGCTCGAGCCGGGTCAGGTAGCCGATGAGGAGGATGACGTCGCGGGCATCGACGTCGGGGCGGATGGTCCCGTCGGCTTCGCCGGCGCCGAGGAGTGTGGTCAGTGCCTCGCCGATCGGGCCCAGGCTGTGCGCGGCGAGGTCTTGCGACACCGCCAGTTCGACGGCGGCGAAGACGCCGCGCTTGACTCGGGCATAGTCGGCCACCAGGTCAAACCAGAGAGCCAGCGCGGTGAGCGGTTCGTACTCGGCGAGCAGCGCGGGCGCGGCCGCGACGAGCTGGCCGACGTCCTCCCGGTAGACCTCGGCGAGCAGGTCCTCGCGGGTCGGGAAGTGGCGGTAGAGGGTGCCCTGGCCGACCCCGGCCTGCCTGGCGATCGCGTTGAGCTTCACCTCGTCCGCATTCGCCATCGCCGCCCGCGCGGCCTGGATGATCCGGGCGCGATTGCCGGCGGCGTCGGCCCGGAGGCTGGCCGGGTTCATCGCTCCCCCTGTCTGGGGATTGGATAAACGGACACGTGTCCGGTAGCCTCGAGCTAAACGGATACATGTCCATTTTACGTGAAGGGATTCCCATGAGCGGCATCAGCGGCAAGGTCGTCGCCATCACCGGGGCGAGCAGTGGCATCGGGGATGCTACGGCGCGCATGCTCGGGGAGCGCGGCGCGGCCGTCGTCCTCGGCGCGCGCCGGACGGAGCGTCTCGACAAGCTCGCCCAGGAGATCCGCGACCGTGGCGGACGCGCCATCGCCTGCCCCACGGACGTCACCCGGCCCGAGGACCTCCAGCGCCTGGCGGACCGGGCGGTCGCGGAGTTCGGCCGGCTCGACGTGCTGGTCAGTAACGCCGGCATCAGCAAGATCGGGCCCATGGCCGACCTCGACGTCGACGGCTGGTCGGCCATGATCGATGTCAACCTCCGCGGCGTGCTGCACGGCATCGCCGCGGCGCTTCCGGTATTCCGGCGGCAAGGGCACGGCCACCTGGTGACCACGGTGTCCACCGCCGGGCTGAAGATCGTCCCCACCCAGGCGGTCTACGCCGCGACCAAGAACGCCGTCCGCACCCTGCTGGAAGGACTGCGGCAGGAATCGACCGACGGCGTGCTGCGGACAACGGCCATATCGCCAGGCTTCGTCCGCACCGAACTCGCCGACTCCATCGACAACCCTGAAGTCCGCGAGCAGATCCGCCGCAGCAGGGACGAATTCGCCATCCCGCCCGAAGCCGTCGCCCGCGCCATCGCCTTCGCCATCGAACAGCCCGATGACGTCGAAATCAGCGATATAACCATTCGCCCGACCGTCCAGGGCTAACGGCGGCTTGTGAAGCGCTGGCGTCGCGGGCGGGTACAAGTACCACGCTCCGTTCGGATCAAAAGAATTTCGATGAGTCCGAACGGACCATGGCGCTACGGTCCGAGCCTGAAGCGAGGGCGATCCGTTCAGNNGACGGCTTCTCCTTGTACACGAAGGCCCGGCGCAGGCGGGCGTACGGCTCGCCCGGATCAGAGAAGTTGCGGTTCATGATGGCCAGTTCGGCGGCACGGTAGGCGTCCAGCGGGCACTGCCTCCCGGCCGCCGCGAGCTGCCGGGCCTTGGCGCTCAGCAGCGCCGGGTAATCCGGGCTCCGGGCCAGCCGCTGGGCTAGGGCCGCTACCTGCACGCGGAAGCCGGCCGCGTCCTCGGCGATCACCCGGTCGACCAGGCCTGACCGCAGCGCCGAAACGGGGGTGACCGGCAGGCAGGCCTGCGTCAGCCGGGTCGCCTCGTCGGCACCCACGCGGCGGGGCAGGGTGTAGGTCCAGTATTCCGAGCCGTGCAGGCCCATCAGCCGGTAGTGCGGGTTGAGGACCGCGCCCGCCCGGCACCAGACCTGGTCCGCGGCCAGCGCCAGCATCAGCCCGCCTGCCGCGGCGTTCCCGGCCAGGGCCGCCACGGTGAGCTGGCCGGTGTTGGTCAAGATCACCTGCACCAGGTCGTCCATGGCGTTGATGTTCCGCCAGGACTCCGCGCCGGGATCGTCGGCGGCCTGGATCACGTTCAGGTGGATGCCGTTGGCGAAGAAGTCCCGGGGCCCGCCGAGCACGATCACCTTCACCGGGCGGGTCTGGGCGTGCCGGTAGGCGGCCAGCAGGCGGCGGCACTGATCGGTGCTCATGGCCCCGCCGGGGAAGGCGAACTCCAGGTAGCCGACGGTGCCGGACTCCCGGTAGCTGATCTGCCGGTAGGTTCGCCGGCCTGGCGGCAGCGTCAGCGGCGCGGGGATCTCGGGGACGCCGTCCAGCGATTCACGGAGCGCCAGCGTGGCGGGCAGCTTGAAGGTACCGGGGCCGCCGGGAGCCGGGCGCCGGCGCAGCTGCGGGATCCAGACCGCCCCGTCACTGGTGGCCCGATCTCGTCCAGCACACCGGGGCTGGAGTCGGCCGCGCGGAGCTTGGCCAGCACCACGTCGGTGGGATCGGCCGGCCAGTCGATCCGGCGGTCGGCCTGCCGGCACGGCGGACGCGACCGTCACCGTGACCCCCAGCGCGCGGCGCCCTCCATGATCGCCCAGTCCAGCGAGGACGGACCGCGGTCACCGCGGGGTCCCGGGTGGACGATGAGACAGGGCACGGCCGACCAGATGTCCGCGGGAATCGCGGTGGTCAGCATCGGCGCGATGACCAGATCCGGGTCGAAACGGCGGACCGCGTCCCGCATCACCTCGTCCCCCAGGGCCAGCTCGACCGAGACGTCGCGCTCGCGGTCGGCGAGTTCGGCATGTACCCGCTGCGTCATGCTGTTGTAGGCGCTGGCAATAAGCAAGATCCGCATCGGCGTTCCCCCTCGTGGCCTTTCTTGGCCGGAGCCTGCCAGGCCGGCGTTGATACCTGGTTAAGGCGTGATTACGTGCAGGCCGGCCGCGGTCGGCGGGTGAGCTCGAACGGGCTCGGCGAGGGGAACCACGGACCGTTCGGAACTTGGGTGTTCTCGCGGCCCCTCAGCGCAGAAACTCTGATAAACAAGGGGTTGTGCAGCTCGGGGCCGTCGAATCGAAACCGGCGCGGCCCAGACCTTCACTGGCTGGTTCACCGTCGACAGCAGCACCGGCCTGGTCACCGCTGGCTCGCTGCCAGACCGGCTAATCCAAATTCCTTGGGGGGAAATCATGAACACTAAGAAGATGGGCGCCGGGCTCGGCGCCCTCGCACTGATCGGCGGCCTGGCCGCGTGCGGTTCAGCCGCATCATCTAGTTCAGTAGCCGCACCTGCTCCGACTACGGCGGCGCCCGTAACCAGCTCCGCGATAACGGATACCGAACCGGCGGACGCGCAAGCCTGCACTACGCTCAGACAGGCATATACGACATTCGAAGCCGATCAGAGTACTACGAACGCTGACGCGCTTACCGCAGATTCGATACCGAATGCGAGTATGACATCAACGCTGTTCAGTGCGTTCCAGGCGCTCAACGGGGATCTTACCGACGTGCAGCTCGGAACAACCGATCCATCATCTCAAGCTGACGAACAGGCAGTCGCATCCGGCTGTGCCGCTGCCGGAGTAACATTCCCGGCCAGCTTCACCGGTTCCGCTGCTGCGACAGCACCGGCAGCAGTGGCCACAACGCCTACACCGTCGCCCACCATTACGACTACCTGTATCGTGCCGAATGTCATCGGAGCCGGTGGAGCTGGATCAAGCACTACGGCAGCATCTGTCGCCCCGATAATCAATGGCGCCGGACTTCGTGCCGTAGAAGTACTCACGAAATCTGACCCGACCGGAAGTGTTCCGCAAGGACAACTCTGGGGCGAGACGCCATCAGCCGGCAGTCACGTAACGTGCGGATCAGTCGTAACGGTCTACTTCCAGCCGCAGTCATGAACCCGTGCCTGGTAAGAATGGTTGCCGTCGGAGTGCTAACAACGGCCGTTCGGCGAAAAGAACTTGAACTGTCCCGAACGCGCGGTGAGGTTCCCCGGGGGTGTTTACTGGTGTGGTGGCCCAGTCGGGCGCGCGGTCGCGCGGACGGGGACTGTGTCGAAGCCGCGCAGCACGAGCAGCGGCCGCCGGACGGGCGGCCCCGCCATCTCGAGCTTTGGGTACCGGCGGGTAAGTTCCTCGACCGCCGGCCTCCTCGGCCATGGCCCGTCTGGCGCAGAACGCTGCCGCGGCCGGACCTGCCGCGTGCGTCCTCACTGCCGATTTTCACTAAGCATCTACGATCGGCATGGGCGGCGGGGATCATAGACCGGCAAGAGGGGAAATAACCCGAGATACCAGAGCGGGAAGAGAGACACCGACGGTGAGTAGGCGGTTCGGGCTGCTGCTGGTGTGCTGTGTGTTGCTGGCCGCGTGTTCTGCTGGTTCTGCTGCTTCCAGTTCGCGGCCGTCGGGGGTGACGCTGGCGGGGACGTTCACTGATGACAGCTTCCAGGCGAGTGACTATCACGGGAATGCGTGTGCGATGTTCGAGTCGGGGAACTGGCAGGTGCAGGTGAAGGCCGGGGGGAGCACGACGGTCGCCGTCGTGGTGTTCACGGATACGGCGGTGACGGACGCTCCGAGGTCGGGTTCTGGGGGGCCTGCGTACGGGTTGTGCACGGGGTCGTGGTCGGTGAGTGTTCCTAAGTCGGCGGATTATGTGATTACCGCGATTTCTGCCGGGGACGACGGGGATGACGGGGATTCGCAGCTTCCTGGTTCGGTGGTTGTTCCGCGGTCTTATGGCGGGTCCGGTATTCAGTTGGGTAATGATTACGGCGAAGAATTGACCGGCTGACGGTGTGCGGCTGCGACTGACTCCCGCGATGCTGGCGGCGGTGCCGGAGGGCCCGCAAACGCCAGTGCGGCCCCGGTCGCGCCTATCCGTCGTCTGCTGACTGCCAGCTGGGTTTGCGGAGGC
>PLIQ01000019.1 GCA_003140115.1 Actinomycetota bacterium | reverse complement strand
GGTTCCGTTACCATCACCTGTTCGCCGACCTGCTGCACCGGGAGCTGCGCCGGACCGAGCCGGGAGAGGTGGCCGCCCTGCACGAGCTGGCGGCCGGCTGGTTTGCCGGGCACGGGTTGCCGGTGGAGGCGATCCGCCATGCCCAGGCGGCGCAGGACTGGGACAGGGCCGCCCGCCTGCTGGCCGACCACTGGGCGGCCCTGAAACTGGGCGGTCGCACGGCAACTGTGCACGCGCTGCTGGCCGGGTTCCCCGCCGCGGCTTCCTTTGCAGATGCCGAGCTGGCGGCCGTGGCTGCGGCCGACGAGCTGGCCCAGGGTTCGCTGCTGGCGGCGGAACGGTACCTGGACGTGGCCGAGCGCGGNNGGCGCAGCGGCTGCTAGCGGCGGCCGAGGCCCCGGCGGCGGCACAGCCCATGAAGGAGGCATCTGACGGGGGAACGGGGAGGTTGGCCTGGGGCGGGGAAGAGCTGCGTACGCTGGCGCTACTCGAAATCGGCAACGCCCAGACCTGGACCGGCCGCTTCGAGGCGGCCGAGTGTCACCTGGACCAGGCGGTCGCGCTGGCGCGCCGGATCCGATGGCCGTATCTGGAGTTCATGGGCCTGGCGTACCAGGCGGAGATGGAGCTCAGCCGGCGGTTGCCGCGGGCCGCGGAGCTCAGCAGGCAGGCGATCGATCTAGCCGAGCGGCACGGCTGGACCGCCGATCTGTTTGCCGGTTTCGCCGCCCTCACGTTGGGGTCCGCGCTCTCGTGGCAGGGGCGGCTGGACGAGGCGGACACCTGGGTGCAGCGTGCGGAGCGGGCGTTCAGAGCGGAGGCGGACCCGGCGTCGGCGCTGGGAGGCCACTACGTCCGCGGCCAGCTCGAGCTCGGGTGCGGCGGGGCCGCCGGCGCGATTGCGTTGGCTCTCATGGCCTTGGTCAGGCCGACATCGCGGTCAGCGCCCCGGTGGCGTGATGGTGTGGTTATGTCGGTGGTGCCGGTCATAATCCGGCCATGAAGCTGAGGCGGCTGCGAGACGCCGACGTCCTGGAGGACGGCGGCGTCGTGCTGGTCCGCGGGGGTGATCTCGACCCGGACGTCCTGTGCGCGGATGCGGCGCGTTACCACAGCATTTACGGTGTCTACGGGATCTCGGTCTTCGCCGTGCGCGGCGCCACCGTCGATGAGCTCGCTCAGCAAGTGCCGCTGGTGCGCTTTGATCGCCTGAGCCTGCTGACGGTCGGGGACGTTCTTGCCGCCGGGATGAGGCTGGAGCCCACCGGCCGTAACCCACGCCATTACACCGCGGGTTTCGATGACCTGGAGGACGGCGTGCGGCGGCTCGCCAGCTGCCCGCACCAGGTCATACCGAACACCTACCACGACGCGTAACCTGGATAGCGGAGGAACCCGGATGAACTCGCGTATCGACCTGGCAGCCGACCTCAACGACGAAGACGATGACGGACTCGGCTGGTCTACCCTGAGCGAGGCCAGCGATCCGGCCCGCATCCGCCCCGGTGCGATGCTTGTCGCCGGGAACCGCCAGGCCCAGGCGGTCGTCCGGGTGGTGGCTGTCGATGACGACGGGCAGGTGCACTTCACCGTGCTGCCCGGGTCCGTAGAGAAGAACCGCCACCTCATCGGCCGCGCCCTGGCCTGACCGCCCGGCGGCTTGCTCACCCGGATCGAGTCTGTCCGACGACCAAGGCAGGTCCAGTCCAGGCATCCGCCAGACGAGCTGGACCTGCCGCGCTCCACCAGATCTAGGCTGTCATATCTTGCCCGATCCAGCAGCCCAGCTGGGAACCGCGGATCCGATCCGGTGCAAACAACCGCAGGATTCTGGTACGACCGCTCATGCATGAGCGTGCGACCCGAAAAGATCCGCCAAGCCCAAAATCTGATATTCGCACCGGTCGCGAAAACTCCGATGAAGATACCGCCAGCCTATCGTCCCATAACTTCTTGCCGGAATCCTTCGGCGTGATAAGCAATTGAATAAACTTCCATCCTTCAGGGCCGGGAAGAAATATCGTCTCGCCATCTTTCGGATATACTTCAGCATGGGCCTGAGCAGGGCCGGCTTTTACGACTTGACCATCCGGTTGTTCTTGATCGTCGCGTTGTTCCTCCGCCTGCTCACGCGCCGGGATGACGCTTACAGCAAGGCTGCCCGTCAAGCGACCGCCTTGTGCTTCCAGCAGCGATTTCGGCAGGTTCCAGACGACGCCCTGCATTACCTCACGGCCGTTTCCGCCGTGTGTTACTTTTTCTACGCTCCATGGAAAATCTTTAGACGGCGGCACACTTGAAGGCTGCAGTTTACTAATCGTTGTAAGCCAGTTCGAGGCTGTCGTTCCACCTGGAACCAACTTAGCTATGTTACCTGCATCGCCTATCAACGGCTCAAGTAGCTTCAGCTCATTTCCTGCTTGAGTCCACCAGGATTCTTGCTGATGTACAGGGGTCAGATACTTTACTGTAGCCATAATCTCCCGTACACGCCAGCCGAAGCTGACAGGGAAGTATAGATACACGCGGGCGGCAATATCCTGTAGCCGCTCCCAGATGGGTACTGCGCTGGGATTGGATTGGGGCATAATGTCGGCCAATCGCTTATGGTGCGGTGCAGCACCCGGATGTCCCAAGGTCCACCAGTACTCGTAGACCGGCGCCGACGACGTCGGCACCTCATCAGTCTTTCCAGCCGGGACGACCTCTGCAGACGCTGCATCGAGAACTGGTGAAGTCTCACCGAAGATCTCAAGATAGAACGGCTTTTCCGCTGGATTCCACTGAGACAACGGCATCGGCGAACTAGCGTATTCGATCATGTTAGTATCCTCGCACCAAATCGAGGTGATGTACAGGGGTAAATCAATGGTCTTATTGCGACAAAATACCCCAATAGGATTGCACATACTGTATTCTGTAGACATTAATCGCGGATCGGATATCTTTCCTTTCGTCAGATGAAGGCCTCTAGTGTCGTGAATCATTAATTCGGCCACAGTGGGCTGGGCGCGGAAGGCCGAGGTTTGCTGACGGCCTGGTATCTACCGGCGGTGCGACTGCGGGCGATCGTGGCGCCCTGGGCGGGGACGGGGTTCGGTACGCTGAGACGCCGGAAGGGGTGCCGTCGTGACCGGTGTGAGTAAGCAGCTGATCTGCCCGGGATGCGGGCAGGTGATGGCGGCGGCAGTCTTCCGAGTTTTCGGGGGACTGCGGATCACCATGCCGGACAGGGTCCTGCTGCCCCCGGTGACCGGCCATTTGCTGCTGACGATCGCCGAGCAGCGGCTGAAGTCCGCGTCGGCGGAGGACTCCCTGGAGGCGAAGCAGCGGCTGGACTTCATTGTGCGCAATGCAGGTGACAGGCTTTATGACATCAAGTGCCCGGCCGGTCATTACACGCTCAAGACGTCACCCGAGATAACCAGAGCGATCCGCCGGGCGGCGGGCGATCAGGTCAGCCTGGCCTGACCACTAGCCGCGCCGACTGACTCTGCCGAGAAGAGGCGTTGCGCGAACGTGGCCACTCGGTCGCTTACCCTCGCACGTACCAGATCCGCGGCCAGATGCGCTGCATGAACCGGTAAAGGAAAAGGCTGGCAATGTAGAAAATATCGAGTACGCCAACTGGTACGACTCCCCTGATGTGGCCACTCAGAACCACTATTAGGATAATCAGGTAGCAGCCGGTAAAAGTAGCTGTCATAGCGCGACCGGCCCGTATGTCCTTTGCGAAATAGGTACGTCCGCGGAGGTTACGGTGACGAAGTCGTCTCTGGTAGGACGCCCGCTCAGGGGGCAACTTCCTGCACCTATCAGCAGTCCGCAGGGCATCCATGTACCTATCGCTTTCCTGGACCAGGATCTCCAAAGTGTCCCACGCGAGGTAGAGGACGAACACGGCGAAGATAATCACGGTCTCGTCGAACGGAGTCGGGAGCACCAGGGGACCTGCCTTTGACGTGGGCGAACTTTGGTAGCTATTCAGCCTGTGAGTC
>PLIQ01000174.1 GCA_003140115.1 Actinomycetota bacterium | reverse complement strand
GAGCGGCTTGATGCAGGAGACGAAGATCTCGTCGGCGACCGCGGCGCCGGTGGCCAGCATCAGCGCGCCGCGGATCACGAGGCCGTCCGGGCGTTCTGCGGCCACGCCGGCCTGGATGAACTCGCCGTCCCAGCCGTGCGCGGTGGTGGCCCGGGAGACCTGCGGCGGGATGAGCGCGGAGGACACGAACAGGCTTTCCCGCAGCAGACGGCGGTAATAGCTGACCACGTTCGCGGCCAGGTCATGCGGTCCGGCGGCGAACGCCTCCGGGTGCGCGGCGAACCCGGCCAGGAAGGAGCCGATATGATCCGGGCCGCGCCCGACCCAGCCGTGGGTGTGCCGGGCCCAGGCCTGGATCGCACGGCGGCGGGAGACCAGATCGGCCTGGCTGCGCGGGATCGAGTAGACCAGGTTGGCCTCCTCGCCAGTTTCCGGCGCGGTATAGGTCATGGCGGTGGCGGGGTCGGCGGCCAGGTCGAACAGCCCGGCCACCGCGGCGGCGATCGGCGCGAATGCCGGGTGGCTGGCCACGTCGCGGACCCGCTGCCCGTCGATGTACGCCTCCCGGTCGTCCTTGAGCGCGGCCAGGTAGTCAGTTCCGGTGCGCATCACACGCTCCTCCGTTTCACCCTTACAGGAACGCGCCACAGCGCGCGCTCACCGGGCCGGCGTCCCATGGTCTGGCCAGCTCCCGGCCAGGAACGTGTCCTGGGCACCGGCCTTTCCGATGCGCTAGCACACGCGCTCGCATCACACGTCTAACCGATAAGGAATGCTGATCCCGCCTAACCCGCTGACAGGGACGGAGCACATGTGGCGGCCTAGAAGATACAGACGCTGTTCACCGATGACCTTGACGGCCGCAAGGCTGACGATACCGTCCAGTTCGCCTGCACGGCACGGAGTATGAGATCCACCTGAACGCCGAGCATGCCCCGGACGCTGCCAGACCGAGGGCAGGCAAGCCTCCGCTGGGTGGCACGGGTGCCGCGTTCAGCTCTGGGAAGCCTCCGCGGCCTTCACCAGGCCGCCCACGATGACCGGGTACAGGTTACGCAGCGACGGGTAGACCAGGCGGCCCGCTGGTCCGGTCCCACGATGCGCCCCAGCGGATGAGGGTGCCGCCGGGTGCCGGGCTCACAGGTGCGGACTCATAACAGACGCGCAGTTGACGCACATCCGGGACAAGGTCGGTCACCCGGCGTGTTACCGCAAGGCTCGCGAACCCGCACCGCGCTACCTGGTGTCGCGCGGCCCGCCCGGGACGTCCCAGGTGGTCCAGCGGAACGGCACGCCGAAGGTCGTCGTCGGGTCGGTGATCAGCGTCTGGTCGTCGCGCCCGACCGTCCTGATGCCCTTGTCGGTGAAGTACGCCTCGGTGTCGTCGAGGTTCTGCACCTTGAATGCGGCCGCGTGGTGGCTGTCGCCGAACTTGGCCGCGTCCTGGGCTGCGATCGTGCCGTCCTTCACCGGCTTGGACAGCTGGATCACCGTGTCACCGAGCTGCACGTACACGTCCTCGGTACCCGTCAGGTCCGAGGCACCCTTGTGTAGCAGTGTGCCGCCGAACCCCTTGGTGTAGATCGTCTCCGCGCGGTCGAGGTCGCGGGCGATGATCGTGGTGTACGCCAGGCCGGGGGTCTTGACCGGGTGGTTCTTGATCCACCAGTCCCCGTCCCAGTCAGGGAGAAAGCGGGAGTCCCGGTTCTGCATGTCTGTGAAACGCGGGTCGAAGAACTCGATCTGGGTGAAGGTCTCCTTCGGGTGCGTGAAGACCGAGGTGTTGGCGTGCTGCTCGTCCCAGACGGGCTCTTCGGTGAGCGGCTTGCCGCCCTCGCCGTAGGTGCGGAGGCCGAGCTTCTGGGTCGTGCGCCAGATGTCGACGGTGTCGTCGGCGTAGTACGCGAGGGAGTGCCAGTGGTCGCCGAACCGGTTGTAGAACCGGCCGAGCGGGAACTGCGACCAGTCGGGCTCGCTGAAGGCCGGCGCCAGCGGCTCGATGACCGTGTCGCCCAGCAAGACCAGCGACGCGTCACGGCGCTCTCCGGGCATGTAGCTGTGCGGCATGAATACCTTCACCGCGAACACATCGTCGTACCAGGCCTCGAGCTCGTTGAGCTGGCCGGTCATGTGGATGATGTGGAAGAGCTTTCCGACAGCCATCTGCTGGTTCCTCATGAGTATCGTGACGGTCACCGGCCCGCTAAACGGTGGTCCGTCTGGCGTGGACCTCAAGATCGCGAGAGCGGGCAACTACACGAGGTAGAACACGAAACATTTAAATATATCACGCCAGTGGGCCCTTGCCCTGGCCGGCTCCTAGCCACAGCTCGGCCGCCAGCCCGATGGGCTGGCATGTTTCAACCGCAGGTACCTCGATGTGACCCGGCAGGTCAACAGCCAGCTCGGCCAGGGCTTTTTCGCCGATCCGGCGTTCATGACCTACCTGGACGTGGCCTTCGCCAACCTGCACTTCGCGGCGGCCGACACCGCAGGCGACCCGGCGGCGGCGGCGCTGGCCTGGCGACCGCTCGTGCAGCAGCGCGCCGCGGCGGGGATCGAACCGGTCCAGTTCGCCAGGTAGCGCCCAGATTCCCAGCCTGGCACGAGCGCCCGCCGCCTCCGCCGCCGTAAGTGGCGCTGGATCGGTCGGCCGGTCAGGCTGCCGGTCTTCACAGTGGTGGCTGGGATCCGCAGCCCAGGACGGCCTGGATGCGCGCGGCGTCGGTGATGAGCGGGGCGGCGGTCGCGGACGGGATCAACGGGATCTGCGTCTTGACCTCGATGATGAACGTGCTCAGGGTCAGGCAGGCCTGGCCAGGGTGCCCTGCGGACAGCTGCTGCTGGGCGATGGCGACGATGCTGGCCAGGGAGTTCCCTGAGCCGACGCCATGCACGGCCTGGTGCAGGTCGGCCAGCTGCGCGGCGGCGCCCTCGACGGTGATGGTGAAGCTGGTGCTCGCCGGGCTGTTGATGTCGTTGCTGTCGGTGGCGGTGCAGGTCACGGTGGTGGTGCCGATCGGGAACACGGACCCGGAGGGCGGGGTGCACACCGCGGCGGGCGGGCTGGTGGCGTCAGGGTCAGTGACCGCCGGGAGCGGGTAGGTGACGGTGGCCCCGGACGGGCCGGTGGCGTCGGTGGTGATGTTGGCGGGCTGGGCGATAGACAGGACGCCGCCGAGGATGTCGCCGAGCGCGGTCCACAGCTGGTTGCCGGGGACCTGCCCGCCCGGCAGGTTGTCGACCTCGAGCTGCGGGCGCGGCAGGTCGTCCGGAGAGCTGCCGGCCGGGTAGGTGAGCACGAAGGGGTTAGAGAAGTTGGTGTCGGAGCCGTTGATCAGCGGGACGAAGGAGTGGGTAACCGACGCCGCGGAATCCGCAATCCAGATGGTCTTGCTGCTTACGCTGCAGGGCTGGAGGGTAACCTTCTCGCCCGCGGTCGCGGTTGCGGCGACGCCGACGCACTGGCCGGTGGGAGCGCCGAAGGGCGAGTACTGGACCTCGTACGCGGCGTCGCCGCCATAGTGCTGATCCACGGCCGCCGAGACCAGGCCGTTGGCGTAGAAGGCCGACACCAGGCCTTGTCCGGCGATGGTGAAATCTTCCGCCGGGTCCGCGTTGCTGGCGGCGAATAGGATGACGGGCGTGCCGGTGGTCTGAGCCTGCTTGTACGAGTCGATGAGGAAGCTCGAGCCGAAAGCGTCGCTGAACAGCTCGACGCAGCTTTGGCCGCATTGTGCCGTTTCCGCGCGCCGGGAGCGTGACGGCCACGGCGGCACCGCCGGCGACGGCCAGCGCCGCGGAGACCGCAGCGATCATGCCCTTGACAGACATACTCAGGTTCCTCCCCTACCCAGCGGCCCTGCCCACACGGTACTGAGCGGCCGACCGGGGCGGAGGGCCGCCGACCAGCGCGCGGACGTGCCCGCATGGAGCCGTCGCTGCCACGCTGCCTAGCTGGCGGTGACATTACACCCGTTGACCTGATAAGCGCCGACTATCGCGGATGGCCTATCTGTCAGGCATGTATCGAATATGCATCGCATACGTAACAGAGCCTTCCGCCGGGAGCCGCCAGCACCCCCGGTGCCGCTATAGCGGCACGGCTCGGCCTGGCCGATGCGACATTGGTCCGCCGTCACCTGCACCAATACCGGCGGGTCGGTCCATCCGCTGGGCAGACAGCGGTCTATCCGGTGAGGATCATGATGGGAATCTGGCGGTCAGCGATGCGCCGCGCATAGGCCTCGTAGCCGCCGTAGATCTTCCTGGCCTGGCCCAAGATCGCCTGCCGCTCTTCCGCGTCTGCCTCCCGGGCGGCGGCTGTGACGCTCCTGTTCCGGTAGGTGACCTCAGCGCGCGGCTGGGCCCGCAGGTTGTAGTACCAGCCCGGCGTGCCCAGCTGCCCGAAGTTGGTGCCGATGATGGCGATATCGCCGCCGAACGGCACGCCTAGCAATGGCGTGGTGCGCCGCAGGCCACTGCGAGCGCCGGTCGTCGTGATGGTCAGGACCGGTATTCCCCCGGTGATACCTGCCAGTGTCACCTGGCCCCGGCTCATCCGCAGCACGAACTTGTCGACCTGGGGCAAAGACCTGGCGAACAGCCAGGCTCCGGGTCGTGAGGAAGAGATGCGCCACATGGCCCGCTGGATGGCACTAGGCACCGGAAGCTTGTAGTCAAGCGCCTGGACCAGCCCCATGAGGAGCAGCGTAAAGATCCCGGCGGCAGACCGCAATGAGCTAAGGCGGCAGGTACGCGACAATCAGACAATCACCCAGCCCGTCGGGGGCCAGTCGGCTCAAGATGTGATCGGTAGCCCGCATGGTTTATGCATTATCCGGACCGGGCTGTCAGACAGAGCACGGTCGAATTACCTGACCGGACGGTAGTCCCGATGCTGGCGATCGCCTAAATCCAGCTATGGAACCACATGCGTGACAGCCAGGAGGTGTACGGGATGACCTTGGCCGCGAGGATGGGGTAGAGATAGGCGAAGTTGGCCAGCACCGCCAGCAGGTAGGCGCCGCTGAGCACTGCCCCGGCAGCGCGACGCACGGGGGAGGCGCGCTCGGGCCCGATGATCAGCCCGAGGCACAGGGTGAGGGCGATGATCAGGAACGGCTCGAACGCGATGGCGTAGTAGTAGAACTCGGTGCGCTGGTCGTGTAGGTAGAACCAGATCCACGGCAGCCACCCGGCGGCCACCCCTAGCAGCGCGGCGCCCGCCCGCCAGTCGCGGCGCATCAGCCACCAGCCCAGGCAGACCACGATGGCGACCGTGGCGCCCCACCAGATCAGCGGGGTGCCGATGGTCAGCACTTCCTGCTCGGTGGACCCGGCCGAGCCGCAGGCGTTAGCGGGCAGGCAGGAGGAATAGAACGAGATCGGCCGGGCCAGGATCAGCCAGCCCAGCGGGTCAGACCTGTAAGTCTGCGAAGAGGTCAGCCCTAGGCCGAACTGGAGCATCCAGTGGTTGTACTCCAGCCACGCCAGCAGGGTGGAGGTCGGCTTATGGTCCGGGCTGAACGCCGCGCCGTTGCGGTCGTAGCCGTAGGGGGTGGCGAACCAGCCGGTCCACGAGGCGGTGTAGACGGCGGCCGGGAGGACGGCGAACCACAGCGGGATCCACCGGCCGTCGCTGCGCAGCACGCCCCGCCAGCGGGCCGGGTACCCGGCCGCGCGGCGGGCGCCGAGATCCCAGGCGATGACCAGGCCGGCGAATGCGGCGATGTACCACACCCCGTTCCACTTGCACGCGACGGCCGCGCCTAGGCATACCCCGGCGCCGACCAGCAGCCACCGCACCCCGAGCTTCGGCCCGGCCGCATCGTCCTTGCTGTCCTGCCCAGCTTCGCGGGCGGCGGCCGTAGCGACCAGCGTGGCGCGAGTACGGTCGCGGTCGATGACGACCAGGCCGAACGCGGCCAGCACCCAGAACATCACGAAGATGTCCAGGATCGCGGTCCGGGACAGCACCAGCTCCAGGCCATCCAAGGCCATCAGCAGCCCCGCCACGCAGCCNNTCGGCCCGGGTGCCGGCCAGGATGTTGGCGTTGCCCTGAGCCAGCAGCGCGTCGGCGTTCGTGACGTGCTCGATCTCCACGCCGTGCTTCAGGATGCCCCAGGCGTCGCCGACGTAGTAGGTCTCGTCGAATACGACGGCCTTAGGCACGCTGAGCCGGTCGAACCGCAGGAACGCCCCGAACAGGGTGACCAGCAGCGGTCCTGCCCAGCCCCACACCGCGCTGCCCGGCATCGGGGGCGGCAGTCGCTGAGCCAGGCTGTCGTGCAACTCATCAACCCGGCCGTCGGCCTCTCTCACCGAATGCGCCTTCTGAGAAGCCGCCATCAAGACCCACCTCAGCTACGGACGCCCGGTACGCCACCAGCCTGGTCGACAGTACCCTAACCTTGCGGAGATGATCAGGCACAGCTGGCCGACTCCCGTGAAGAGCTAGGGTCAGGGCACAATCAGCCCGGTCCTGAACGTGTACGGGTTCATCACCTTGCTGGCCAAGGAGCAAGTATTAACGTTCTCGCACACCGCCAGGACGAACGTCCCGTTATACGGCGCCTGCAGGCTGATCGTCGACTCCGCCTGATAGTTCGTGAACCCGTACGACACCGCTTTTGTGTTCCGGAAATTCGCGTCAGTCGTCCCCGGCGGGTACATGTCGAAAGTGTACGAATTGACGGTGGAACTGTTCACCATGAACACGAACTTGTAACCCTCATAGAGGTTCAGCTTCCAGCACTGGGCGAGCGGCCACCCGCCGGACTGAACCCAGGTTTGCCGACCACCGAAGGTTGATGCCGCGTACGAGGATCTGCCCGGCGCGGGCGGCTACGGCCGACCCGCGCCGTCGGCCGGCGCGGAGCCGATCGGCGGGCTCGCCGCGCCCGGCCGGGCCGTGGTAGAGGGCCGGATCCGGGTGACGGCGATCGAGGCCCCCGCCGAGGACGAGACGGTGCTGCCGACGGAGATCTCCGGCTCCGCCGGCGACCTCACCGCGCTGTTCCACGGCCGGGATCGC
>PLIQ01000669.1 GCA_003140115.1 Actinomycetota bacterium | reverse complement strand
GGCCGCAGCGGCCCGGGCCGCTCCGCGGCGGCCAGGTCACCATCAGCCAGGCGCGGTAGGGCGGCCACGATGCCTGGGTCGTCAAGGGCGACCCGGGGTGGCCCGCTCGGCAGACCCTTCCCGGCCAGCACCGTGGTCAGCACCGCGACGGGGCCGGTATCAGCGAGCAGGAACCCGACACGGTCAGCGGGATAAGCCGGATCGACGGGGACGTACGCGGCACCTGACTTCAGCACGGCCAGCACCGCGACGATCAGGTCCGCCGAACGGGGCATGGCGATGGCGACGAGCCCCTCTGGCCCCGCGCCCCGGTCGATCAGCAGCCGGGCGAGGCGGTTGGCCCGCGCGTTCAGCTCGGCGTAGGAGATCGTGACCCCGACCTGGACCACGGCGGGGGCGTCCGGGGTCCGGGCCACCTGCGCCTCGAACAACTCCGGCACCGTCACCTCCGGTATCACCCGCGCGGTGTCGTTCCAGTGCGCCAGTTCCCGCCGTTCGGCGGGGGTGAGGAGGTCCAGGGTGCTCAGAGGGCGGCCGGGATCGCGGGCGGCCTGGCGGAGCAGCCGGGTCAGCCGGGCGGCCAGCGCCTGCACGGTGGCCGGGTCGAACAGGTCCGCGGCGTACTCGAACCACGCGCTGATCCCGGCCGCGGCACTATCGGCGTCACGGTCCTGGCGGAACGCCAGGGTCAGGTCGAACTTGGCGGCCCCGGCGGGGACCGGCTCCGCCGTGATCCGCAGCCCTGGGAGCTGCCAGTCGACCGCGCCGACGTCCTCATCGGCCAGCATGACCTGGAACAGCGGATGCCGGGCCGCCGACCGGGCCGGGTTCAGCACCTCCACCAGCCGCTCGAACGGCACATCCTGACGCGCCTGGGCCGCCAGCACCGTCTCCCGGACTCGCCCCACCAGCTCCGCGAACCCCGGGTCACTGGCCAGGTCCGCGCGCAGCACCAGCGTGTTCACGAAAAACCCGACCAGGTCATCCAGCGCGTCATCGGTCCGCCCCGCCGCCGGCGCCCCCACCGGGATGTCCGTCCCGGCACCCAGCCGGGACAGCAGGGCGGCCAGCCCTGCCAGGACCACCATGAACACCGTGGCCTGATGCTCGCGGGCCAGCCCGGCCAGGGCGCCGTGCAGGTCCGGGTCGGCCAGTTGCCACCGGATCACCCCGCCCCGCCGAGAGGGCTCCGCCGGGCGCGGCCGGTCGGCCGGCAGTACCAGCTCCTCCGGGAGCCCCGCCAGCTGCTCCCGCCAGTACCCCACCTGCCCGGACATGAGGCTGCCCGGGTCCTGGTCACCGCCGAGCAGGTCCCGCTGCCACAACGTGTAATCCGCGTACTGCACCGGCAGGTCGGGCCAGTCCGGCGCCCGCCCCTCCCGGCGCGCGGCGTATGCGGTGGCCAGGTCCGCCATCAGCACCTGCTCCGACCAGCCGTCGCTGGCGATGTGGTGGCACAGCAGCACCAGCACGTGCTCCTCATCGGCCAGCGTGAACAGCCAGGCCCGCACCGGCATTTCGGTGGCCAGGTCGAACTGGTGCCTGGCCGCCGCCTCCAGCAGCCCGGCCAGCTCACCCGCCGTCGCGGCCGTCACCGTGACCGGGACCTTCGCCTGTCCCGCCGGGATCACGTGCTGGTAGGGCTCGCCGTCCTCGGCGCCGAACACGGTCCGCAGTGACTCGTGCCGGGCCGCCACCTCACCCAGCGCCGCCATCAGCGCCTCGGTATCGAGCTCGCCGGTCAGCCGCCAGGCGAACGGCAGGTTATACGCCGTCCCCGGCCCGTGCAGCTGCTCGAGGAACCACAACCGCTGCTGCGCGAACGACAGCGGCAGCCGCGCCGGCCGCGGCACCGGGACCAGCGCCGGGCGGGCCGCCCCGGCCCCGTCCAGCACCCCGGCCAGCGAGGCNNGAATGCCCGCCCAGGTCAAAGAAACTATCCTCGGCCCCGACCCGGTCCACCCCCAGCACCTGCGCGAACACCTCGCACAGCAGCTGCTCCCCGGCAGTAGCCGGGGCCCGGCCCTCCACCACAGCGGCGTACTGCGGGGCGGGCAGTGCGTGCCGGTCTAGCTTCCCGGACGGCGACAGCGGCAGCCCGTCCAACACCACCACCGCGGCTGGGACCATGTACCCCGGCAGCACCCGCCCGCACGCCGCCCGCAGCACCGCCGGATCCAGCACCGCCCCCGCGCCCGGGACCACGTACCCGGCCAGCCGCCGGTCCCCCGGCTGGTCCTCCCGCACCGCCACCGCCGCCTGCGCCACCCCCGGCTGCGCGGCCAGCACCGCCTCGACCTCNNCGGATCTTCACCTGATCATCGACCCGGCCCAGGTACTCCAGCTCCCCGTCCGCCGTCCACCGCACCAGATCCCCGGTCCGGTACATCCGCTCCCCGGCCGCCCCGAACGGGCACGCCACGAACCGCTCCCCGGTCAGCCCCGGCCGGCCCAGGTACCCCCGCGCCAGCCCAGCCCCCGCTATGTACAGCTCTCCCGCCACCTCCGGTGGCACTGGACCTAGCCCGGCGTCCAGCACGAACGCCCGCGTATTCCAGATCGGCCGGCCGATCATCGGAATCTGGTCAGCCTCATCACCGGACGTCCACGACGTGACGTACACCGTCGTCTCGGTCGGACCGTAGATGTTACGGATCCGCGCCTCCGGCCACGTCCCCCGGATGGCCGACAGGGCACGCGGCGTGAGTGCCTCGCCGGCCAGGACGACGGCACGCGCCCTGACGCCGATTTCCGACGTGCTAATGACCTGCGAGATCGCCGATGGCACGCCGCTGACCAGCCGCCCGGATGCCGGATCATCGATCCCCTCCGCCAGCGTGAGCAGGCTGCTCACGATCTCCACGCTCCCGCCCGAGACCAGCGGCGCGAAGATCTCGAAGACCGACACGTCGAAGCTGAGCGACGTCGATCCCAGCACCCTGCCCAGCTCCGCCGCAGAGAACTCGGCCCTCGCCCAGCTCAGCAGGCCGACGACGCTGCGCTGCTCGATCACCACGCCCTTAGGCCGTCCGGTCGACCCCGAGGTATAGATCACGTACGCCGGGCTGGACGGCCCCAGCAGAGCGGGCCGCTCGGCGCCGGTCGGGTCGTCATCGGCCAGGCGCGAGACAGCTGTCACGATGGCCGGATCGTCAACAGCGACCCGGGGGGTCCCGGCCGGCAGATCCCCTCCGGCCGCCACCGTAGTCAGCACCGCGACGGGGCGGGCATCGGCGAGCATGAAAGCGATCCGGTCAGGCGGGTAGGCCGGGTCGACCGGGACGTAGGCGGCGCCGGCCTTCAGCACGGCCAGGACCGCCACGATCATGCCCGCCGACCGGGGCACCGCGACCGCGACCAGCCGCTCCGGCCCCGCGCCCTGCGACACCAGGTACCGGGCCAGCCGGTTCGCCCGCGCATTCAGCTCCGCGTAGGACACCGCAGTGCCCTCGAAGACCACCGCGGGAGCGTCCGGGGTCCGGGCCACCTGCGCCTCGAACAACTCCGGCACCGTCACCTGCGGTATCACCCGCGCGGTGTCGTTCCAGTCCTCCAGCACCCGTCGCCGCTCCGCCGGGGTCAGCCCCGCGATTGCGTTGCGCATTTCC
>PLIQ01000360.1 GCA_003140115.1 Actinomycetota bacterium | reverse complement strand
TGCGCGGCCGGAGCGCCGCGCACCCCGGTCGCGGCCGCGAGCTCGGCCGCGGCCACCGCAGCCAGATCCTCATCGGCCCGCTGCACTAGGGCTTCCTCGCCGATACGGCCGACCGAGCAGCGCACGACCTCCAGCGGTTCGGCACCGGGAGCGGTCACGTCGGCCAGGTGGGGCCACTTGACGCTGGAGAAGGTGACCGCCTTCACGGCCCGCCCGTCCACGGCCGGGACCAGGTACCCGCTCCAGCCCAGCGCGGCCAGTCCGGCCCCGGGAAACGCCGAACGCGGATAGGCCAGCGTGACGATCGCCATGCTCGCGTAGCTGATCTCACCGAACGCCGTGACCGCAGCCGAGGTGCCCGGCACGCCAGTGAGCAGCCGGGCGGCCGGACGCGCGGGCACGGCCAGGATCACCGCGTCGGCGTCGATCAACTCTTCCGCCGCCGCGGATCCGATCGTGAGCCGCCAGCCGGGCCCGGCACCCGGAGCACCCGGAGCACCCGGAGCCGGGGACAGCGCCCGGGTCATGGCGGTCGTCCGGACCTCAGCGCCCGACGCCTTGGCCAGGAAGGCCGGCAGCTGGCCCAGTCCCCCGGCCAAGGTGGTGAACACCGAACCGCCGGACCGCGGGCCGGCCGGTGCCCCGTCCCGCTCTCCGGCCGGAACCGGCGCCGGTGGCGGGAGCAGCGAGCCCACGGCCTCCGCGAGCGACCGGTACCGCCGCGACGCGGCGGCCAGAGCCGGCATCGTCGCGTCGAAAGACAGGTCCGAGGAGCGTCCCGCGTAGACCCCGCCGAGCAGCGGGTCGACCAGCCGGTCGACCACCTCCGTGCCGAACCTGGCTCCGACGAAATCCGCGACCGGCACGTCACCGTCCCGCGTGGTCGGTGGCAGCTCGAGGTCCTGGCTGGCCCGGGCGGCGCCTTCCCCGGACACCACCCCGGACCGGGCCAGCTCGGCCAGGTCGGACGGCACGCCCATGAACTGGCGCCGGGGCAGCGGGTGGAGCGCGCCGAGCGTCCAGATCGCCGAGGACGTGGTTCCCGGCGCCACCCGGTCACCGGCCAGCCCGACCTCCGCGATGAGCCCGGTACCTTCCGGCCGGGTGACGAGCAGCGCCTCGGCCCCCTCGTCGACCGCGATGCCGGCGATCTCGGATACGGACAGCTTGCCGCCTAGCCGGGACGACCCCTCCAGCACAGTCACCCGCACCGGCTCATCCCGGAGGAAGAACGCCGCGGCTAGCCCGGCGATCCCGCCGCCCACGATCACCACGTGCGGTCGCGAAGTCGAAGGGTTCATTCCTCCAGCCTGGCAGATACCGCGCCGTGCCCGGGACGGCAGGGCCACCGCCTCTGGAGGGGACATAAGCCTCGTAACCGGGGTGCGGCCGGGCCGGTGCGGGATCGTGACCACGGCGACGGAACCGCCCGGCGGATGCCGCCGTCACACCGGCATGTTGAACACACGGAGCTTGAACCGCGGGTCCGCACGGACCGGGCGCACACGATTCGGCGTCGCCGGCTTGGCGATCGGCGGTGTCATGCTCGCCGGGGGAATGCTGCTGGCCGGATGCTCCGGCAGTTCGGCCAGTTCGTCCGGCACGGCAGCGGGGTCAGCAGTGGTGGCCGCGCCGACGGCTGCGGCGGCTGCGCCAGGCATCGGGGCACTGCCGTCCGGGGCCGCCAGAAGCGCCTCGGGACCGTCGGCCAACGCGGGAACCACGGCCCAGCTGGCGCCCGCCGGCGACATCATCTACACCGCGCAGCTGACCGTCCGGGCGGCGAACGTCGGCTCCGCTGCCGCCCGGGCCACCCAGATCACCGAGGGAGTGGGCGGTTACGTCTCGAACGAGACCACCTCGGCCGACCCGGATCACCCGTCCGAGGCCACGGCCACCGTGCAGCTGAAGATCCCGGTCGCGTCCTATCCGGCTACGCTGGGCCAGCTCGCGGGCGGCCTGGGCACTCAGCTGTCGCTGCAGGAGCAGGCCCAGGACGTCACCCAGCAGGTAGCCGACGTGAACAGCCAGGTCGCCTCGGACCAGGCCGCCATCGTGCAGCTGCGGGTGCTGCTCGCGCACGCCGGTTCGGTCAATGATCTGCTCAACGTGCAGGACCAGATCAACAACGAGGAATCCACGCTGGAAGCGATGCAGGCGCAGCAGCGGGCACTCAGCCACGAGACCAGCTACGCGACGGTGACCCTCACCATCCTCGGCCCGAAGGCCAAGCCGGTTGTGCACCGTCCGAAGGCGCCGCCGTCCCTGGCTGGAGGCCTTGGCGCAGGCTGGCACGCGCTCCGGGTCACGCTGTCCTGGACCCTGGCCTTCCTCGGGGCCGTCGCGCCCTTCGTCGCCATCGCGGTCATCGCCGGTTACGCGATCTACCGGGCCAGGCGTTGGATGCTCCGCCGCAAGCCCGCATCGCGCCCGGCCGCACCGGAAAACTAGGGCCCGGCGCCGGGCCGGGACGTCGACGGACCGCCCTGGGCTTCGTCGCGCACTGGAAACCCTGAAGCTAGGTCTGCGGCCGGATCGACTCGGCGTGCACCAGGTCGGCGAGCCGGGCCAGGACGCCTGGATCGGTCTCCGGCAGCACGCCGTGCCCCAGGTTGAACACATGCCCCTCCGCGGCCCGCCCGCGCACGAGCACGTCCCGGGCCCGTTCCTCGACCACGTCCCACGGCGCGAGCAGGACGGCCGGGTCCAGGTTGCCCTGCAACGCCTTACCCGGTTCCACCCGCTGGACGGCCTGGTCCAGCGGGATGCGCCAGTCGACCCCGACCACGTCGGCGCCGGCCTGTCCCATCAGCCCGAGCAATTCGCCCGTTCCGACGCCGAAATGAATACGCGGTATTCCTGTGGATCCGAGCGCGCTGAAGATCCGGCTGGTGTGCGGCAGGATCGCGTGCCGGTAGTCATCTGGTCCAACCGCGCCGACCCACGAGTCGAAGAGCTGGATCGCCGAGGCGCCCGCCGCGACCTGGATCTGCAGGAACGAGATCGTGATGTCGACGAGCCGGCCGAGCAGCGCGTGCCAGAGCTCGGGATTGCCGTACATCAGGGCTTTGGTCTTGTCGTGATTCTTCGATGGCCCCCCTTCGACCAGGTAGGACGCGAGGGTGAACGGGCCGCCCGCAAAGCCGATCAGCGGGCGGTCATCCAGTTCGGCGACGAGCATTCGGACCGCTTCGGTCACGTAGGGCACGTCACTGGGTTCCAGCGGACGCAGTCGCTCTAGATCCGCCGAGGTCCGGACCGGGGTGGCCACCACCGGCCCGATGCCCGCCTTGATGTCGACATCGATGCCCACCGCGCGTAGCGGGACCACGATGTCGCTAAACAGGACCGCCGCGTCTACGTCGTAGCGGCGCAGCGGCTGCAGGGTGATCTCGGTGATCAGGTCGGGCCGCGTGCACGAATCGAGCATCGAGACGCCCTCGCGCACCTTGCGGTACTCAGGCAGCGAGCGGCCGGCCTGGCGCATGTACCAGACCGGCGTAAAGGGAACCGGCTCCCTCCGGCAGGCCTGGATGAAGGGGGATTTTCCCGAGCGCACGGTCACGTCTGGGATCGTCTCACATGGCTGCACGTCGGGGATCGTTTGGCTGCACAACGGCGATCGTTTCATGCCAGAGCGTGGTCACCGTCTGGAGACACGCCGCCTGAGATCCCACGAATTGGCCGGCCAGCATGTCACTATCGGCGGCAACCTCTATTAATCCGCTGCACGTTCGTGTTGCACCGCACCGAGGAGGTCGCCGGGATGAGCCAGCTGACCAGGTACTGCACCGAATGTGGCGAGGAGCGGCCGTTCGAGCAATTGCATGCGGAGCCGGCCAGCTGTCCGGATGTCGCCGACGGCGACTGCCCGGAGTGGGGTTGTTGTCTGTGCGGCGAAGCCCTGTTCATCGGCCTTCCGGTGCGCGAGCATGTCAGCAGCGGCACCGCTTCCAGAGCCGCGTAACCGGACTAACCGATTCACGCTGGTTCTAGGCTGAAGCTGAACCGGTCGAACTCGGATGAAACATGGTGTTTGCGCATGAAACTACGTGACGCCGCGTGAGAAGCGGATGAGCGACACGTACGCTCGGGTCATGAAGCCTGCTGACGAGCCGGGCAAGCGGCGCGCGACCCGAGAGGGAGCGGGACGGCGGTCAGGAGCGGCAGCCAGCCTGGCGGCGGCACCCGCGCCGGCCGAACGCGCGCCGACGGGAAGTAAGCAGACAGTTAGTAAGCCGACGGGAAGTAAGGAGCCGCCCGCGGCCAGCGCCGAAAGCCCTGCGGAGGCGACGTTCGCCGTGGCCGCGGCCACGTTCATGGCGGGCCGTGACGCCAAGACCGGGCATGGGTTCTCCTTCGAAGACCTACCCGCGCCCAAGCGCCTGGCCCCGTACGCATCAGCCATCGCCGCGACCGTCGAGCGGGACGGCGCGGACGTGGCCTGGGGACGGCTGGTGCTGCTCTACGATCCGGACGGCCAAGAAGGCTGGGATGGCGTGTTCCGGCTGGTGGCCTACATCCGGGCCGACGTAGAAGCGGAAATGGCGGCCGACCCGCTGCTCGGCGAGGTCGGCTGGAGCTGGCTCTCCGAAGCGCTGGACGCGCACGTGCCCGGGTACGCGGTGCCAAGCGGCACGGTGACCCGGGTGATCACGGAAGGCTTCGGAGCCAAGCGGGACGAGCTGCCACTGACCGGGTTCGAGCTGCGCGCGTCCTGGTCGCCGCCCGGGCCCGGGAACAGTCCTGACGACAACGACCTGGGCACCCTCGACCTGTCGGCGCACTTCTCGGCCTGGTGCGACTGCCTGGCCGCCGCGGCCGGCCTGGAACCACCCGGCACGCGGGCGCTGCGACCGCCGGGGCGAAGGTGAGCACGGACAGTGAGGTCAGCGGGCCTGGCGCGGCTGTCCCGTTGCTCGAACCTCGCGATGGTCTGCCCCCGGTCGTGGAGACCGACACCGCCCTGGCCGAGGCCACCGGCAGGCTAGCGGAGGGCCACGGACCCGTCGCGGTCGATGCCGAACGGGCCTCGGGATACCGCTACGGGCAGCGCGCCTACCTGGTCCAGCTCCGGCGTGCCGGGTCGGGCACGATGCTCATCGACCCCATCGCCTGCCCCGATCTGTCCGGGGTGGACGCGGCCCTGCAGGACGCGGAAGCTATTTTGCACGCGGCGTCGCAGGACCTGCCCTGCCTGGCCGAGGTCGGCTTCCGGCCGCGGCAGCTGTTCGACACCGAGCTGGCCGGGCGGCTGCTCGGCTACCCGCGGGTGGCCCTCGGCACCCTGGTCGAGGAGGTGCTGGGCTTCCACCTGGAGAAAGGCCACTCGGCGGCGGACTGGTCGGTCCGCCCGCTGCGGGAGGAACTGCTGCGTTACGCGGCCCTAGACGTCGAGGTGCTGATCGAATTGCGCGACGCGCTCGCGGCCGAACTCGCCGACCAGGGCAAGACCGAATGGGCCCGTCAGGAGTTCGCGGCAGAGCTCGCCGCCAAGCCCGCCGCGGCCCGGCCAGACCCATGGCGCCGCACCTCGGGCATCCACCGGGTCCAGTCCCGCCGCGCGCTGGCCGCGGTGCGCGAGCTCTGGACCGTCAGGGACCAGATCGCCCAGGCCGCCGACCTGTCGCCGCGGCGCGTCCTGCCCGATAACGCGATCATCGAGGCGGCCAGGTCGCTTCCGACCAACTATCCGCAGTTGTCGCGGATCAGCGGCTTCGCCGGCCGCCAGGCCCGGCGGCACGAGAAGGAGTGGATGGCGGCTGTCACCAAGGCGCGGACCAGCGCCGACGGCGACTTGCCCGACGCCGTCGGCGGAGCGATACCCAGCGGGCCGCCACCCGCGCATCGCTGGGCCGAGCGTGATCCAGTGGCCGCGGCCCGGCTGGCCGCAGCCCGCGCCACAGTGACGGCCATCGCCGAAGCCAATAGGCTGCCAGTGGAGAACCTGCTCGCCCCGGACGCCTTGCGCAGGCTCAGCTGGGATCCCCCGCAGTCAGCCGACGCCGGAACGGTTAGCCTGGCCCTCTCCGCGTACGGAGCAAGGCCCTGGCAGGTCGAGCTCACCGCGGGGCCCCTCGCCGAGGCGCTGAACTCCGGGGAGGCGGAGGCACAGAAACCAGGAGACGGCTGAGCATGGGACTACTCGCCAGCGCGAACCCCTTGGGGGGGTCAGGGTCCGCGCCGCTGCCCGGCTTCCTCAACTCCCTGCAAGGTCCCCTCGACCATTACGGGTACTTGGCCATCGCCCTGCTGCTGTTGCTAGAGAACATCGGCATCCCGGTCATCCCGGGCGAGTTCGCGCTGATTGGCGGGGCCATCTTCGCCGGTACCGGCCGGGGCGGGCTGAACATCGTCCTGGTCGGGATCGTCGCGGTCGCCGCCGCGGTCATCGGGGCCGAGATCGGCTACCTGATCGGCCGGTACGCGGGCCGGGAGCTAGTCCTGCGCTATGGCAAGTACGTCCTGCTCAAGCCGAAGCACCTGGACCGGGCTGAGGCGGTCGTCTCCCGCTACGGCGGCATCGTGGTAGTCGTCGCCCGGTTCATCGTCGGCCTGCGCGAGGCCAACGGGCTCATCGCGGGCATCACCCAGATGCGCGCGCGCACCTTCGCCTTCTTCAACGTGTTCGGGGCGTGCGTCTGGGTCGGCACCTGGGTGAGCATCGGGTACTTCGCCGGCGACCATATCGACTCGATCTACAGCAACGTCAACCGCTACTCGCTCTACGTGCTGGTCGTCCTTGTGGTACTGCTCATGGCGTACATCACCCGGCGGCTGGTGCGCCGGCACCGGGCTGGCCGGCCGGCCGCAGGCTCGCCGGATCCCCAGACCAAAGAGGCTGGGGAGACCTCCGAGGCCGGGAATGCCCCAGGGACTCAAGGGGCTCCAGTGGGCGGAGAGACCTCAGTGGTTGAAGGGATCCAGAATGCTGACGGGGTCACTGATGCTGGTGAGATCGCTACGGCCGGGGAAACCGAGCCTAAGAGCTCGTAGCGTTCCAGGGCGACGAGCGTGCCCGCGGCGACGTGCAGCACAAGGAAGCCGCCCTTGGCCAGCGACGGGTCGAAATCGGCGGTCGGCGGCGCGTCGAGCACCGAGCATGCGGCGGCCAGGGCCAGCGGCAGGTTCTCCCGGTGCAGGCAGGCGACCACGGGCTGACCGTCGGCCACGAGGTCGCGGAACAGGTGCCGGAGAGCGTGAACCCGGTCCGTTCGGTCCAAAAATGACTCGGTAGCCCGGTCGGGCACGGCCAGAACGGCCTCAGCCTCCACGGATCCCCCGAACCCCGCGGCGTATGGGCGCACGCTCTCGGTGCACCGCAGCGCGGGCGAACTGATCACCCGGGCGCAGGGAGCGAAGCAGGCCAGCAGGTCACCCAGCAGCAGCGCGTCCAGCGCGCCCTCGGCGTCCAGGGGGCGCAGCAGGTCCTCGCCCGCCCAGTCGCGCTTATGGCCCGCCGAGGCGTGCCGGGCCAGAATCAGCGGCACCGTGCGGTGCGGCTGCAGGCTGGCGATCACGTCGGCGTCATGGGGATAGCTGAGCCGGTCCAGCGCCTGGCGCAGCGGCAGCCAGGACACCGCGTCGATCTCGTGACTGGCCGCGGCCTCATCCTCAGCGCTGAGCGCGGCCCAGTAGTCGACCTGCTTGGGCCGGCCGTGGGCGAGGTATTCCGCGGTCCGCAGCCGGGGACCGAGCACGGCGCGCACGCTGGTCTCCTCGAGCACCTCGCGGACCGCGGTGAGAAGCACGTGCTCGCCGGGTTCTCGTTTGCCCTTAGGCAGCGACCAGTCGTCGTACTTGGGCCGGTGCACCAGGAGCACCTCGAGCCCATGGGCAGCCTGGCGCCACAGCACGGCACCCGCCGAGAGGATAGCCTCGCTCACCGGCGGGGACTCATCAGCCGTGCTCCCCGGCCACGCTCGCCAGGCGGCCAGTAGTAAGGCTGACTCATCGGCCGAACGACCCCGGCGTTCCCGGACCAGGGTCTCCTGGATGTCCCGCAGCGGATGGCCGGACTCGTCCCGGCTGTGCCGGGTCCAGTAGCCGTCCTGGTTGAGCCACCAGGACGAGGTGCCGTCGTCCATGCCGAGGTCGAGCAGGCCGCGCAGCCGCCGTTGATGGGCGGGGTCGGTGACCTGTACCAGCAGTTCCACCCGGCGGTCCAGGTTCCGGTGCATCATGTCGGCGCTGCCGAGCCAGATCTGGCTGTCCTCGTCCTCCCCCACGCCGAACGCGTAGATCCGGGAGTGCTCGAGGAACCGGCCGAGCACGCTGCGGACCGTGATGTTCTCGGACAGCCCTGCGATGCCCGGCCGCAGCGTACAGATGCCGCGGATCCACAGGTCGACGCGGACTCCGGCCTGGGAGGCCCGGTAGAGTGCGTCGATCACCACCTCGTCGACGAGCGCGTTGGACTTGAAGACGATTCGGGCGGGTAGGTCGGCCCGGCTGCGTTCAGCCTGCCGGTCGATCCGGCTCACGATGCCGTTGCGCAGTTGCTCCGGCGCGACGAGCAGCCTGCGGTACGAACGGGTGCGGGTGTACCCGGTGAGGTGGTTGAACAGGGCGGTGACGTCCTCGCCGACGGCCGGGTCAGCGGTGAGCAGGCCGAAGTCCTCGTACAGCCGGGCCGTGGTCGGATGGTAGTTACCGGTGCCGAGGTGGCAGTACCGCCGGAGCGTCCCGTCGGCTTCCTGCCGCACGATCAGCGCCATCTTGCAGTGCGTCTTCAGGCCGACGAAGCCGTAGACGACGTGGCAGCCGGCCTGCTCGAGCTTGCGCGCCCAGGCGATGTTGGCCCGTTCGTCGAACCGGGCCTTGATCTCCACCACCACGACGACCTGCTTGCCGGCCTCGGCCGCGTCGATGAGCGCGTCCACGATCGGCGACTGCCCGCTGGTCCGGTACAGCGTCTGCTTGATCGCAAGCACGCCCGGGTCCTCGGCGGCCTCCTCGATCAGCCGCTCGACCGACGCGGCGAACGAGTCGTAGGGGTGCTGGACGAGGATGTCACGTTCGGCGATGGCGGTGAAGATGCTGGTGTCCTGCGGGACCTCCCGGGTGGACGGGACGAACGCGGGGTAGCGCAGCTCGCCGATGTTCAGGTCGGCGAGGGCGGACAGCCCGCTGAGGTCGAGTGGACTCGGCACCCGGTACACCGCGCGCGAGTCGATGTCGAGCTCGGTGATCAGCCGCTCGAGCACGTCGCCCGACACCGTGTCCTCGACCTCCAGCCGCACCGCGGGCTCGAACCTGCGCCGGACCAGTTCCCGTTCCATGGCCTGGAGCAGGTTCTCGGTGAGGTCCTCATCCACTTCGAGGTCCCGGATCCGGGTCACGCGGAACACGTGCTGCTCGAGCACCTCGGCCCCGCCGAACAGGTCGGTCATATGCGCGGCGATGACGTCCTCGATCGGCACGAACCGGTTCGGCCCCACGGCGAGGAACCTGGGCAGCAGCGGCGGCACCTTGACCCGGGCGAACACCGTGCTGTCCGTCCTGGGGTCGGCGATCATGACGGCCAGGTTGAGCGACAGGCCGGAGATGAACGGAAACGGGTGGGCCGGGTCCACCACCAGCGGGGTGAGCACCGGGTAGATGCGCTGGCGGAACAGCTCGCTGAGGTCGTCCCGCTCGCTGGCGGACAGTTCCTTCCAGCGCAGGATCTCGATCCCGTGCTCGGCGAGTTCGGCGTTGACCCGCTCGCTGAACACCCGGGCGTGCCTGACGGTCAGCTCTCCCGCCAGCTCCAGGGTGTTCTCAAGCACCTGGCGGGGCAGCCGGACCCCGGGGCCCTCGACCGGGAAGCCGGCCACCATGCGGCGCACCAGCCCAGCCACCCGGACCATGAAGAACTCGTCCAGGTTGTTCGCGAAGATGGCCAGGAATCGTACCCGTTCAAGCAGCGGGACCGATTCGTCTTCGGCCAGTTCGAGGACGCGTTCGTTGAACCTGAGCCAGCTCTCCTCGCGGTCCAGGAAGCGTTCTTCGGGCAACCCGTCCTCCCCCTCGCCGCCCCGGGCGACGACACCGGCCTCGGCTAGCCGCGCCGCCTCGCGCGGTCGCGGGTCCAAGCCATCGTATGATCCTGCGGCCGGGGAGATGCTGATCTGGCTCATGCCCATGACACCCATTGTCCCCGCCCCGCGATGAACAGGAACGTTCGAGACCCCTGATTAGGGCGCACGGAGCCCGGGGACGCCGGGGCGCGGCTGAATCGCCTGCACGCTGAGGAATTCCGGGCCCTTCTTGGAGCAGGCAGGCAGGTGAATAGGCACGAACGCGGGCCGGACCTGGTCGGGCAGCTTCACCCGGAGTTCGAGCACGGTCACCTGTGCGCACGCGGTCGGCCGGAACGTACCGGTGCTGGTGACGCGAAGCACGGAGTGCGCCGTCTGGCCGGGCGCGAGCGTCACCGGCCGCGGGCGGACCGAGGTGTCGCGGGCCGCCGTGCTACCGATCTGGGTCCCGCCGACCTGGTCGCCGGCGTAGGCGGACACGACGGGGTAGCCGTACAGGCTGCATACGCGGGCGGAGACGTTGGTGAACTCCAGGGTGTAGTAGGTGCCGCCGGGTTCGAGGCGGTCTCCGGTGCCCGTGACGGATGTCGATCCCGCGGTCTGCGCGAGGCCGAGCCACGCCTCGAGCCCCGACGGGGCGCACGGGCTCTGAATCAGGTTCGAGGACAGGGCGGCGTGATCAGGGCGGACCGGGGCGCGGCTTAGCGTGACGGCGAGCGCGGCAGTCCCTGCGAAGGCCACCACCGCGATCACGCGCAACCCGATATGGCCGTACTTCGTCACCGCGGACCCCATCTGGCGATGCTTGGACGATCCCCCGCGCGAGATCGCGCTAACCCTGTAACTACTGTTTTAGTTCGCTTCAACCCGATTTCCTAGACCCATCCGATCAGGTAATTTCGAGACGGCCGGTCCGCAGGTATCGTGACCAGGTGGGCGTCCCGGCGGATGAGTCAGTTGCGCGTGAGCCCGTGCCGCTGCGGCGGAACCGGGACTTCCAGCTGCTCTGGGGCGGCCAGGCGGTCTCGCTGCTCGGCTCGCAGATCTCGAAGATCGCCTATCCGCTGCTGGTCCTGGCCATGACCGGCTCGCCGGCCAAGGCGGGGATCGCCGGGTTCGCGGCCATGCTCGGCTATCTGCTGTTTCCGCTGCCGGCGGGCGGTCTGGCCGACCGGTACAACCGCAAGCGGATCATGATCAGCTGCGACGCGATCCGGCTCGCCGCGGTGGGCAGCATCGCCGTGGCCGGCTGGGCCGCGCACATCACCTACGTCCAGATCCTGGTGGCGGGGTTCGTCGAGGGTACGGCGACCGTGTTCTTCGGCGTCGCCCAGCGCGCGGCGCTGCCGATGCTCGTGGCCCCGTCCCAGCGGTCGGCGGCCGTCGGGCAGAACGAGGCGCGACAGAACGCGGCGCAACTGGCTGGCCCGGCGCTGGGCGGCACGCTGTTCGGGCTGTCCCGGGCCGCGCCGTTCGGCGCGGACGCCCTGTCCTACCTGGCCTCCCTGGTCACGCTGCCGTTCATCAAGGCGCCCATGCAGGCTGGGGCCTCTGCTGTGTCTGCTGTGTCCGCTGTGTCCGCTCCCCCGGCCTCCCGCAGGCTGCGGGCCGAGCTCGCCGAGGGGCTGGCCTTTACCTGGCGGCAGCCGTTCCTGCGCTACAGCTCGTTCTTCGCCGCCTCGGTGAACATCTTGCTGCAGGTCCTGACCCTGGGCCTGATCGTGCTGGCCCGGCACGACGGGGCCTCGTCCGCGCAGATCGGCCTCATCGTGGGGTGCATGGGCGCCGGAGGCCTGGCCGGCGCGTTCGCGGCACCCTGGATCCAGCGCACGGTCCCGGCCGGGATCACGATCACGGGATGCATGTGGACCTGGGCTGTTCTGCTGACGCTGATCGTACTGGTCCGCGTGCCGCTGTGGCTGTGCCCGATCGTGGCCGTCTTCGGCTTCGTCGGCCCGTCCTGGAACGTGTCGGTCCAGACGTACCGGATGCAGATCACGCCGAACGAGTTGCTCGGCCGGACCAGCAGCGTCGCCCTGCAGATCGCCTGGGGGGTCCTCCCGCTCGGGTCGCTGCTGGCTGGCTTCCTGCTGCAGGCTGTGTCGCCGGCCGCCGTGATGGTCCTGGTCGCCGCCGGAATGGCGGTCACGGCCGTCGCCGCCACCGTACTCGCTCCGGTGCGCGACGCCGGCCGGCGGACCCCGGGTGCTTCGGGGCCCGCCGCTGGCGCCGCTGCTCAGCCCGCTAGCTGAACATCATTCGCCGTGGAGCCCAGGTCGGTGGCGAAGGCGGCCAGGTCGAGCAGGTGGAGCAGCGCGTCGCACCACCGGTCCCCCGGCGGCCGGTCGTCGAAATGCCCCAGGCATTCGTTGGCCGCGTCAAGGATCGCCCGCAGCACCGCGCCGTCGTTGCTGCGCGGATCCGGAGCGTACTGGCCGTCGAGTACCGGCGGCACCGGCAGCAGCGCGTCGCCCGAGGCTGACTCGCCTTCCAGGATCGCCGCCGCCTTCTGGGCCACGGCTAGGCCGAGCGTCCCGGCCAGCAGCAACCTCTGCATCATCAGGACGCCATTGTGGTTTGTCATGTCCGCTTGCCTCTCCATCGTCCACGGTGGCCGTCCCGCCTTCGGCTCCATGATGCGGACACCCAGTGACATTCTTGGATAGACGCCTGACCTGTCCCCCGCGTAACTTCTCTACCAGCTGTACGTTTCCAGCCCAGCCCGGCCGTGAGCGCTGGCGGGCCGCCAATGATCGTGGACAGCTACTGCTGTCATGTGAGCATTCCGGAACAAGGTGATTTTGCGGCGTGTCCGAGGTCAGCGATGTGCTAGATGGCCCGCTACCCTCCACGGGCCTGCCATTGAGTGGTATCTGTCTGATCTCTTATGCGGCTTCCTCCCGTGTGCCCACGGCCTGGCTACCTGGTTGATGGTCCGTTCTACCTGTTCTTCCTGGTACAGCGGTCCATCAACCATGCTCGGCCAGGCAGCTCCAAGGTGGCCAACGGGATTATTCTGGATAAAACGGACTCGTGCCGCGACGCGCCGGAAACTCAGGTTGTTTCGGGATGTCTACATACCACCAGTAACTGTCCACGATCCTGCTCGCCGCTCGGGAGGCGAGGAGCCACCATGGGCGGGGTGCGGGGGTTGGGGGTTGGGGGTTGGGCGGTGATGGTTAGGCGTGGTCGGGGCGGCAGGCGGACCAGATGGCGTCGCGGTTGTGCAGCTTGACCCGCTCGCCGCGGCCGAGGTCCTGGGCCAGCTGGACTTCGGCGGTCTCGATGCGCAGCCATTCGTCATAGGAGACGGGCGTGATCCCGCGCCCGGCGAGAACCGCCGACAGCGGGCCGTCATCGCGGTCCGCGGCCGTGGCGGCCGCCTCCGGATAGCGGAGCAAGCCGGCCCTTGGCAGTTGGGTGTCGCCCACCGCCGGGCCGCCGGCTAGGTCCTCGAGCAGGGACCGGACGGTCTCGGCGGCGTCGGACTTGTTGGTGCCGATCACGCCGGTCGGGCCGCGCTTGAGCCAGCCGGCCACGTACTCCCCGGGCAGCGGGGAACCGTCGGGGCCAAGGACGCGGCCGAGTTCGTTCGGCACGACGGAGGCCCGGTCGTCGAACGGCACGCCCGGCAGCGGGACGCTCTGGTATCCGACCGAGCGCAGCACCATCTGTGCGTCGAGCGTCTCGAGCTGCCCGGTGCCGCCGAACTTCCCACTGGCGTCGATCGCGGTGCGCTCGAGCGTGATACCACCGACTCGTTCGGTCCCGAGGATCTCCACCGGCCGCAGCCAGAACCGCACGATCAGCCGCCGCGAGTGCCCGGAGGGAGCCGGTCCGGTGGCCCCGCCTTCGGCCCACTTGGAGATGGCGACCAGGTTGCCGCGGACGCGCCGGTCGGCCTCGGCCAGCGCGACACTCTCGCCGGAGGAATCGAACCCGTTCAAATCGGCCTCGTCGGCGTGCACGACAAGCTCAACACCGGGCAGTTCGCCTAGCTCACGCAGCTCCTTGGTGGTGAACTTGGCGTACGCGGGCCCGCGCCGGCCGATCATGTGGACCTCGCGCACCTTGCTGGCGTACAAGACGTCCAAGACCGGCTGCGGCACGTCGGTGGCGTGCAGCTCGGCCGGGTCCCGGGCCAGGATCCGGGCCACGTCGACGGCGACGTTACCGACACCGATCACCGCGACCGACTCCGCGTCCAGGGTGAACGCACTGGAATCCACGTCCGGATGACCGCAGTACCAGTTCACGAAGTCGGTGGCCGCGTAGCTTCCGGGCAGGTCCTCGCCGGGGATGCCGAGCCGCCGGTCGCGCATGGCCCCGGTGGCGTAGATCACCGCGTCGTACCCGGAGAGCAGCTCGTCGCGGGTGACGTCCTCACCCAGATGCACCCCGCCCAGGAACCGGACGTCCGGGCTCTCCAGGACCTTGCGCAGGTACTGGGCGATCGACTTTATCGACTTATGGTCGGGCGCCACCCCATAGCGGACCAAACCGTAGGGGGTGGGCAGCCGGTCGATGACGTCGACCCGCACGGGCGCCGGCGGGGACAGCGCGGCGGCCTGCTTGACCAGCGCCTCAGCGGCATACAGACCGGCCGGACCAGAGCCGATTACGGCGACGTTGAGCATAAAGCTCTACGCTACCAATACGGTTGCCCTTCAGTGTGGGTGGAAGTCAATCGACGGGCCGCGGTTCCGGCGTTCCCTCCGGCGCCTCGGCGGACGACCGGCGGGCCACCGCCTCGGTGATGTGCAGGGCCAGCTGCTGGGAGGTCAGGCCGACCTCCTCGAGCACTTGCTCGCGCTTTCCGTGGGAGAGGAACTCCTGCGGCAGCCCGAACGTCTTGACCGGCACGTCCACGTCATGGTCGCGGAGCAGCCTGGACACCGCGTCGCCGAACCCGCCGACCCGCCCGTTGTCCTCGACGGCGACGACCAGCCGGTGCTGGCGCGCGGCACCCACCAGCGCCTCGTCAATCGGTTTGGTCCAGCGCGGGTCCACCACGGTGACGCCGATCCCGTGACCGGCGAGCCGGTCCGCGACCTCTATGCCCATCAGGGCCATCGGGCCCGCGCCGGCCAGCAGGACGTCCGGACCGAGCCCTGCTCCCGGCGCCCGCAGCACGTCCATGCCGCCGAGCTTGGCGACAGCTTCGACTTCCCCGCCCACCTTGCCCTTGGGGAACCTGACCACGGTCGGCCCGTCGGACACCTCGACCGCTTCGTTCAGCAGCTCGGCCACGCGCTTGCCGTCCCGCGGCGCCGCGATCTTCATACCCGGGACGAGCTGCATGATCGACCCGTCCCACATGCCGTGATGGCTGGCGCCGTCGGGTCCGGTCACGCCGGCCCGGTCCAGCACGATGGTCACCGGGAGCCGGTGCAGGGCCACGTCCATCAGGGTTTGGTCGAAGGCGCGGTTAATGAACGTCGAATAGATGGCCACGACCGGGTGCAGGCCGCCCATGGCCAGGCCCGCGGCGCTGGTTATCGCGTGCTGCTCGGCGATCCCCACGTCGTAGGTCCGGCTCGGGTAGGCCGTGGCGAACTGGGTCAGGCCGGTCGGGTTCAGCATGGCCGCGGTGATCGCGACCACGTCGGGCCGCCGCGCGCCGATCGCCACCATCTCATCGCCGAATACCCGGCTCCAGCTGCCGGGCAGCGCACCCGCGGCGGGTACCTGGTGCAGCCGGTCGTCCGTGTTCTGCTCGGCCTCCGGGTAGCCCAGGCCCTTCCTGGTGATCACGTGCAGGAGCACGGGGCCGCCGTAGTCGCGGGCCCGGCGCAGCGCGTTCTCCACCATCCGCTCGTCGTGCCCGTCGATGGGGCCGACGTACTTGATGCCCAGGTCCTCGAACATCACCTGCGGCTGCAGGACGTCCTTGATGCCCTTCTTGATGCCGTGCAGCGTGCCGTACAGCGGCCCGCCCAGCGGTGCCCGGGACAGGGTGGTCTTGATGTAGTCGAGCACGTTCTCGTACCGCTGGCTGACCCGGATCGCGGCCAGGTGCTCGGCCAGGCCGCCGATCGTTGGCTGGTAGGACCAGCCGTTGTCGTTGACGATCATGACCAGCCGCGAGTCCTTGGCCGCGGCGATGTTGT
>PLIQ01000648.1 GCA_003140115.1 Actinomycetota bacterium | reverse complement strand
GAGGTGCTCGCCGAACTGTTCCTCCAAGCGGCCGTAGGCCTGGCTGGGTATGTCGACGACGGCCACGATCGATCGGCGCTGGTCGTCGGCCAGGCTGGAGTCGAGCTCGATGACCTCTCTTATCGCATGGGCCAGGCCGATGCCTTCGAGCAAGCCGACTTCACCGTGGCGGGCGCGGGGGAACTCGTTGTCCGGATCGGGGACGACTGCCAGCAGTCTGGCCGGCGTCCCACTGCCGAGGTCGCTGTCGGCGATCGCGATCGACCGGTACGGGGAGGGGAGCGTCTGGGTGGACAGGGCATCGAACCAGGTCTGGCTGCGGCTCATGACTCTGCCCCCCGCTGCTGCGCCGAACCGGGATGGGAGGCCGCGAGCGAATCCTGGCCGGGACTTGGGGCTACAGGAATGCCGAGGCCGGGGAGGCTGAAGCGGGCCTGGCCGCCGTCACTGGGGCTGAGCCGGGCGGCCAGCACGTCGAGTTCCTCGGACCGGTGATGCTCGGGCACTCCCGCGGCCACCGCGGTGATGACGGCCTGCCGGACCGCGGGGACGTCGTCGAGCACGACGGCGTCGGCGAGCCCGGTGGCGTATCGCTGTGCGGGGCCGTTGACGCTCCAGATCAGGGCGTGGTCGGATGAATCGAATTCGGCGATGCCCGCCTCGGACTCGATGACCTGGGCGCCGTTGAACCCGAGCCTGCCTTCGTGGGTCAGCACCATCCGGGTGCACAGGCCGGCGACGATGCTCATCCCGCCGTAGGAACCGAGGGGCCCCGCGACCACCCCGATTACCGGCCGCATGCCGCGCAGCTCGAGCAATGCCGAGAGGATTTCCGCCACGGCGTTAAGACCGAGCGTGCCTTCCTGGAGGCGTACCCCGCCGGTCTCCAGCAGCAGGACGGCGGAGATCGGCTGTCCGGTCCGGGCGTCCCGGGCGGCCAACTGAAGGGCACAAGCCGCCTTGGCGCCGGAGACCTCGCCGATGCTGCCGCCCTGGAAGGCCCCTTCGATGCCGATCACGACGCACGACTCGCCCGCCAGCAGCCCCTTGACCACCACCAGGCCGTCGTCGGATTCCGGGACCAGGCCCTGCGGCTCGAGCCAGGGCGACTCGATCCGGTCGAACGGGTCGCAGTACTCCTGGCCTGTGTCCTCGTCGAGCAGGGAAAAGGCACGTGCGCGGGCATCGAGCTCNNGGGGATGTCACTCATATTCTGTTGCTTTCCGGGTGTGCCGGCTTGCGGCTGGTCTCCTGCACCTGCAGCAGGCGCAGGCTGACGATGCCCGGCGTGGCGCCGAAGTCGTTGAGCTCGTAGCGGCCGGCCACGGGATGGTGCGCGAAGAACGCGTCGAGCACCCGCCGCCAGACGACGTCGAAACCGTCGACCGTGGTCCGCACGCGTACCGAAGCCGTCGGGTCGGTGCCCGGTTCGAACAGGATCTCTAGGTCACCGCTTCCCACTACGCCGACGTGCGCGCGCCTGGCGGCGCGGTCGGCCGCGTGATACTCAAGGTTCAGGGTCTGCATTCGTGTCTCCGTTGTGTCCGTAGCGGTCGAGCTGGTCCAGGAATATGGCGGTGGCCAGCACGTCGGCCGCGCCGCCGGGGGATAGCCGCCGGGAGCGGCAGATGTGATCCAGCCGGGCCAGGCGGCGGCGGCCGGCCGGACTGGCCGCCCCGCCGGCCGCTAGCACCGCGGCGGCACCGTGGCGGATCAGCTCGAGTCCCTTCGTGCCGCCGCGGTACAGCACGCAGGTGTCATCCAGCACGGCCATGACCGCGAGCAGGGCGTCCAGTCGCGCGGCCTGCTCCCCGGCGCCGCGCCGGCGGCTCGCTCGCAGTGCCGGCAGGGCGGTCCGCAGGGTGACGGGGAAACCCGTGGCGGCATGGACGGCGGCGCCCGCACCCGGGTGCTGGTCACGGACGAGATCGCCGTGCGAGCGGGCCTGGCGAACGGCGGTATCGGGCCGCCGGGCCAGCTCGCCCGCGGCCCGCGCGACCTCGGCGGACGCGACCGTGTCGGCGTATGCTGCGCCGGCGACCAGGAACCCCAGGCTGTATAGCGCGCCGCGGTGGGTATTGACGCCACAGGTCGCCGCGAGCATCTCGGCTTCGGCCTGGCGGCCCATACGGCCCAGGTCGCTGCGCAGCCGCGGGGCGGCTCCGGGCATGCCCGGCGCGCGGGCGGCGGTCCGCGCCAGCGTGGCGAACCAGGGCTGGAGCACGGCGGCCGAGCGGAGGAGCATCGCGAGGTCCATATCGTCGTGCGCACCCGAGCCGCGCCGGTCGACCAGTCCCGGCTTGGGCGTCAGTTCCGCCTCGGCGCGCAGGGCACCGGCCGCCAGGCACCCAAGGACGCACGGTCCGAGCGCGCGGGCACGCAGACCGGAGACACGCGCCGGGGTGGCGCGTTCCGCAGTCGCGATCACGACCAGTCCCGGAACTCGGCGGGCGGCTGGTACAAGCCGCCGGACCAGGTCACCAGGTCCCCGATGCTCCGGGCCGCCAGCAGGCTGCGGTCGGCCAGGGTCGGGTCGACGCCGAGGTCCTCCGGGTAGGCCACCAGCCCGTCCCGGCGCAGCCGGCCGGCTTGCCGGGACGTGATCCGGGAACCGATCGGCGTGGCCTTGGCCACCGCGGCCAGCGCGTCGCGCCGCTCCTCCACGCTGCCCGCCAGGTACAGATAGGCGACGCCTTCCTCGGTGACCACGTGCGACACGTCGTCGCCATAGATCATCACCGGCGGTAGCGACAGCTTGGCCGCCTGCCCGACCGCGACGGCGTCCAGCGTCTCCACGAACGCGGGCTGGCCGCCCCGCTGATAGGTCTGCAGCATCTGCACGACCAGCTTGCGACCCCGCCGGCTGGCGCCCGCGCCGGTCGCGATATCAAGCCAGGCGGGCGTGGCGTGACGCCGTCCGTGCGGGTCGTGGCCCATGTTCGGCGCGCCGCCGAAACCGGCCAGCCGCCCCTCCGTCACCGTCGAGGAGTTGGCGTCCGCGTCGATCTGCAGCGAGGAGCCGACGAACAGGTCGATCGCGTACTGCCCCGCGAGCTGGCACAGCACCCGGTTGGACCGCAGGCTGCCGTCGCGTCCGGTGAAGAAGATGTCCGGCCGGGCCGCCGTATAGTCCTCCGTGCCCTTCTCGCTGCCGAAGCAGTGGACCGACTCCACCCAGCCCGACTCGATCGCCGGGATCAGCGTCGGATGCGGGTTGAGCGTCCAGCGGCGGCAGATCTTGCCGCGCAGCCCCAGCTGCTCCCCGTAGGTGGGCAAGATCAGCTCGATGGCCGCCGTATCGAAGCCGATCCCGTGGTTGAGCTGCTGCACCTCGTGACGCTCGTAGACCCCGCGGATCGTGAGCATCGCCTGCAAGATCTCCACGTCGCCGATCTGCCGCGGGTCCCGGGTGAACAGCGCCTCCAGGTAGAACGGCCGGTCGGCCTGCACGATCACGTCAACCCAGTCGCCGGGGATGTCGACCCGGGGAAGCGTGTCCACGATCTTGTCGACCTGCACCACGACGACTCCGTCATGGAAGGCGGCCGCCTCGGCGATCACCGGCGTGTCTTCCGTGCTCGGGCCGGTGAACAGGTTCCCGTCGCGGTCGGCCTGCGTCGCGCACAGCAGGACGACGTCGGGAATCAAGTCGACGAACATCCGCGCGTACAGCTCCACGTAGGTGTGGATGGCGCCGACCTCGACGGTCCCGTCCGCGACCAGCCCGGCCATCCGCACGCTCTGCTCCCCAGCGAAGGAGAAGTCGATCCGCCGGCAGATCCCCTTCTCGAACACGTCCAGATGCTCGGGCAGGCTGACCGAGGAGATCAGCAGGTGCAGGTCATGGACCGCCGCGGGATCCAGCTGCGCGAGCGCCCGCGCGAGGAAATCAGCCTGCTTCTGGTTATCTCCCTCCAGGGCCACCCGGTCCCCGGGCCGCAGC
>PLIQ01000503.1:274-36938 GCA_003140115.1 Actinomycetota bacterium | reverse complement strand
GCGCGTCGACCGGGATCTTGCCGACCGGTGAGCCGATCGCGGATACCCGCACACCCGCGTCATCCAGTTCCCGGCGCAACCGGTCCACCTCGGCGTCGCCGAAATCGGCGACGTTCACCGACCAGGCGCTGCGCAGCTCGAGATGCGAGATCGACTCGGCGGCCAGCGTCGCGAGCTGGGCCCGCGGATCGGGCGAGATCTCGTCGGCGAACCCGCTGAGGGTGACGGTCATGAGCTCAGCCTCACCGGCCGACCGGTCCTGGAGGACTCGTATACGGCCAGGATGATCTCCAGCGCGTCGCGGCCGCTGCGGCCGCTGACCGCGGGCTCCCGCCCGGTATCGACCGCGTCGAGCAGGTCGGCGAGCTGGGCGGCGTGGCTGGCGATATCCACGGCGGCCGGGTCGGCGGCGCCCGACAGGCCGGTGTCCGCCGCCGGGGCCGGGGCGGCCTCGCCGGTGAGCGCGCGGCGGACGATCTGGCCATCCTGCACGGTCACCGTGCCTTCGGTGCCGGTGATCTCCAGGCGCTGCGGGAAGCCGGGCCAGGCCGCGGTGCTGGACAAGATGGTGCCGACGGCACCCGAGGCGAACCTGACGATCGCCAGCGCGGTGTCCTCCACCTCGATCTGGTGCGCCTGCGTGGTGCACACCGCGGTGACCTCGGCGGGCGGGCCCAGGCACCAGCGCAGCAGGTCGACGTAGTGGACGCCCTGGTTCATCAGCGACCCGCCGTCCATCGCGTAGGTGCCGCGCCAGGCAGCGCTGTCGTAATAGCCTTGAGCGCGGTACCACTTCGTGCTGGCTTCCCCCAGCACGAGGCGGCCGAGCGCACCATCGTCGAGCAGGCGTTTCAGCTCGACCAGGCCCGCGTCGAACCGGTGCTGAGAGATCACGGTCAGGGCCACGCCGGCCGCCTGGGTCGCGTTGATGAGCCGGTCCGCGGCGTCCAGGCTCACGTCGATCGGCTTTTCCACGACCACGTGCTTGCCCGCCTGGGCCGCCTGGATCCCGATCTGCGCGTGCAGGCCGGTCGGCACGCACACGCAGACCACCTCGACGTCGCTCCGGGCCAGCAATGTGCCCAAATCCGGCTCGGCCCGGCAGCCGTGGGCGGCGGCGAAGGCCGCGGCGGCGCCGGCCGCCACGTCGGTCACCGCCNNCGGGCTCGGCGATCTCGGGATGCCAGCGCTTCTCCCACTCCACCGAGATCCAGTTCGGGTACCCGCCCGCCGCGAGCAGCCGGAGCATCTCCTTGACCGGCACCTCACCCTCGCCGAGCAGCACCAGCTCCCAGTCATCGCCGTCGTCCCCCACGGTCCGGCGGGCGTCCTTGACCTGCGCGAGCAGGATACGCCCGCCGAGGTTGGCGTAGACGTCAGCGGGCGACTCGCCCATGCGGTGCGGGTGATGGCTGTCCCACACCGCGCCCACCCACTCCGGGTCGGTCTCCTCCAGCAGCTGCGCCACCACCGACGAGGAAGAGAAGTCGTCGTGGGTCTCGACGCCGATGGCGACGCCGAGCCGCCGGGCCAGCGGCACGCTCGACTCGAGGACCCGGGTCGCGGCGCGGAGCTGACCACGGCGGGCCGGGCCGGAGGCAGCCAGCGCGCCGCCGAACACGCGCACCAGCGGCGCCTCCCAATAGCTGGCCAACTCGAGGAAACGCCGCAGCTGCGGACCGGGGTCGCTGTCGGTCAGCCGGATGGAGCTGTCCACGGCGACGACCGGCAGGCCGGCCAAGGCCCGCTTGACCTGGGCGCGCTCCGCGGCGGGCATCGACGGGTCGATGAGCTCACCGTCGATGAGCCGGAGCTCAACGCCGCGGTAGCCCCACCGGCGGCCGAGCGACACGGCCGAGGCCAAGGTGGCGTCGGGGAACGCCAGCGTGCTGAAGGCGACGCGCGACAGCGGATCCGCGCTGCGAATCATGGGACGCGGATAACGGGGATTACCTTCATGAATCCTTTGAGACTAGCTGGGCTAATGTGAACGTGGGGTGTGGCCCGTTCCCGACCGTGCGAGACGGCCGGGAACGGGCCCGCTTGCTCCTCGGATCCGGGGGGATCAGGTCCGCGGAAGCAAGTGCAGGATGACCACCTCGTCGGTGCCGGTGGAGTTGCCGTTGTTCGACCCGGAGGGCTGGCCGCTCTCGTACGGATTCGACTGGGTCGGCCAGCCGGTGTAGTTCTGCGAGTTGTACTCGAACCAGTCCGACGCGGTCGTGGTCGGGATGATCGGCAGGTTGGCCGCCACGTACTGCTCGAGCGGTACGAGCGCCGTGGTCTGCGCGGCGGTCGTCGAGGCCGCGGCCAGCGCGGCCAGGTCGGAGTCGATCGCCGGGCTGTTCAGCCGCTCGTAGTCACCGGTCGCGGCCGAGCCGCTGGCCAGCGAGCTGTCCAGCCAGCCGTCGTACATGTTGTAGGGGGTGAGGCCGCTGTTCGACCAGTGCGAGGTCAGCTGGAAGTCACCGTCGGCGACGTCGGAGTTCCAAGCGGTGGTAGCTATGCCCTGGAACGTGGCGTCGATACCGGCTGCCCGCAGTTCTTGGGCGACGATGGAGTCGTCCTCGGCGTAGTCGGTGTAGGCGGCCGGGTCGGTGATGGTGAGCGCGACGGTCTGGCCGTTCTTGGCGAAGAAACCGTTGCTCCCCTTCGTGTAACCGGCCTTGGTCAGGATCTGCTCGGCCGCGGCCGCGCTACCGGTGGCCGAGACCGTCAGGCTGGAGACCGGCCCCGCCCACGCGTTGTAAGTGGGCAGCGTGAGGCCGGTCGCGTTGAGCACCGGATCCTCCAGGCCTGCCTCACCCTCGGAGGCGATCAGGGTACGGTTGATCGCCGCGCTGATCGCCTGGCGGACGGCCAGCTGGTTGGTCGGCCACTTGTTCAGGTTCGGCATCAGGCTGTTGGTGCCGCCGGGCGCCTCCCAGAAACCGTGTTCGGACGGGTTGGTGTCGACGAAGTCCTTCTGCAGGCCGGGGATGAAGTTCCCGGTCCAGTCGATCTCCCCGGCGAACAAGGCGCTGAGCGCGCCGGTGTTGGAGGGGTAGGCCGGGAAGTAGACGTTCGGGACATGGACCTTGGAGGCCTGCCAGTAGTTGGGGTTCTTCTTCAGGGTGAAGCCCTGCGGCGTGAAGGTGCTCAGCATGAATGGCCCGGTGCCGACTGGGTTCGGGTCCGCGTAGGTCGCCGGGTTGCCGACCGTGCTCCAGATCGCCTGCGGCACGATCGCGGTGCCTGCGATGTTCTGCAGGTTGGCGTACTGAGCGGTGGGGAACGTGAGCGTGACGGTGTTGCCGGATGTGCTCACGTTGGTCATGGTTAGGCCGTCGAGGTTGATCGCCGCGTTGCTCTTGAGCAGGTTGAAGGTGAAGGCGACGTCGGCTGGCGTCAGCGGCGTGCCGTTGTTCCACTTCACGCCCTGGCGGATCGTGAAGGTAATCGCCTTGCCGCCGTTGGACCACGCGTAGGACGTAGCGAGCCACGGGTAGTACGTCGGGGGCGCGGCCACGTCGAACTGGAGCAGCGGCTCGTAGATGAGCCCGTCGGAGCCCATGCCGTAGGCCGCCTGGGTGGTCACGAACGGGTTGAACGCCTGGGTGATAGAGGTCTCCGGGGAGCTCTCCATGACCAGGGTCTTTCCGGTCGTGGTGGCGCTGCCGGTCGAGCCAGAGCTTGCATTCGTGCTCGAACTCGTGCTCGACGAACAAGCGGCGACTCCGGCCGCGAGCAGGACCGCGGCCGACAGGGCCAAGAACTGTCTTGGATGATTCAATCTCCTCATCTTCTCCTTCTCTCGGGTTTCTCTTGATTTATGAGGTAGCTGGCCGTCGCGCCTTTACCTCCTCACGGCGCGGCGACCACTTCGGGCGCGGCGATGTCCAGGTGCCAGCAGGCGGCGCCCCGGGTGGGCGAGATCTGCATGAGGGGGGGATCGTCCTGCCGGCAGCGGTCGTCGGCGAACGGGCACCTGGGACTGAACGGGCAGCCAACCGCCGGGACGCCCTCGGGGTTCCGGCGCGCCGAGGCGCTTTGGCTTCCCTGGGCGCGCCGCGCGCTGCCGCGCAGCGCGCTGCCGAGGTTGTCAGGGTCCGGTGCCGATGCGACGAGCAGCTGGGTGTAGGGATGCGCCGGGTGCTGGGTGATCTCCTCGGCCGGGCCGCGNNNCAGCACCGCCGGGCGGGCGGCCAGGGCCCGGGCGAAGGAGACTCTCTGGCGCTGGCCGCCGGACAGCTCGTGCGGGTACTTGGGCAGGAATTGCTGCGCGGGCGTGAGCCGGACCTGGTCCAGCAGCGCCGCGACTTCCTGGCTCACGTTCGCGTCCGGCTGGTGCAGCTTCACCGGGCGCTCGAGATGGTAGCGCACGGTATGCACCGGGTTCAGCGAGGAGAACGGATCCTGGAAGACCAGCTGGACCTCGCTCTTGTACCTCCGGAAGTCCCCTCGGCTTGCTACCTTGACCGGTTTGCCGTCCAGCTGGATCCGGCCTGAGGTCAGCCGTTCCTGCCCGGCCAGCAGCCGCGCGGCCGTTGACTTGCCTGATCCGCTCTCGCCAACCAGCGCGACGACGGCACCGCGGTACAGATTGAAGGAGACATCGCGCACCGCGTGCAGGATCTGGCCGCGGCCGATCCGGAAGTCCTTGCCGATCGAGATCGCTTCCATGGCCAGCGGCCCGCGTTCGGCGGCCGCGGACGTCACGGTCAGTTCGGTCATGGCCCCAGCTCCGCGACGGTGCTCAGATCCCCGGCCTCGGAGGCCCCGGGTGGTGTCCGGATCTCCGGTACCGGGGTATCCGGCAGGACGAACGGGCAGGCTGTCACGTGCGCCGGATCGGAGGACGTGATCACCGGCAACAGCTGCATGTCGACCTCCTCGCACGCCGTGGTCCCGTACGGGCAGCGCGGCAGGAACGGGCAGCCAGGAGGCGGATAGCGCAGGTCAGGCGGGGAACCTGGGATGCCCGCGAGCTCGCGGCGGGGACCGTGCAGCGACGGGAAGGAGTTCAGCAGACCCTTGGTATAGGGGTGCGAGGTCTCGTGTTGGATCTCCTCCGCCGTGCCGACCTCCAAGAGCTGGCCCGCGTACATGACCGCGATCCGGTCGGCCAGCTCGAGCAGGAGCGACAGGTCATGCGTGATGAACAAGATCGAGAAGCCGAGGCGCTCCTTCAGCTCCACGATCTGAGCCAGGATGTCGCGCTGCACCACGACATCGAGCGCGGTGGTCGGCTCGTCCATGATGACGACTTCCGGTTCGGTAGCCAGCGCCATGGCGATCATCACCCGCTGGCGCATGCCGCCGGACAGCTCATGGGGGTAGCTGCGCAACCGGGACCGCGGGATGCCGACCAGATCGAGCAGGGACGCGGCCTTCTCCCGCGCTTCGTCCCGCGGCATCTTCAGGTGGGCGTGGATGGCGTCAACCAACTGGTCGCGGACCCGCAACACCGGGTTCAGCGCGTTCATCGCGCTCTGGAACACGATGGCGATCTCGCGCCAGCGCAGTCGCCGCAGCTCCTCGGGTCCCATCTCGAGCAGGTCGACAGGCCTGGACAGCCGGCGGCCCCGGTAGATGACGCTGCCGTTCGTGATGAGCGCGGGCGCGCGCAGCAGGCGGGTCGCGCCGTAGACCAGCGTCGACTTGCCCGACCCGCTCTCGCCGACCAGGCCGAGGACCTCGCCGGCGCCGAGGGCGAGGTTTACCCGGTCCACGGCCCGCACGTCACCCCCCGGTGTCCGGTAGGCGACCGACAGGTCACGGATGTCGAGCACGGTATCCGGGCTGAGGTCAGCGGAAGAAGCTCGGGCCCGGCCGGTGGCCAGAATCGCCGGGTCCAGGGTCCGGTCCGTGCTCATCAGCGTCCACCTCCCGTGACGTCGTCGAGCAGGGAACTTCGGGAGAACGAGTGCAGGAACCGGGCGACGCGGCCGCCGAGGCGTACCTGAGCCAGCACGGGCGTCGGGTCGGCGGGCGGGAGCCAATGCCCGGCGATCCTGCTGGCGCTGCTCGCGTCGCGCAGGCGCGGGTTGCCCAGCTCGTCGATCCCGGTGTTCACCAGCACCAGGGCGGTACCGATCAGCGCCACGGCCAAGCCCGGCGGTACGAACCACCACCAGGCTCCGAGCTGCAGGGCCTGCTGGCTCTCGGCCCAGTAGAGAATGGTGCCCAGGCTCCAGCTGTTCAGGTCGGCGAGGCCGATGAAAGCCAGGGCCACCGAGGCCCCGATCGCGTACAACACGGTGTTCACGAAGCTCGCCGCGATCAGGCTCACCTCGTTGGGGATGATCTCGAAGGCGATGATCCGCCAGCTTTTCTCCCCCGTCTCCCGGGACGCGGCCACGAAGTCGCGGTTACGGATGGCCAGGGTCTGGGCCCGGATCACCCGCGCCCCCCACGGCCAGCCCAGGCCGGCTAGCACCAAGATCGTGGGCGCCTGCCCCCTCAGCGACGGGTAGCCGAGCAGGACGATGAGCAGGGGCAGCGGCGGGATCACCAGGAACACGTTGGTAATCAGCGACAGCACCTCGTCCCAGAAGCCGCCGAGGAAGGCGGCCGCTACGCCCACGATCACGGCCAGCGCCGTGGCCACCACGCCGACGATGATCGCGAGCTCCAGGGTGAGCCGGATCCCGACCAGAAGCTGCGATAGCACGTCCTGCCCGCTCTGCGTGGTGCCGAGCAGATGGGCCGCGCTCGGCGCGTTCAGCGACGCGCCGGGGGAGGGATTCCCGTACGACGGGTCGTACGGGGTAACCTGCGGCCCGATGATGGCCGCGAGCACGAAAAGCCCGAGCACGACGGCGCCGACCTTCGCCTTGGTCGGCATCCGGCGCCAGCGGCCGCGATAGGCGATTTCCTGGGTGACCGCGGTCGAGTCGACCCTGATCGCCGGGGCGACAGTCATCGCGCCTCCCTGGTCCGTGCACGGGGATCGACGAACACGATGATGAGATCGACGATCAGGTTGGCGATCAGGACGGCGAAGGTGATCACGAGGAAGATCGCCTGCATCAGCGGGTAGTCCTCGGAGGTGACCGCGTTGAGCAGCAGCAGGCCGATCCCCGGGTAGGAGAAGACGATCTCCATGATCAGGGCGCCGGACACCACGAAGCCGATCGCCAGGCCGAATCCCTGCAGCTGCGGCAGGATCGCGTTGCGCGCGGCGTAGGTAAAGATGACCCGGCGATCGTGCAGGCCCTTGGCCTGGGCCGCGACCACGTAGTCCTCACCGGTGGTCGTGATCATGACGTTGCGCATCTGCAGCATCCAGCCGGCGATCGAGGTGAGCACGATGGTGAGCGCGGGCAGCAGTGAGTGGTAGATCGCGCTGCTGATGAAGTCCCAGTGCCATCCCGGAATCAGGCCCTGCCCATAGCCCTGGCCGACCGGGAAGACGTGCAGCTTGAGGGCGAACAGTTCGAGCAAGATCAGCGCGAAGAAGAAGTAGGGAATCGCCTGCAGGAACATGAGCCCGGGCAGAACCCGGTCCAGGCTGCCGCCGTGCCGCCAGCCGGCCACGATGCCGAGGCCGGTGCCTATCACGAAGGCGATGACGGTCGCGGTGCCCACCAAGGTGATCGTCCAGGGCAGCGTCTCGCCGAGCAGGGTCGAGACCTGCGCCGGGTACTCCGCGACCGAGGTGCCGAAGTTGAAGTGGGAGACGTCGACGACGTATGTCGCGTACTGGTGCCAGATCGAACCCGGATGTCCCACCCCGAGCATCGCCTCCAGCGCGTGGTAGGCCGAAGGCTGCAAGTCGGGAAACTTCGCCAGGATGGCCTGGACCGCGTTTCCCGGCATGAGGCGCGGGATGAAGAAGTTGATGGTCAGCGCCACCCAGGCCGTGATGACGTAGAAGATCAGGCGGCGGATGATGAAGTACATGGCGGCTCCCTAACCCCTCGCTGCCGGGCGGGCGGCAGAGGTGGACCTGGCCGGTTTGCGGGCATTATGGTTCCCTTGCCCCGCGGGGGCCCGGTACATGCGGGAGGCCGCGAGTGCCTCCACGGGCCGCCGCGTCAGGGTGCCTGGCGGGCATCCGCAGCTTGACCGCAGCACGAGCACGGTCGGCAGCAGTTCCACGGTGGGCGGCAGCCCGGGGCTGGCGATCCGGTCGAGGAGGCGGGCGCAGCCCCGCTCACCGAGCATGCGGGTGGGCTGGTGAATGGTGGTAAGCGGGGGATCGAACAAGCTGGCGGGATAGATATCGTCGAAGCCGACCACGGCCACGTCCCCAGGAACGGCCACGCCAGCCTTACTGAAGGCCCGCAGTACCCCGATGGCCATCTGGTCGTTGGCGCACACGACCGCCTCGGGCAAGTCCCCGCGGTGCCTGACGAGCAGTTCTTCCCCGGCATGCTCGCCGCTGCGGACGCTGAAGATGCCGTGCACCGAGCCGATGAGCTGGCACTGCGGGTTGCCGCGCAACACGTGGTGGAGGGCGAGCCGCCGCTCGACGGCGTCGGGTGCATCCGCTGGCCCGTCGACGTGGAACAGCCGCCGTATGCCGTGCTCGGCGATGAGGTGGGTGACGATCGCAGCCGAGCCGGAAAAGTTGTCGGCCGCCACCACGTCGGCCGCACGTTCGCCGGGTGTCCCGGCTATGACCACCACGGGCATCCGCGCGGCGAGGCGCTCGATGATAGACGAGGCAACGAAACCTTCGCCGATGAGGATCCCGTCGGTCTTGCCCGAGAGCGCGTGCAGCCGGGTAACTTCCGGCTCGCCCATGTCATCTGACTGCAGGAAGGTGATCAGGAGCGACCAGTCGTGGTAGCGGATGTGCTCCTCGACGCCGCGTAGCACCTGGTCGTAGTAGAGTAGCCCGGCGTTCTCCAGAGCGTCATCTACCTCACGCTCCTTGCACACCAGGCCGATGACGTCCTTGCGGCGGCGAGACAGGCTCTGGGCGGCCCCGTCGGGGACGTAGCCGAGCTGCTCGATGGCCTGCCTGACCCGGATCCTGGTTTCCTCGCGAACCCGATCCTGGCCGTGTACTACCCTCGAGACCGTGGCCGTGGAGACGCCGGCCAGGCGCGCGACGTCATAAAGTGTTACCACGTCTTCTCGATCAGTGACATGGCTGTAAGTGTCTGACCGACCAGCAGCATCGCCATAGATCCCTTGCATCACGGTTGTAGATCCCTTGTATAAACGTCATGTAAACGTTTACATCCGAAATCTAAGCGCTTACACTAACCCTCAGCACAGGGCCGGTCAAGGTCCGTGGTCATGTAAAAGTCGTGTAAAAAGGAGAGGCTGATGACTGAACCGGCGCCAGGTGCTGACGGTGTCCTGGCTTTCCCCGACGGGTTCGTCTGGGGAGCGTCGACGGCCGCCTACCAGATCGAGGGGGCGGCGAGCATCGACGGCAAGGGCCCGTCCGTATGGGATACCTTCAGCCACGCGCCGGGCAACGTCCGTGGCGGCGACACCGGCGATATCGCCTGTGACTCCTACCATCGGTACCGCGAGGATGTCGCGCTGATGGCCTCACTGGGCCTGAACGCCTACCGGTTCTCGATCTCATGGCCGCGGGTCCAGCCCGGCGGCCGCGGCCCGGCCAACTCCAAGGGCCTGGACTACTACCGTGCTCTGCTGGACGAACTCGGCGAGCACGGCATCGCGCCCACGGTCACCCTCTACCACTGGGACCTGCCTCAGGAACTCCAGGACGACGGCGGCTGGGCGGTACGCGATACCGCGCAGCGGTTCGCCGAATACGCCGCGATCTGCGGCGAGGCCTTCGGTGACCGGGTGACCCGCTGGATCACGGTGAACGAGCCGCAGGTCGTGGCCAACAACGGCTACCGTCACGGCCAGCACGCGCCGGGGCTGCGCGACGATGCCGCCGCCGCCGCCGCCACCCATCACCTGCTGCTCGGCCACGGACTCGCTACCCAGGCGCTGCGCGGCCTTAGCACGGCCGAGGTCGGCATCACCCTGGACCTGCACCCGATCCGCGTGCTCGGCGACGGCCGGGATGCCGTGGAGAGCGCCCGGCTGATCACCGACGCGATGGTGAACGGCATCTTCCTCGACCCGGTGCTGCATGGCCGGTACCCGGTGCACGCGCCCGAGGCCCTGCTTCCGCCCCCCGCGCTCGTCGGCGATACAGACCTGGAGATCATCCATCAGCCGCTGGACTTCCTCGGCGTCAACTACTACTCCCCGATCTTCCTGGGGGCCGGCGATCCGGACGACCTGCGGCGGAACCAAGAGCGGGCCCGCAGCGCGGTCCCGGGCGTCGTCGAGTACCTGCCGGACTGGCTGGAGCGGACCACGATGGACTGGCTCGTTGACGCCAGTGGGTTGCGCGACCTGCTGCTGGACGTGTCCAAGCAGGCTCCCGGGCTGCCGCTGTACGTGACCGAAAACGGCCGCGCGGCCGAGGACTACGTGAACCCGCAGGGCGAGGTCGACGACATCGAGCGGGTCAGGTACCTGCACACGCACCTGGAGGCCGCCGCACGCGCCATCAATGACGGGGCGAACCTGGCCGGCTACTTCGTCTGGTCGCTGCTGGACAACTTCGAGTGGGCCTGGGGCTACCAGAAACGGTTCGGCGTCGTCTTTGTCGACTTCGGGACCCAGCGCCGGATCCCCAAGTCCAGCGCCCGGTTCTACTCCGATGTCGTGCGGGCCAATGCCGTGCCACCGCTGCCCGCCGCCTGGCCACGGTGACAGTAGTCACCTAACCTCCTCTAATCCGGCAGTCGAGGGGCTTCATCGCCCCTTCGGCTGCTGGCGCAGCCGAGAGATGACTAGGGAGTTCACGGATTCCAGCCCTTGCTCCGCGGGCGGACGCTGGCGCGCAGCAGCATCGGGGTCAGTTCGTAGCTGGCTTTGACTGGGCTACCGTCGTTGGAATGCACCCGCAATCCGCTCGGCTGACGTTCCGTGAGATGACCCGTGCTGACCTGGACGACATGGCCGTCTTGCTCGGTGACCCCGAGGTCATGACCTACTACCCGCGGCCGAAAACCCGGGATGAAGCCGCCCGGTGGATCGAGTGGAACCGCGGTCTGTACCAGATGCGTGGTCACGGCCTGTGGCTGCTGAGCACGCCCGATGACGGCTTCGTGGGTGACTGCGGCCTCACGCCGCAGGAGGTGGACGGCGTGACCGAGCTGGAGGTCGGTTACCGCGTGCTGCCCGCGCTTCAGGGCCGCGGCTACGCCACCGAGGCGGCGGCCGCCTCCCGTGACTTCGCCCGCGACGTGCTCGGCGCCAAACGGCTCGTCGCGATCATCCATCCGGATAACCGGCCGTCGCAGCGGGTCGCGGAGAAGATCGGACTGCGCCCGGAGAAGCGGGCGGTGGTGCACGGCGGCCGGGACGCCATCATTTACGCCGCCGCCCTGGACCAGGAGTAACGATACTGATGCCCATGCGCCAGGAGACAGCGGTCGACGGGTTCCGGCTGGCCTACGAGCGGATCGGGCCGGGACCCGGCAAGCCGGCCGTGCTGATGCTGCACGGGTGGCCGGGGGACCGGACCGACTACCGCGCGCTCGCGCCACCGGTATCGGCCGTGGCCGACGTGGTGGTGCCGGACCTGCGCGGGTTCGGGGAGTCGGACAAGCACGAGGCGGACCCGGCTCAGCAGTACACCGCCGCCGCCCAGGCCCGGAGCCTGATCGCGCTGATCGAGGAGCTCGGCCTGGTCCGGCCCGTACTGGTCGGCTACGACATCGGCAGCCGGATCGCCCAGGCGATCGGCCGGGACCGGCCCGACCTGGTCCGCGCGCTGGTCATCGCGCCGCCGCTGCCGGGGATCGGCGCCCGGATCTTGCAGCCGCGGGCCCAGCAGGAGTTCTGGTATCAGGCGTTCCACCAGCTCCAGCTGTGCACCGAGCTGATCGACGGCCAGCCCGACGCGGTCCGCGCCTACCTGCGGCACTTCTGGTCGCACTGGTCCGGCCCGGGCTACGAACCGACCAGCCAGCACCTGGACCACCTGATGTCCGTCTACGGGCGGCCCGGCGCGTTCACCGCCTCGATCGCCTGGTACCGGGCGGGCGCGGGCTCGGTCGCGGCCTCCCTGGCTGAGCAGGTTCCCGGGCACAAGATCGCGGTGCCCACCACGGTGCTGTGGCCGGATTACGACCCGCTGTTTCCTCGCGAATGGTCCGACCGGATCGGCGAGTTCTTCGCCGCGGCCACGCTGACCTGGCTCGACGGCGCCGGTCACTTTTCACCGCTGGAGGCCGCGGACGCCTACGCCGCCGCCATCACCGCCGCCATCGCCTTACGCTTCGGGGTCGATGCGCAGTGCGCTGAAGCGCGCGGCCAGGTCCTGGACCCACTGTGGTGGTGTCCGGTGATCCGCCAGCGGGAGGCCGGCTTCGCTGCGCCACAGCACGTCGCCGAGGGCCTGGCGCAGATGCCAGGCCATCACCCGGGCAGGCGACAGCTGCCGTCCGGTGACCCGCTGGTAGTGGCGCATGATCGCGGTCAGCAGTTCCAGGCCGGGACCCATCCCCGGACCGGGAAAGGCGCGGAGCTCATATTCGGGCTCGGCGGCCCCGATGTTCTCGAAGTCCACCACCAGCCGGAGCTCGGCGCGGTCCCACACCTGGTTGTCGCCGTGCAGGTCACCGTGCACGAGGACGGCCGGGCCGGGCGAGGCGAGCACGGCGTCGGCCCAGTCGCACCATCCGGCGACGGTCCGGAGCTGATCCGGCCGGACCCAGGTCCCCAGCCGGTCCCGCAAGGTCCTGGTCGTGACCGGCGGCAGCTGCGCGCCGGTGAGCGTACCGACGGCGGCCTCGGCGCGCTGGCGGGCGGCCGGGTCGTGCAAGGCGGCCAGGAACCGCACCAGCTGCCTGGCCGCGTGGTCCGGGTCGATCGAGCCCGCCACCTCGAACAGGGATGTCCCCGGCACCCGCCTGGTGATCATCAGCAGCGGGTCGGTGCTGCTGGCTACCACCTCGGGCAAGAACGGGACCTGCGGTTCTCGGGCGAGCGCGGCCAGGACGCCGATCTCCCGCGCCAGCCGGAGCGCCGCCGGACGTGACCAGGCGAACTTCACGAAGAACCCGTCACCAACCGGCACGCAGCCCGAGTGGTACAGCGGGTCCGCCTGGCCGGTCCGCCCGGGAACTGTGACCGGATACCCGCTCAGCTCCGGTGCGACGGCCCCCAGTGCCTCACGCAGCGCCGCAACAGAGCACTCAGCCAGCCATTTCATAGCGCGTACGTGGCCTTCTCCATCACCAAACGGCGGACTGAGCGGTTCAGGCCATTGTGGCGCGTCGGCCGCGCGCTACGGCGGGGGAACGGGCGCGGCCTTGGCGTCGGACCAGCAGCGGACGATCGTGGTGTCGGAGATGAACCGGACCCCGGAGCCGGGCGCCCAGCGCTGAGCGGCTTCGCGCAGGCCGTCCTCGACGATCTGGGCCACCTCCTCGCCGCGGGAGACCGGGCAGTGCACGAGCAGCTCGTCGTGCAGGCACAGCACGACGCGAGCGTCCAGGTGACCGCACCGGGCCCGGACCGTGACCGCCCACATCTTGAACAGCTCCGCCGCCGCGCCCTGGATCATCGCGTTGCGCGCGTACCGGCCGTAGGCCGCGGCCCGGCTGGGGCTGCGTGGTGCGGAGGGAGTCAGCACGATCAGGCGGCCGCCGTAGGTCCGCAGGTCACGCCCGGCCCGCCCGGCCCGGTCGGCCGCGTCCAGGTAGGCCATCGCGACCGGGTAGGCGACGTTGAGGCGGCGTAGAGCCTGCGCCCCGAATCCGGTGGTCTGCCCGTACATCGCGCCGAGCACCGCCACCTTGGCCGTCGGCCGGTCCACCCCGAGCTGCGCGGCGACCGGCGCGTACAGGTCGTCGGCCCGTGCCGCGACGACCAGGGCCTGATCCGCGGCCACCGCGGCCAGTACCCGCGGCTCGATCTGGCCCAGGTCGGCCCGGACGAAGACGTACCCGTCGGCGGCCACCACCGCCCGGCGCATCGCGGCCGGCATGTTGTGCAGCCCAGCCGACGCGGTCATCCGGCCCGCGGCGCCGTCACACCCGGTCCAGGCGCCGCGCAGCCGGCCGTCAGCCCCGAGGCTCTCGTCCAGCCACGCGTACCCGTAGGTGGTCGCGATCCGCTCCGCCTTGCGCCACTGCAGCAGGGCCGCGATCAGCGGATGGGCGTCGCGCAACTCCCGCAGCCGCCACGCCCGGGTGTCCGGCACGTCGACGCCAATCCGGGCCAGCAGCGACTTGACCTGGGCCGGGCTGCGCAAGTCGACGGCGACCCCGGCGGGCGCGTGCCGCAGCACCTCCGCGTCGCGCGCGGCCCGGGTGGCGGCGGCCTCGGCGTCGCTGCGCGGCCGGGGGCCGACGAAGGAAGCCAGCACCTGCTCGGCGAGCGCGCGGTCCATCGGCAGGCCGTCCGCGGACAGTTCGGCGCACAGCAGCTCGGTGGTGGACTCGGAGCGAGCCGTGGGCAGCGCCATCGGCCGGCCGGGCAGCGCGGCGAGCGCCGCCTGCTGGAGCCCGGCCAGGGCCCGGGCCAGCTCGGCCCACCGGGGCAGGCGATCGGCGCGGTCCGACCATCCGCCACTGACCCACTCGGGTCGCAGGTACCCGTCCGGCGCCACCGGATCGTCGTCGTCTCCGTCGTCGGGGCCGGTCATCCCGAACAGGTCCAGCGGGCCGTCGCCGCGCAGTGCCTGCGTGTCCAGGCCGCTGACCAGGGCCCAGGCCCAGCCAGGGTCGGCCCGCCAGCCGCCGAACAGCAGCCGGTGCGCCGCCGCGATGTCCCAGCACGTGGTCAGGCGTGCGCCGTAGGCTACCAGGTGCGCCGCGGTTTGACCCGACCAGAGCGCCCACCGCGGCCGCAGCGCCTCATCCGCCTGCACCACCTCCGTGGCCCAGGCGGCCGCCGGCTGAGCTCCGGGGCCGGGGGCGACAAGCCAGGCGCGTTGCGCGGTCGCCACGCCGAGGCCCAGGCCGGGAGAGATAACCAGCCCCACGAGGTCGCCGCGGGCCACTCCGGCCTGACGCAACGACGTCACGAGGTCCACGCACCCACCTTGTCACGGACCGACCAGCACCGAGACTGAGACCGAGACGGCCGCGCCGCGAGAGACGTTCCGAAATTTTCTAGAACATTTCGACCGTGATCGCCCTACCAGATTTCGGCGTGCCGCCGGTCAAGGCTTCTGTTTCGGGCTGGTTAAACGTCATGAAACTCGGCCTTATGCAGGCTTTAGTAGGTGACGAGCGCGCCGTGATGGGTTACGATACCATAATCGAAATAGTTTCGAATACGGGTGGGAAGGGTGACGCAGTGGCGTCCAGCAGGGAGCGTACGCCCGACCGGGCTATTACTGTGCCTACTGTGCCGCTTACCGGTCGGGAGGATGCGTCGGGGCGACGCATCACGCTGGCCATCATCGCGGCCGAGGCGGGAGTATCGCTGCCCACCGTGTCCAAGGTGGTCAACCGGCGCCCTGACGTCGCGGCCGCCACCCGCGCCAAGGTAGAGCGGCTGCTGGACCAGCATCACTACCTGCGCTCGGGGAACCGCAGGCAGCGCCGGTCGGGCCTGATCGACCTGGTGTTCAACGGCCTGGACAGCCCGTGGGCGGTGGAGATCCTGCGCGGGGTCGAGGAGTGGGGCGCGAGCCACGAGACGGGCGTGGCGGTTTCGGCCGTGCGGCACGGCAACGCGCGGCCGACCAGCTGGACCAGCACGCTGGCCAGCCACGATACGGACGGGGTGATCCTGGTGACCTCCGAGCTCACCCAGGAGCAGCTGGAGCAGGTGCGCAGCGGCGGCATCCCGCTGGTGGTGGTCGACCCGGTGAACCCGCCGCCGCCCGAGCTGGCCAGCGTGGGTGCCACCAACTGGGCCGGGGGACTGGCGGCCACCGAGCACCTGCTGAACTTCCGGCACCGTCGGATCGCCGCCATCGCCGGGCCGGAGGACTACCTGTGCAGCAGGGCCAGGATCGACGGCTACCGGTCGGCGCTCGAGCGGGCTGGCATCGGCTTCGATCCGGCGCTGGTCCGGCACGGCGACTTCCAGCACGAGGGCGGCTTCCGGCGCGGCGGCGAACTCCTGGACCTGGCCGAACGCCCCACTGCGATCTTCGCGGGCAGCGACCAGCAGGCGCTGGGCGTTTACGAGGCAGCCCGGCAGCGCGGCCTGCGCATCCCGCAGGACCTGAGCGTGGTCGGCTTCGACGATCTCCCGGTCGCCCGCTGGGTCTCGCCGCCGCTGACCACGGTGCGCCAGCCGCTGGCCGAGATGGGCCGAGCGGCGGCGCAGATGCTGGGCGAGATCCTCGAGGACCGGCCGCTGCGTAGCAGGCGGGTCGAACTGTCTACCGAGCTGATCATGCGGGAATCTACCGGACCGGTCCCCGGGACGGCCAGGTGAGCCGCCTGCGCGTCGGGCCGGACCCAGACAGAATAAGCACAGCCACGGCGGAGATCTGGCGTGACTCCGCGCGGTCGGCCGCGGAGCGAGTCGAGGATCTGCTCGGCCGGATGACGCTGGAGGAGAAGGTTGCCCAGCTGACCAGCGTCTGGATTGGCGACCAGTCACGCGACGCCGACGTCGCCCCCATGCAGGGCGAGATGAGCGTAACCCCGCCGCCGCTGGCCGAGCTCATCCGCGACGGCCTCGGGCAACTCACCCGGGTGTTCGGCACCCGACCGCTGCCGCCCGCCGCGGCGCTGAGCACGCTTCGCGAGCTGCAGGCCCAGATCGCCGGGGCGAACCGGTTCGGCATCCCCGCGGTCGCACACGAGGAGTGCCTAACCGGCTTCGCCGCCTGGACGGCCACGGTGTTTCCGACCCCGCTGGCCTGGGGCGCGTCGTTCGATCCCGATCTGGTGCACGAGATGGCCGGGGCCATTGGGGCCAGCATGCGCTCGGTAGGCATCCACCAGGGCCTGGCCCCGGTCCTCGACGTGGCCCGGGACATGCGCTGGGGCCGGACCGAGGAAACCATCGGCGAAGACCCCTACCTGGTCGGGTCCATCGGTACCGCCTACGTCCGCGGCCTGCAGTCGGCCGGGATCTGGGCCACCTTGAAGCACTTCGCCGGCTACTCCGCGTCGCGTACCGGCCGCAACCTGGCCCCGGTGAGCATGGGGCCACGGGAGTTCGCCGACGTGATGCTGGTGCCGTTCGAGATGGCGCTGCGGCTCGGCGGAGCCCGCTCGGTGATGCCGTCCTACACCGACGTGGACGGCGTTCCGGTCAGCGGGGACCGCTCGCTGCTGACCAGGCTGCTGCGGGACGAGCTCGGCTTCGACGGGGTGGTGGTCTCGGACTACTTCGCGATCTCCTTCCTGCAGACCCAGCACGGCGTGGCCGGGACACCCGCGCAGGCCGCGGCGCTGGCCCTGGACGCGGGGATGGACGTGGAGCTGCCCAGCGTCCGGTGCTACGGTCCCGAGCTGACCGGCGCGGTGCGTGACGGCCTAGTCCAGGCCGAGCTCGTGGATCGGGCCGCGGCCCGGGTGCTGCGGCAGAAGTGCGACCTGGGGCTGCTCGATCCCGGCTGGTCACCCGCGGTTGCCCCGGCCGACGGGGGCGACCCGGCCGACGCGGGCGACCCGGGCGCGTCGGTGGACCTCGACCCTCCCGCGCACCGGGCACTGGCCCGGCGGCTGGCCGAGGAATCCGTGGTGCTGCTGGCCAACGCCGGCGCGATCCTCCCGCTCCGGCCGGACGCGAACATCGCGGTGATCGGGCCGCTGGCCACCGATCCGCTGGCCTTCTTCGGCTGCTACAGCATGGCCCGTCACCTGGGCTATCGGTATCCCGAAGCCGCTGACGGCGTGCACGTCACCACGCTGCTGGACGCGCTGGCGGCCGAACTACCCAGCGCGACGATCTCGCACGCGCGCGGCTGCGACGTCCGCGCGCCGGACCGCTCGGACTTCGCGCACGCCGCCGCCCACGCCCGGGAGGCCGACCTGGTGGTGGCCGTGCTCGGAGATCAGGCCGGCCTGTTCGGCCGGGGTACCTCCGGCGAGGGCTGCGACGTCTCCGACCTGCGGCTGCCCGGCGTCCAGGAGGACCTGCTGCGCGTCCTGGTCGCCGCGGGCAAACCGGTCGTGCTGGTCCTGGTGACCGGCCGGCCCTACGCGATCGGACCGCTGGCCGGGGAGCTCGCCGCGGCCGTGCAGGCGTTCTTCCCCGGTGAGGAGGGCGGCCGCGCGATCGCCGGGGTGCTGTCGGGCCGGATGGTGCCCAGCGGCCGGCTGCCGGTCGAACTGCCCAGGCTGCCGGGCGGCCAGCCGTCCTGGTACCTGCGCCCGCGGCTGGCCGGCCGCCATCCGGGTAGTTCGGTCGATCCGGACCCGCTGTTCGCGTTCGGGCACGGGCTTTCCTACACCACGTTCGAGTACGCCGATCTCGTCATCCGATCCGCCGAGCCCGTGGCCGACCCGGGCGGCCTGGCTCAGGTCCTGGTCGGCACGGACGGCACGGCCGAGATCACCTGCACGGTGCGGAACACCGGGGCCCGGCCGGGAACCGAGGTGGTCCAGCTCTACCTGGGCGACCCGCTGGCCCAGGTGGTCCGCCCGGTCCGCTGGCTGGCGGGCTTCGCCCGGGTTCCGCTTGAGCCGGGCCAGGCCCGCCAGGTCACCTTCGGGCTGCACGCGGACCGCACGGCGTTCTGCGGCCGCGACGGCGCCCGCGTGGTCGAGCCGGGCGAGATCCGGGTCGCGGTCGGCGGAGCCTCGGATCGCCTGGTCCTGCACGGGTCGTTCACGCTCTACGGCGCCGAACGCCCGGCCGGCACCGACCGGGTCCTGGACACGCCGGTAGCCATCGGCGAGCCTCAGTAGCTCATGCCCATGGCCGCCCGGACCTCGTCCAAGGTGGCCGCGGCGATGGCGTCGGCGCGCTCGTTGCCCCGCCTCAGGATCTGGCGGACGTAGCCTAGGTCGCGCGCGTACTCGGCGCGGCGGGCCCGGATCGGGGCCAGCAGCTCGTTGACCGCCATCGTGACCGTGTCCTTGAGCGCCGCGGCGCCGCCGGTCCCGAGGTCAGCGACCACGTCCTGCGGGCTGCGCCCGAGGGCCAGCGCGGCCAGCAGCACGAGGTTGGAGACCTCCGGCCGGCGCTCCGGGTCGTAGCTGATGTACCGTTCGGCGTCGGTCTTCGCGCCGCGGATGAGCCGGGCCGTCTCGTCGGCAGTGGCCGCCAGCGCGATGGCGTTGCCGCGGCTCTTGCTCATCTTGGTGCCGTCGGTGCCGAGCAGCAGCGGCGCCGCCGACAGCAGCGCGTCGGGCACCGGGAACACCGGCGTGTCGTACCGGCTGTTGAACCGGCGCGCGATAAGCCGGGTGATCTCCAGGTGCGGCAGCTGGTCCTGCCCGACCGGAACCAGGTTCGCCTTGCAGAACAAGATGTCGGCCGCCTGGTGCACCGGGTAGGTGAGCATCAGGCCACTGACCGCCGACTGGCGCGAGTGCGCGATCTCGTCCTTGACCGTGGGATTGCGCTGCAGCTCCGGGACCGAGACGAGGCTCAGGAACGGCAGCAGCAGCTGGTTGAGCGCCGGCACCGCGCTGTGCGCGAATACCACGGTCCGCGCCGGGTCCAGCCCGATGGCCAGGTAGTCCAGCACCAGCCCGGTCACGTACTCGTCGAGGTGCTCGGCGTTGTCGCGGTCGGTCAGCACCTGGTAGTCCGCGATCAGCACGAACACCTCGGCGCCGAGGTCCTGCAGCGTGACCCGGTTTCGCAGGGTCCCGAAGTAGTGACCCAGGTGCAGCTGACCGGTCGGCCGGTCCCCGGTCAGGATCCGGAACCGCGAAGCGTCCCGGTCAATCAGTTCCTCGAGCTCGGCCGAACGCCGCCGCGCGAGCCCCGTACTCATGGTCATCGTCCTCCTTTACGGCCGGCCGGACAGGCAACGGCCCAGGAAGAACGAGAAAGGCCGCCCATCCGGACGGCCTCGAACACGGGTGAAGGTGAGCCGTCCTAACCGGCCGGCCACCACTGGGCACCCGATACGTATCGCACCCCGTAACTATAACAAGCTTTCTTCCGAACGGGCCGTGGTACCCGTCTGCGGGCCTCCTTCCGAACGGGCCGTGGTATCCGTCTGCGGGCCGGTTCGTGCCGCCGACCGCAACCGTGATGCTGGTCTGGCCGCCTTCGGCGGCGGGCTGATCAGCGCGTAGGCCGCCGCGGCACACGCCTCGAACCCGGCCGCGATGAGCAGGCAGGCGGTCACCGACCGGCCNNGTCAGCTGCGGTCCCTCCCCGACCCCGCCCAGCGCGACCGCCGGCACGATAAGCCAGCCCGGCGCGGCCGCCGCCACGGCCATGCTGACCCCGATTACCAGCGTGCTGACCAGCACGCGGACGTCCGGCTGGCCACGCGGTGCCCGGCGGGCCAGGATCCAGTTGGCGGTGAGCGAGGCGGCCGCGATCGCGCTGATCAGCAGCGCGCCGCGGGCCGATCCGCCCAGCCGCTGCGCGCCGAGCAGGGGGCAGCACACCAGGAGCATCCCGATCCCGACGTAGGACAGCACGGAGGTCGCGGTGGCCCGCAGCAGCGGGCGCCGGGTGACGATGGCCGCGAATCCCGCGGCCACCTGCCGGTGCGGGGCCGACCGCGGCCCGCTGGCCGGCCCCGGCGGGTAACGCGACAGCGAGCGGGCCGCGGGAATGGCGAGGGCGACCAGGGCCGCGGAGGTGATGACGGCCGTCCGGGCGCCGAGCCCGGCGGCGATCACGGCGGCCAGGGCCGGGCCGACCAGGCTGGCCGCGCTGTAGGTCATCGCGTCGAGCGCGAAGCCGCGGGCCAGTTCAGGCCCGGTCACGATGCGCGGCAACTGCGAGGTCCAGCCGCCCGCCACCGCCGGGTTGAACAGCCCGGCGGCCACCGCGATCAGCACCACCAGCGGCACCGGCAGCCGGCCCACCGCGGCCGCGACCGCGATGACCCCCAGCGCGTAGGCGGACAGGGTCAGGGCGAGCACCCGGTCCGGACGCGGGCTGCGGTCCAGCAGCGCACCGAACACCGGGCCGCCCACGGCCGCGGCGATAGTCAAGCCCGCCAGCAGCGCGGAGCCGACGGCCGGCCTGCCGGTTACCGCGAATCCGAGCAGCAGCAGCGCCGGACCCGTCATCTCGTCGCCGGCCCGGGACGTCGAGGTGCCGCCCAGGTACTTCCACAGCGCTCGCCATGGCGTGTGACTGGAGTTCACAAAAATACGTTACGGCCGCGGACCGCCAGGCCCGCTACGCCGCCAGGTGAACCGCGGCGCCGCCGTGAAAGGCTAGCAATATGGAATACATCAACCTGGGCCGTTCGGGCCTTTCGGTAAGCCGGCTGTGCCTCGGCACGATGAACTTCGGGCCGCTGACCCCGCCCGCCGAAGCGCACGCGATCATGGATCACGCCCACGAGATCGGCATCAACTTCTTCGACACCGCCAACCGCTACGGCGGGCCGACCACCCCGCCCGGGCAGGTCGGCCAAGACGACGAAGCGCATTCGGGCTGGACCGAGGAGATCATCGGTGACTGGTTCGCGGGCGGCCGCGGCCGGCGGGAGCGGACCGTGCTGGCCACCAAGCTGTACGGGGCCATGGGGGACTGGCCCAACGAGGGCAAGCTTTCCGCGCTGAACATCCGGCGCGCCTGCGACGCGTCGCTGCGCCGGCTCCGCACCGACCACATCGACCTGTACCAGATGCACCATGTCGACCGGGACACCATGTGGGACGAGATCTGGCAGGCGATGGAGGTGCTCGTCGCCCAGGGCAAGATCATCTATGTCGGCTCGTCGAACTTCGCAGCCTGGCATATCGCCCAGGCTAACGACACGGCGGCCGCGCGTGGCTTCTTCGGGCTGGTCAGCGAGCAGTCCATCTATAACCTGCTGGTCAGAGAGATCGAGCTTGAGGTGCTGCCCGCGGCGATTGAGTACGGCGTCGGCGTCATCCCGTGGTCCCCGCTGGACGGCGGGATACTCGGCGGCGTGCTGCGCAAGGAGCGAGAGGGGCGCCGGCGCGTGGCGGGGCGCGGCCGGCAGACCCTGGAGCGGTACCGCGAGCAGATCGCGGGCTACGAGGACCTGTGCGGGGAGCTCGGCGAGGAACCAGCCAATGTGGCGCTGGCCTGGCTGCTGCACCAGGACGGCGTCACCGGGCCGATCATCGGGCCGAGGACCCTCGGCCAGCTCGATGACGCGCAGCGTGCGGTGACCCTCTCTCTGGATGAGGACGTGCTCAAGCGGCTCGACGAGCTGTTCCCCGGCTATCGCCCCGCGCCGGAGCACTACGCCTGGTGAGCCTGGCCAGCACTACCGAGGCGCGTCGGCCGGGACTGCTGCGGCACCGGTCCGGCGTGCAGCGGGTCACGAACATCGAGCTGTTCTTCGACCTGGTGTACGTCTTCGCCATCACCCAGCTGTCGCATTACCTGCTCGCCCACGCCGACCTGCGCGGCGCGCTGCGGGCCGGGCTGCTCCTGCTGATGGTCTGGCTGGTCTGGGCGTACACGACCTGGGTCACCAACTGGCTCGACCCGGACCTGATGGCGGTGCGCCTGCTGCTCGTGGCGCTGATGCTGGCCAGCCTGGCCATGTCGGTGTCACTGCCGCGGGCCTTCGAAGACCTGGGCCTGTGGGTCGGCGGGGCGTACGCGGTTCAGCAGATCGGCCGCACCGTGTTCATGATGATCGCGCTGCGCGGGCACCCGCTGGAGGCCAACTTCCAGCGCATCCTGGCCTGGTGCGTGGCCAGCAGCGCGTTCGCCATCGCGGGCGGCCTGGCCCACGGCAACGCCCGGGCCCTGCTGTGGCTCGGCGCGGTCTGCGTCGACCTGCTGGGCGGGGTGGTCGGCTTCTACACGCCAGGCCTGGGCCGGTCCCGCACCTCGGACTGGACCATCGAGGGCGGTCACTTCGCCGAGCGTTGCCAGGCGTTCGTCTTGATCGCGCTGGGCGAGTCGATCGTCATCATCGGGGCGACCCTGAGCGAGAAGCCCGTCGCGGCCGCGAACGTGGCGGCCTTCGTGGTCGCGTTCGCGGGCTCGGTGGCGCTGTGGTGGCTGTACTTCGACCAGAGCGCCGAGGACGCGGCCGAGAAGATCGCTCACTCGGCCGATCCGGGCCGGCTGGGTCGTTCGGCCTACCATCTGATCCATCCCGTGATGGTGGCGGGCATTATTGTCGTGGCGGCCGCCGACCAGAAGGTCCTGTCCGAGCCGGGCGCCACCGCGAGCACGGCGTCGGCCTGGATGATCCTCGGCGGTCCGGGCCTGTTCCTGGCCGGGCACGCGGCGTTCAAGTGGGTGGTATGGGGCCACGTGTCGTGGCCCCGGGTGGCCGGGGTCGCCCTGCTCGCGCTGCTGGGCCTGGCGGCTAAGGCCATCCCCGAGCTCGGCCTGGCCGCGTGCGCCGCCGGCGTGGTCGCCGCCGTGGCCGCCACCGACCGGCTGCCCGGGCTGCATCCGGCGGCCTGATCCCGTCACGGTTTACGGCCGACGGCCCGCGGGGCCGCGGATCCCTCGATAGCGGGGTCTGGACCTCACGTTTCCTTGATGATCTCGGCCAGGAACTGTGCGGTCTCGGCGGGAGTCAGAGCGTCGGTGCTCAGGTGGTTCATGACCTCCAGGTAATGATCGACATCCTCGCGTTTATCCAGGTACAGGGCGCTTGTGAGCTGTTCGATGTACACCACGTCCGGCACGTCGTCGTCGCCGAAGCGCAGGACGCTAAACGACCCGCCGGCCGCGGCGTGCCCGCCCCGGCTGAACGGCACCGCCTGAATGGTGACGTGACGCAGTTCGGAAAGCTCGATGAGCTGGTTCAGCTGCCCGCGCATCACCGCCCGGCCACCGAAGGGGCGGCGCAGCGCCCCCTCGTCCAGGACCGCCCATACCTGCGGGGGCCGGGGACCGGTAAGCAGATCCTGGCGCTTGAGCCGCAGGCTCACCCGCCGGTCGATTTCCTCGGCAGGCGCGACGGTGTTGCCGAGCAGGGTGACGGCGCGGGCATAGGCCTCCGTCTGGAACAAACCGTGCACGAACTGCAGCTCGAACGCGCGGATGACCGAGGCGGCGGCCTCCAGCCCGAGATACTCCTCGAACCAGTCGGTCATGATGTCGCCGCCGTACTTGGACCACCAGCCCGGGGCGTTCGCCTGCCGGGCGAGCGTCATCAGGCCGCCCCGGGTCTCTTCGTCGGTGATTCCGTACAGGTCCAGCAGATCGGCGACGTCACGCTCCTTGAACCCGACGCGGCCATTCTCCATGCGGCTGATCTTGGACCGGGAGGCCCGGATCTCGTATCCCGCCCGGTCCGGCGAGATGCCGGCCGCCTCGCGGAAGCGGTGCAGCTGGTTGCCGAGGATCATGCGCGGCACGGTGGGACCCGATATGTCGGCAGATGGCTCGCCGTCCGTGCTCATCCTCACTCCGAGAGCCGGTAGGTTAACGCCCAGTGCCCGCTCGCCCTAACGACCGACCGGCCACCGCCGTGCCGCCGTCCGCAGACCAAACGGCAACGGCGAATGCACATGCAGCACAATACCATTGCGCTGCCGCATCGTCGGAAGACCATAAGTAACTTATGGGTAATAACGTGACACTACCACAAGGGTTCGGGGTACAAGTCATCGAACTCGCCGTTTTTTACCCCGGTCAAGAACGCGGTGATCTCGGCCCGTGTGTATATCAGCGCCGGACCCGAAGGATGCCGGGAATTGCGGACGGCGATCGCGCCGTCGGGAAGCTCAGCGACCTCGACACAGCTCCCGTTGGGATTGCTGACCGCGCTCTTGCGCCAGGCCGCGGAGACGATCTGATCGGCCTGGATGCCGTTGTTGAACTGCATCGTTCTCCCTGCTTCTTATTTCGTGGGAAAGAATCCCCGGGCGGCCGGACCCATGGTCAGGCGTCCGCTGTCTGCGCCGGGCAGCCTGTAGAGCAAAATGCAAATGCATCTGAGTGTGCAAATGCTCATGACATCGATCATGTGCATCGAAGCCTGGCCTGCGACGGGAGTCGGAAGCCGTCGCTCATAGTAGCTCACAGTAGCGAGTCGAGTTGGATTTGTGACGGAACGGTGTCCCAATCCGAGGCTGACCCCGGCCCCCGAATCGACCCGCCGGCTTGAATCCGGCCCTGTGACTCAGCTCACGGCCCGTAAAGCACACGGGCCCGTGTGGTGGCGTACCCCGTAACGATCCCGTAGCGCTTGATTCCTAGCCTTGAATTGTCAATAGGAAAAAAAGCGCACAAAGGGGTGCGAAATGCTTCAACGGGGACTGTTCTGCGCCGCCGCCGCGGTAGTGGTCTGCGCCATCGGCGCGGCCGCGCTCCAGCTAGCGATCCTGATTCTCGGCATGCCTGCTCCGCTCGCGATCACCGGGATTACCCTGGTGGCGGTCGTCCTGCTCAATTCACTGCGTCGTCGCCTACACGCCAAGCACCGCTTCGGCCCAAGAAACCCCCACGGTCTGCACCGGTGAGCGCTGAGCGCGCTAGTTTCCGGGTCAATGGTGCCGTAGTACATGCTCTCCGGGAGCGGGCTGCGGGAGCGGGGGGCGGGAGCGGGTTTACCAGCGGCTGCGGTGGACGACTTCGCTGAACGGTCGGCGGTTCGGGTTGCGGACCGGGACCAGGGGCCGGTCAGCGGGATAGCCGAGCGAGATGAGGAAGGCCCAGTGCCGGTCCTGCGGAAAGCCCAGCAGTTCGCGGGCCAGCGGCAGGTCGGCCACGCCGGCGTGGCAACTGCCGATGCCGAGGTCGGCGGCGGCCACCAGCATGGCCATTGTCGCCTGGCCCAGGTCGAGCTGGGCCCGGTGGAACTCGTTGTCGGCCGCGGGTCCGATCACCACAATGGTGGCGGCCGAGCCAGCAACGTGACCGGCGCCGCGCCAGACCTTGGCCAGCTCGCGGAGCTGCTCACGGTCGGTGACGACGATGAAGTCCCACGGCTGCCAGTTTTGCGAGGACGGGGCCCGGCGGCCCGCCTCGAGGATCCGGTCCAGGTCGGCCGCTGGTATCGGGCGGTCGGTAAAGGACCGGACGTTACGGCGTGACGTGATCGCTTCCCAGGTCTGCATGCCGACCTCAGCCTTCGGGTGCGTAGGGCGGGCTCGGGGGTTCGCCCCACCAGCCGCGCAGGAACTGTCCGGCTCGTTCGCAGGCCCCGGCCAGCGGGCCGGACGGGTGCCGAAGCGCCTCGCGGATGAGATCGGTGATCGAGACCTCGACGTCGGCCAGGACCTGGTCCGCGGTCGCGTCGACCGCCGCCCGGTAGCCGATGACCGCGCCCGCATTGCACACGAAGTCGGGCAGCGCCACGATCCCGCGCTGACCCAGCACGTCGGCCCCGAGCGCGGTGTAGGCCACGTTCGCGGCGGGCGCGATGACCCGCACGCCCGGCGGCAGCGATCCGGCGCTGCGGGCGCTGATCGCCCCGGGCCGGGTACCGGGGACGACGACGTCGGCGTCCACCGCGGTGAACAGCTCGCCGGCCGGCCCGGCTGGAAGCCCGTAGTGCCGGACGCAGGCATCGCCGTGTGCGCGGCGCAGCGCGAGGAGCCGCTCGACGTCCAGCCCGGCCGGGTCCGCCAGGCACCCGGCCACGGTCGACACCGCGGCCACCCGGCCGCCCCGGCGGGTGACCTCCCGCGCCACCCCGCCGCCCACCTTGCCGAACCCCTCGATGGCCACCGAACGCCCGATCCACCCGCCGCCCCACCGCTCGCTCAGCGCCGCCTCGGCGGCCACCGCCACGCCGAACCCGGTCAGCAGGTCCTCGAACGGCACGCCGTCCACGACCGCGCCGATCGCGGCCGGTGCGGCCCGGTACTTGCGCAACGGCGCGAAATCCTCCTCGGTCGTGCCCATGTCCGGCCCGGTGAGCAGCCGGCCGGCCTCGGCCAGTGGAGCGATCTCGGCGCAGAACCGGGCCATCAGCACCGCCTTGCCCGCGCGGTCCGCCGGATCTCCGCGTACGCCCGCCTTGGCCCCGCCCGTCTGCGCGCCCAGCGCGGCGAACTTGTACGTCATCGCCCGGGCCAGCAACGCCACCTCGGCCGTGCTGACATCCGGCGCCAGCCGGGTGCCGCCGGCCGACTCCGGCGCGCCGGGCAGGTCGAACACCACGAAGCCAGGGACCGAGCTCAGCTCGACTATCTCCGGACCACCCACAAGCGGTTCGCCTGTCATGCCCTCTCCGATCAGCCGTCTGCGGCATCGTAGCGTCCCAGGATCTGCCGGGCCGTGGCCACCAGCCCGGCCCGGACCGAGGGCGGGCTCAGCACCTCTACCTGGTCCCCGAAACCAGCGAGCCGGTGGACGGCGGCCGGTTCGTGCTCGAAGGACAGCGTCAGCACCCGCCAGCCGTGCTCATCGGGGGGCAGCGCCGCCGCCAGCGGTGGCCCCGCGGCCTGGCCGAAGATCTCGCCGAAGGACGCCAGCGCCCGGGGCGAGGCCCGGAGCGCGACCGGGAGCCAGGGCCGGCTGGCCTCGAACTCGGCCGACCACTGCCGCCAGAACGTGGCCAGCTCGAAGCCGGCCGGACGGTCGAACGGCTCGGCCAGCGGCCGGGCCGAGGCGATGCGCGCGATCCGGAACACCCGGATGCCGGGCCGGTCATGAACGCCGCCTGCGGGCGATGCCACCAGGTACCACAGGCCCGCNNTCCTCCTGGCTGCCGAACCAGCGCGGCATGTCCAGGTGGACCAGCGCGGCTCCGCCCCCCGCGGTGATTCGGATCTGGCGCTGCGCCGCGTCCAGGGCCGCGTCCAGCCCGAGCTCGCCCAGGACGCCCGGCACGCCGAGGATGAGCAGCGCCTCGGCCTCGTCGGGCCGCAGCCCGCGCAGCGGGAACCGGTAGCCCTCCATGAGACGGCAGCCGCCACCGGGGCCGGACTCGGTAAGGATCGGCACGCCCGCCGCGACCAGGGCCTCCAGGTCCCGGTAGACGGTCCGGACCGACACCTCGAGCTCGGCCGCGATCGCCTGGGCCGTCGCGTGGCCCCGCGCCTGCAGCAGCAGGACCAAGGACAGCAGCCGGTCGGCGCGCACCGGTCCAGGCTAGCCCGAGTCGGTGACACCAGATGTCAGCGATACGCCGATAGCGTCCGCGACATGATCACCTGGAGCGAATTCGAGCGGCAGCAGTCCGCCCTGGCCGGCGCGGGCCGTAGGCAGTTCTACCAGCACGACATCGGCCTGGCCTTCCTGGCCACCATCCGGCCCGGCGGCGGGCCGCGGGTGCACCCGGTCTGCCCCGTCATCAGCCCGGCCGGGCTGCACCTGCTGATCAGCGCCGGACCCAAGCAACAGGACCTGCGCCGCGACGGGCGGTACGCGCTGCACAGCGAGACATGCCCGCCGCCGAGGCACGATGACGGTTTCGCGATCACCGGCCGGGCCCGGGAGGTGACCGACACGCAGACCGCCGGCGTGGTCCGCGGTCAGGTCCTGACCGAACGGGACGGGAAGGTCTGGCCCGGCTTCGACGAGGACGTCATTTTCGAACTCGGCATAGAAAGGTGCCTGCTGATGCTGACCCAGGCCGACGGCGGCTTCCCGGCCGGACCTACGATCTGGAAGGCAGAAGGCATTGCGACGCCGGGAAGCATGGCGCGGCCCGATATCGTTATTTAGCGTTAGCTCAGGGCTCGCCGGGTCTTGGGTCCGAGGGAAGGGTCAGCGACACGATGAGCCATGCGACGGCGGACAGGTACGCCTGGACCGAGCCCGGAGTCGAGGATCTCGGCGGCGGCGTGCACCGGATTCCGCTGCCGCTGCCGATCGACGGGCTCAGGGCGGTCAACGTCTACGCCATCGCCGACCCCGCCGGGATCGACCTCATCGACGCCGGGATCGCCCTGGTTCCGGCCCGTGAGCAGCTCACCGCGGCGCTGCGCCAGCTCGGCTACGAGCTGGGCGACGTCCGCAACTTCTTCGTGACCCACGTCCACATCGACCACTACTCCCTCGCGGTCGAGCTGCGTAAGACGTTCCACAACATCATCAGCCTGGGCGAGCACGAGCGCGCCAACCTGGTCGCGACCAGGGAGATGGTCAAGGGCAACGGGAAGGGGTTCTTCGGCGTCGATGTCATGCGCCGGCTGGGTGCGCTAGAGCTGGTCACCGGCTTTTCCGCGCAGAACCGGCAGCCGCCCGCGATCGTCGACTGGGAGGACCCGGACCACTGGCTCACCGACGGGATCGACCTCGATCTGCGGACGCGTACGCTCCGCGCGGTGCACACGCCAGGGCATACCCGCGGCCACCTCGTCTACCACGACGCCGCGGCGCAGCTCATGTTCGCGGGCGACCACGTGCTGCCGCACATCACCCCCTCGATCGGTTTCGAGGCGGCAGGTAACCGGATGGCCCTGAGCGACTACCTCGGCTCGCTGGCCCGTATGCTCGCCATGCCCGATGCCCGGCTGCTGCCCGCCCACGGGCCGGTGACCGGCAGCACGCACGAGCGCGTCCACGAGCTGCTGGCCCACCACGACACGCGCCTGGCCGAGACCCTCACCGCCGTGCGGGCCGGCCACGCCACCGCGTTTGAGGTGGCGAAGGCGATCAAGTGGACCCGCCATCACCGGGAGTTCGCCGACCTGGACCTGTTCAGTCAGGTCCTGGCGGTCAACGAGACCGCCGCGCACCTGGAGGTGCTCGCCAGCCGCGGCCAGGTGACCCACTCGGTCTCGGCCGAGGGAACCGACCTGTACCAGGTTACTTCCCCGCAATAGCCGAGTGCCGGGCCCGGCGGGAGGTCGGGCCCGGCACATGGTCGGGAGGCAAGTAACGAGGAGTGGTCAGCTGGCGAAGTCGAGCAGCGGCTGCGCGCGGCTCGGGTGACGCAGCTTGGACAGCGACTGCTTCTCGAGCTGCCTGATCCGCTCGCGGGTCAGGCCGAGCGCGCGGCCGATCTCGTCGAGCGTGTGCGGGTTGCCGTCATACAGCCCGAACCGCATCGCCATGATGGTGGCCTCACGCGGCGTCAGCGCGTCCAGCGCCGAACGCAGCTGCTCAGCCATCAGCTGGCGGTCGACAAGCTCGGAGGCCTCGGGTGCGTCGACGTCCTCGATCAGGTCGCCGATGCTGGTCTCGCCGTCCTCGCCGATGGTGGAGTCCAGGCTGATCGGCTGCCGGCTGGTACGCAGCAGCTCCTCGATCTGATCCGGCGTCCGGTCCAGCTCGACGGCGAGCTCCTCCGGGGTCGGCTCGCGGCCCAGGCGCTGGTGCATGTCACGCTCGACCCGGCTCAGCTTGCTGAGCATCTCCAGGACGTGCACCGGCAGCCGGATGGTCCGCGCCGAGTCGGCGAAGCCGCGCTGGATGGCCTGCCGGATCCACCACATGGCGTAGGTGGAGAACTTGTAGCCCTTGGTGTAGTCAAACTTCTCGACCGCCCGGATCAGGCCCAGGTTGCCTTCCTGCACCACGTCCAGCAGGGACAGGCCCCGGTCGCTGTACTTCTTGGCCACCGACACGACCAGGCGCAGGTTCGCCTCGAGCATGTGCGCCTTCGCGCGCCGCCCGTCCTCGGCGATCAGTTCGAGGTCACGCCGGTAAGCCTCGTCCAGCCCGGTCGCGGTTTCCAGCTTGTGCTCGGCGAACAGGCCTGCTTCGATGCGCTTGGCCAGGTCCACCTCCTGCTCGGCGGTCAGCAGGCTAGTCCGGCCGATCGACTTCAGGTAGGTGTGCACCGAGTCGCCCATCGCGGGCGTCTGGTCGTCGAGGTCGACCTCGGTCAGCCGCTCGGACTCGGTGAGCGCGGCGGCCTCCGCTTCGAGGCTCACCACCTCGGCGTCCGCCAGGTCCACGTCGCCTTCATCGCCGGATTCGGCGTCGGCGTCGTCCGCATCCTTGACGGCTCGGGCCGGGGCCGCAGCCGAGCGCACCGACCGGGCCTTGCCCGAGTCAGCCAGCTCGTTGGCCAGCCGCACGCCGGACTCGGCCAGCTCGCGCAGGATGGACCGGCCCTCGGCAGGCGTCAAACCCGCCTGGTCAAAGGCGCTCCTCAGCTCCGCAAGAGACAGGTGACCCTGGCTACGTCCCCGCTGGATCAGGTCATCCACTCGGGTCGTGCTCGCCTCTTCATCCGTTTCGACGACCGATGAGGTCGCTATGGCGATCCGCGGCATGAGACACCTCCCTCCTCCTAAATACGCACGCGATCCATACGTCGTTCACGGGCTTCCACCAAGTACCCTTCGTTTCCCCGCGCAGTCATCAGCGGAGCACATTGTCCGGGCACTAATAATTAACGTTCTCCGCCTCAGTTTGTTCCCGCCGTAGCAGTTCTCGCCTGAGCCGGGGGAGGTCGTGCTTCCCGCTCGACAGCATGGGAACGGCCTCGACCACCGCGACCCTGCTCGGAGCAGCGTAACGCGGCAGGCGCTCCTGCACATGGAGACGGAGCAATTCGAGGGTCGGCGGGTCGGCGGGGTCGGCCGGCACCACGACCGCTATGACCCGTTCGCCCCATTCCGGATCGGGCTCGCCCAGAACCGCCGCGTCCCGGACGCCGGGATACGTGAGCAGCACCGCCGCCACCTCGCCGGGCACCACCAGGGCCCCGCCGGTGTTGATCACGTCGTCCGCGCGGCCGCGCACGACCAGTCGCCCCGCGGAATCCATCCGGCCCAGGTCGCTCGTCCGTAGCCACCCGTCACCGGGCGCCCTGGCCCCGCCGAGGTAACCGGAGAACAGCACCGGCCCGCCGATCCAGATGCTCTCATCGTCGCCGATGCGGACCTGCACCCCATCCAACGGGACTCCGTCGTAGACGCACCCGCCGCAGGTCTCGGTCATCCCGTAGGTGGTCACGACCGGCACCCCGGCGGCCCGGGCCGCCTCCAGCAAGCCGGTCGGCGCGGCGGCCCCGCCCAGCAGTACCGACCGGAACCCAGCCAGCGAATGCGACAAATCCTGACTTATCGATATATCGACATCGAGCAATCGCCGGAGCTGAGTCGGGACCAGGGAGACGTGGGCACATCCGGAGGCGGCGACCGTCTGCGCGTCGGCGCGGTCGGCCAGCACCGGGTCGGTGCCGCTGACCAGCGAACGTACCAGGACCTGGATCCCGGCGATGTACGTGGCGGGCAGGCAGCACAGCCACCGCTCACCTGGCCGGGCCCCGATCCTGGCCAGCGACGCCCGCGCCGAGTGCAACAGCGCGGCGGCGCTGAGCTCGACCCCCTTCGGCGCTCCGGTGGACCCCGACGTGCCGACGACGACCACCGTATCTTCGGCCACTCCCTCTGCTTGGCCCGAACGGGCCGTGGTGACACCGTCCGGCCCCTCCACGCTGGCCGGGGCCAGCGCCTCGATCAGTGCGGCCAGCCGGGCCTGGGGCAGACCGGCGTCCAGCGGGGCGATAGCCGGCCCGCTGCCGTCGAGCGCCGCCGCCAGCAACTCAAGCAGCCGCGGGCCCGTCCGGTCGACCAGGACCGCGTGCAAAGACCGGTTCGTCACGATCGTTAAGGTTAGATCCCGGACCTTAGGAGGTTACGAGTGACCGACTGCCAGCCGTCTGGCCCGGAACCAGGGAAGGACCACACCCAGGACCACTCTCGCGCGGGTATGACCATTCTCACTGGGTGCCCATGACCGACTGGGCCGGGCTGCTCCAGGGGTTGCGGGCGTTCGCCATCCCCATGCCGGTGAAATTCAGGGGCGTTACCGTGCGGGAGGGGGCGCTGATCGAGGGGCCGGCGGGCTGGGGGGAGTTCTCGCCGTTCGCCGAGTACGGGCCGCGGGAGTGCGCGCGGTGGCTGGCCAGCGCGCTGGAATCGGCGACCGGGACGTGGCCCGCGCCGGTCCGGGACCGGATCGCGGTGAACGTGACGGTGCCCGCTGTCGGACCCGAGCAGGCGGCGCGGATCGTCGCCGCCTCAGGCTGCCGGACGGCCAAGGTCAAGGTGGCCGAGCGGGGACAGGCCGAGGCGGCGGACATCGAGCGGGTCGAGGCGGTCCGCGACGCGCTCGGCCCGTCCGGCCGGATCCGGGTCGATGCCAACGGCGGCTGGGAGGTCGGGCAGGCGGCACGCATGCTGCGGCGGCTGGCCTCCTTCGGGCTCGAGTACGCCGAGCAGCCCTGCGCCACCCTGGATGAGCTCGCCGAGCTACGTCGAAAAGTCGATATTCCGATCGCGGCGGATGAGTCTATCCGGCGCGCGGAGGACCCGCTGCGGGTCCGGGCCGCGGGCGCGGCCGACATCGTGGTGCTGAAGGTCCAGCCGCTGGGCGGCGTCCAGGCCGCGCTGGCGGTGGCCGAGGCCTGCGGCCTGCCCGTGGTGGTATCCAGCGCGGTCGACACCTCGGTCGGGCTCGCCGCCGGGGTGGCGCTGGCCGCCGCGCTGCCCGAACTGCCCTACGCGTGCGGCCTGGCCACCATGTCACTGCTGGCCGGCGACGTCACCGCCGACCCGCTGGTGCCCGAGGCCGGCGAGCTGCCGGTGCGCCGCCCCGCGGTGGACGCGGCCCAGCTGGCGCGCTTCGAGACCGACCCGGCGCCGTGGCGGGACCGGGCGGCGGTCGCGACGAAATTCCTCGGCGAGGTGCCACGGTGGGCCCCGCTGGCCGAGGAGCTGCGCCGGTGAACCCGTCCACCGCGTTCGGCCTGGCGTTCTGCGACGAGCTGGTCCGGTGCGGACTGCGCGAGGTGGTCATCGCTCCGGGATCGCGGAGCACCCCGCTGGCCATGGCGTTCGGTGACCTAGAGCAGCGCGGCAGGCTGCGGCTGCACGTCCGGATCGACGAGCGGTCCGCCTCGTTCACCGCTCTGGGCCTGGCCAAGGCGAGCCGGCGGCCGGTGGCGGTGCTGTGTACCTCGGGCACGGCGGCGGCCAACTTCCACCCGGCCGTGATCGAGGCCGACGAGTCCGGCGTCCCGCTGCTGGTGCTGACCGCCGACCGGCCCCCCGAGCTCAGCAGCACCGGCGCCAACCAGGCCATCGATCAGATCAAGCTGTACGGCAGCGCGGTGCGCTGGTTCTGCGAGGCCGGCGTGCCCGAACGGCGCGCCGGGGCGGTGGCCTACTGGCGTTCGCTGGCCTGCCAGGGCTGGGGGTACGCGGCGGGCAGCGCGGGCGGGTTCGCCGGGCCGGTCCACCTCAACCTGGCCTTCCGCGATCCGCTCACGCCCGACGGCCGGCCCGGCGCCGCCGGGGACCACGACTGGCCCGAGCCGCTGGACGGGCGTCCGGACGCCAGGCCGTGGACCCGCTTCGAGCCGGGTGGCACCGGCGCGGGTCAGCTCGATTTGCCCTGGACCGAACGCGGCGTGGTGATCTGCGGCGACGGTGACTATGACGCGGCAGCGCTGGTGGACCTGGCCGAGCAGGCCGGCTGGCCGTTGCTCGCCGAGCCGTCGTCGGGGGCCAGGCGCGGGCCCAATGCGTTGCCCGCGTACCAGTACCTGCTCGCGACGCCGGAATTCATGGCGGCGCACCGGCCCGATGTCATCGTGTCGGCCGGGCGGCCGGGGCTGTCCCGCCCCCAGTCGGCCCTGCTGGCCGGGCCCGCCGCCCGGCACGTGGTCATCGAGCAGGGTCCGGGACGCTGGGCGGACCCGCAGCGGGCCGCCACCGACGTCGCCTCCGGGATCCGGCTCGCCGCGTCGGCCAGGACGACGCCCTGGCTGGAGGGGTGGCGACGGGCCGACGACGCGGCCCGGCGCGCGGTCGACGCCGTCCTAGACGAGGAAGATGGCCTGACTGAGCCCCGATTGGCCCGGGACCTGGTCCTGTGGCTCCCGGAGGACGCACTTTTGTGGGCCGCAAGCAGTATGCCCGTTCGGGATATTGATGTTCATGCGGTAACCCGCGCCGACGTCCGCGTCCTGGCCAGCCGGGGGACCAGCGGCATCGACGGCACCGTGTCGGCGGCGATCGGGGCCGCGCTGGCCCACCGCGGCCCGGCGTTCGCCCTGATCGGGGACCTGGCCTTCCTGCACGATGCGCCGGGCCTGGCCCTCGGGCCGAGTGAGCCGCGACCCGATCTGTGCCTGGTCGTGGTCAACAACGACGGCGGCGGGATCTTCTCCACGCTGGAGCAGGCCTCGTTCACCGGCTCGTTCGAGCGGCTCTTCGGCACGCCGCACGGGGCCGGCCTGGATCACCTGGCCGCCGCGTTCGGCCTGCCCTACCAGCGTCTGGACCAGCCCGAGGACCTCGGCAAGGCGCTGCCGGGTACGGGCCTGCGGATCGTGGAGGCGCAGACCGACCGCGCGGCCGGCGCGGCGCTGCGCGAGCGGCTGCGTGAGGCGGCCGCCGCGGCCGTCCGGTCGGTCCGGTAGCGGGCCGGGCCGGATTGGCGATGTCGTCGCCAGCGCGCCGAGCAGGCATAATGATCATGCCATGACGCTTACCCAGCTGAACGCGTTCGTCCTGGTGGCCCGGCTCGGCTCGGTGACGGCCGCCGCCAACGCGCTTGGCGTCAGCGAATCGGCCGTCTCCCAGGCCCTGTCGGCGCTGCGGTTGCACCTTGGTGACCAGCTGGTCACCCGCGGGCCGGTCGGCATGACCCTGACCGCCGGAGGCTCGCGGCTGCTCGCCACCGCCTCGCAGATCGTCGTGCTCGGCGCCGAGGCCCATGCCGCGGTCCGCGCCGCGCAGGGCGCCCCCGAGCAGTTGCGGGTGGTGTCCAGCTCCACCGTCGCCGAGTTCATGGTCAGCCCGCTGACCGAGGCGTTCACCAAACGCTTCGCCGGCTCGGTCGAGGTCTCGGCGGGCGTCGCGGCGACCAAGGAGATGAACGTCCTGATCGCGAACCGGCTGGCCGACGTGGCCATCGGCTGCGACCCGCGCAAGCTGCTGGACGACCCGGCCCTGACCTTGGTGACCGAACCGATCTTCCGGTACCGGCTGGTGGTCGTGACGGCCGGCCAGCCCCGGCTGCGCGGTGGTCCGCGCCAGTGGCTGTGGTTCGTAGATCCCTCCGGTACCGATCCGGACAGCGAGATCGGCCAGATGCTCTCCGGCCTGGGCATCCCCGAGAACCAGATCAGGGTCTTCCCCAACCAGACCGCCGCCTGGGCCGCGGCCGCGGACGGGACGGGGGTCGCACCCGCGGTCGAGCACCTGGTCGCCCAGCAGTTGCGCCGGGGTGAGCTGTCCCGGGTCGACCAACCCGGCTGCCGGGTGGACGCCTGCTGGCACGTGACCCTGCTCGAGCGGCAGCACCAGAGCACGGCGGCCAGCTCCTTCCGCCGTTACCTGAGCACACCCGAAGCCATGCACCTGATGCGCTCGCCGGCCGGCGGCGTCCCGCCGTCCCGGTTCCGGCCCCCGGTTTACGTCACCATCTGGAGCTGAGACCAGCCAAGACGCCCGAAAGCAGCACGCTTAAGCAAGAACTTATTCGTGCATTGCGGGACGGTCCGGGCCGGTGGATCATGTTGACGGTCACAACTGACCGCTAGCCGTCAGTACTGTCCAGTGCCGGGAGTACTCAGCATGCGAATCGAATCGGACGGCCACAGCCGCGGTAACCCGCGGCTCTACGAGCTGATCGAGCACGCTCCCAAGACCGGGAAGAGCCCGACCGTGTGGGCCTGGCCCGAGCTGATCGATTACCTCAAGGTGGCCGGCCAGCCGGTCGCCGGACCGTGGCCGCCGCATCAGCGGCCCCGCCCGGATCCCGAGGAGGACTCGCTCCCGACGGCCGTGCCCGATCCGGAATCCGAGCC
>PLIQ01000503.1:0-266 GCA_003140115.1 Actinomycetota bacterium | reverse complement strand
CTGATGAAGCTGCGCTTCGCCTCACCAGAGCTGGTCGTCGACATCAACAACGTGCCCGGCCTGGACTACCACCGGGCCGACCCGGACGGCACGCTGCGCATCGGCGCGCTATGCCGCCACGTCGACCTGGAGCGTTCGGACCTGCTGAAGACGACCCAGCCGACCATGGCGTCGGCCGCCCCGCTGATCGCCGACCCGATCGTCCGCAACCGGGGCACGCTGGTCGGCTCGCTGTGCCATGCCGACCCGCAGGGCGACTGGGCCTC
>PLIQ01000369.1 GCA_003140115.1 Actinomycetota bacterium | reverse complement strand
TTGACCAGCGGATTGCCGAACTGGTAAGCGAGGAGGGCGATGACCACAAAGGCCACGAGGGTGACGATCGTTACCGCCAGACCCCGGCGCGGGATCCGCCGCTGTAGCAGGACCACGAGCGGGTTGAGCAGCAGCGCGACGAACCCCGCCACGAGGATCACCAGCGCGAGGGTCCGCAGCCGGTAGATCAGCTGCCCGGCCAGGTAGGTGACCGCCACCACCGCGACCGTGACCACGATGGTTCGCAGCGGGACGCGCCGCGCGTCGGCATACCTGAACAACCGGGCCAGGCGGCCCTGCGACGGAGGCTGGTCGGTCACCTGACCAGCATGCCAGGTCGCGGCGCCACCGCAAGGGCCCAGGACCGTAACACTGCTGACCGTCCTGGCCAAGGAAAGACCTCTACTTTCCGAACGGCCAGTACTTTCCGAACGGCTCTTACTTTCCGAACGGCGGTCCTTACTTTCCGAACGGCCCTGGTTTCAGCGGCCCTGGTCCCGGATCGTCAGCGGGAGCCTGCGCGGCCCCCGCACCTGCCCGGCGGACCAGGTGACGGCGGCCGGGTCGGACAGCTCAAAGTCCGGGTAGCGGGCCAGCCACTCCTGCAGCGCGACCCGCAGCTCCATCCGGGCCAGGTTGGATCCAAGGCAGCGATGCCGGCCCAGCCCGAACGCGGCGTGGCGGTTCTGGGCCCGGTCGAGCTGGACCAGGTCCGGCTGGTCGAAGGCGGCCGGATCCCGGTTCGCGGCCGGGAACGGCAGCAGCAGCCAGTCGCCCTCCTTGAACGGGTGGCCGTGGAAGTCGAAGTCCGTGGCGACCAGGCGCGCCATCGTGACCGGCGCGTAGGCACGCAGCAGTTCCTCCAGGGCGGTGCCCATCAGCTCCGGCTCGGTGGCCAGCCGGCGACGGTCCTCGGGGTGCTGGGCCAGGTGCCAGAGGGAGGCGCCGATGGCCGACCACGTGGTGTCGATCCCGGCGATCATCAGCAGGCTCATCGTGCCGCGGACGTGCTCCACCGGCAGCTTGTGCCCGTCGATCTCGGCGGCGAGGAGGAACGAGGTGAGGTCGTCTCGGGGCCGGGCAAGGTGGTCTTCGATCTGCGCGTCCATGTACGCGTCGACGGCGGCGAACCTCTCCTCCCGCTCCTCGGCGGGCAGGTCGACCTCCTCGAGGATCAGGTGGATGAAGTCGCGGAACAGGTCGGCGTCCTCCTGAGGGAAGCCGAGGAACCTGACGATGACCCGCACCGGGATGTGCTGGGCGTACTCGACGGCCGCGTCGAAGCTGGCCCGGCCGTCGGTGGCCGCCAGCAGCTCGCGGCACAGTTCCCGGGTGAACGGCTCGAGGGCGGCGATTGGCTTGGGCGTGAAGGCGGGCAGCAGCATCCGCCGCACCAGGCCGTGATAGGGCGGATCCGAGCTGATCGGCGGGGCCACCCCGATGGGGGCGGGCAGGTCCTCCGGACCCGGCCGGCGCTCGCTGACCACGACCGAACGGGAGGTGAAGTGCTCGGTATCGTAGGCCACCTCCGACACCAGGTCGTGGGTGACGGGCAGCCACGCCCCGCCGTACCGGTCGCTGTGCGCTACCGGGCACCGCTGCCGCAGGTCGTCCCAGATCGGGTAGGGATCGGCGACCCACGCCTGGTCGGTGTGATCGAAGTCGGTGGCGAAGTCGTGGACGCGGGGATGACTGTCGCTCACGATGCCACCTCGGTCAGCGAGATCGCGTGCTCCGGGCAGTTGGCCACCGCCAGGCGGGCCAGGCGGACCAGGCCAGCGGGCACCAGGCCCGCGCCGGCTTCACTGGAGATGCCCAGGTCGTCCAGTTCGAACAGGTCGGGGGACACGCTGTAACAGCGGTTGTGTCCCTGGCACTTGTCCGGATCGACGTGGACGCGCAAGGTCGCGTGGGTCACGGTGCCCCCTGGATCAGTGGCTGCCTTACCTTCAGGCTAACCCGGCTGGCCGCGTAAGTTGCTGACGTGACGGTTAATCAGAGTGCTGGGGGACTGTGGCTCCGCTTCTTGTCCGGACCTGACATCGACGCCCTGCGCCTGTCGAACGCCGACATCCTGGCCGCGGTGCAAGAGGCGGTACGTGCGCACGGTGACGGGCGCGTGGTGGTGGAGCCAAGGGTGCACCTGGTCCCGGACAACGACGGCGCCGGTCACTTCAACGTGCTCCGCGGTCACCTGTCGGTGCCCGGGGTGAGCGGCATCAAGGTGGTGGGCGACTTCGTGGCCAACTACGCCGCCGGACTGCCCAGCGAGCTCGGGCTGCTGACGCTGTACGACCCGCGGACGGGCGTGCCGCTGTCGATCATGGATGCCACCTTGATCACCGCGTGCCGGACCGGCGCCATGACCGCGGTGGGGGCGCGCTACCTGGCCCGGCCAGACGCCCGGATACTCGGCCACGTCGGCGCCCGCGGTACCGCGTTCTGGAACGTGGTGCTGCTGGACGAGCTGTTCGACTTCGACGAGATCCGGATCACCAGCCGGCGGGCTGAGTCCCGGGAGGCCTTCGCGCACCAGCTGGCCGCGGTCACCGACACCCCCGTCCGGGTGACCGCCTCCGCCGAGGAGGTCTTCGAGGGCGCCGACATCCTGGTCGAGGCGTCCAGGCTGACCAATCCCGAGCCGCTGCTGCGCACCGCCTGGGTCAAGCCCGGCGCCTTCGTCGTCCCCTACGGCACGATCAGCGCCGTAGAGCTCGATCTGCTCGACGTGATGGACAAGGTGGTGGTAGACGACTGGCGGGAGGCGCAGTCGGGACGGTTCGGCGCGCTGCGCCGTCACGTGGACACCGGCCGGCTGTCAGCCGCGTCGCTGCACGCCGAGCTGGGCCAGATCGTGACCGGCGCGCGGCCCGGCCGGGAACGCGACGACGAGCGGATCTTGTTCTGGCACCGCGGCCTGGCCATCCTCGACATCGCGGTGGGCCTGGCTATCTTGCGCCGGGCCGAGCAGCTGGACGCCGGCACGATGCTCCGCTACCGCGCGTGACACTCGCCGGTGAGATCACCGAGGCAGGTCAGCCGGACCTCGGGCTGATCCGGGCGGTGGCCGACGGGCAGGGCGTCCGGATCGGGCCGGAGCTGCTGGCCACGGTGCGGCGCCAGCGCGCCCAGGCCACCCGGGCGCTGGCCGACGGGCGGCTGGTGTACGGCGTGAACACCGGAATGGGCGCGCTGTCCTCGGTGCGCCTGACCGACCAGCAGCAGCGTTCGCACCAACGCAACCTGCTGCTGGCCCGGGCGACGGGCGGTCCGCCGTGGCTGACGGCGCCCGAGGCCCGGGCGGTCCTCGCGGTCCGGCTGCTGACGTTCTTGTCCGGCGACGCCGCAGTGTCGGGCGAGCTGTGCCAGCGACTGGCCGAGTTCCTGAATCGCGGCCTCGTGCCAGCCGTGCCCCGCACCGGCGCCGGGTCGGCGGGCGAGATCATGCAACTGGCCCACGCGTTCGGACCCCTGGCCGGCATCGGTCAGGTCCTCGGCCCAGACGGAACCCCGGTCCCCGCAAGTCAGGCGCTGCGCGAGGCCGGGCTCGGCGAGTTCACGCTGGGCCCGAAGGAGGGCATCGCGCTGATCCAGGGCGTGCCCGGAGCGACCGGCCTGTCCGCGCTCCGGCTCGGCGAGGCGGCCGCGCTCACCTCCCTCATGGAAGGGGCTGCGGCGCTGTCCATCATCGCGGTCCGCGCGTCGCGCGATCCCTACCGCGCGGCCTGCGCCCGCGGTGACGACCTCCTCGCTACGGTCCTCGGCCGGCTCCGCGCGGCTATCGGCGACGACCCGTCGCCACGGTCGTTGCAGGCGCCGGTGTCGTTCCGGGTGGCCGGCCCGGTGCTCACCCAGGTCGTTCGGGCGGCCGACCTGCTGGAGGCGGCGGTGCGGCGCGCCCTGACCGGGGTCACCGACTCCCCCGCGTTCCTGGACGGGCAGTTCACCGGGACCGCCGGGTTCCACGGCATCGACCTGGCCGCGCACTGCGACCAGCTCACCGCGGCGTTCTGCCATGCGGCCGAGGTGGCGGCGGCCCGGGTCCACCGGATGCTGGATCCCGCGGTCACCGGACTGCCCGCGCAGCTGGCCCGGGAGCCCGGCCCGCAGGCCGGCCTGACCCCGGTCCACAAGCGGGCCGCCGGGGAGGTCCACGCCATGCGGCGCCTGGCCACCGCGACCCCGGTCGGCCTGATCGAGACCTCCGGCGGCCAGGAGGACGTGCAGTCGTTCGCCTGGGAAGCCGTCGACAAGCTGGCCGCCGCGCTGCGCCACGCCCGCGCGGTCACGGCCTGCGAGCTACTGGCCGGCTACCAGGCGGCGGCGCTGTCCGGGATTTCCGGACGCCCGCCGACCGACCCGGTCCGGACGCTGCTGGACTGGCTGGCGGGCATCGTCGCCCCGATCGATGACGACCGGCCGTTCGGCGAGGACCTGCAGCACCTCATCGAGGCGCCCTGGCCCCGGCGTGACATGCTTTCCCTAGCGATACCCGGAGGTGGTAATCCATGACGGGCGAGACGATCCGCGACCTGCTCAGCCCTCTCATCGGTAAGCGTGGCTCGATTTTCATGGTGGTCAGCAGGACCGGCCCGATCGGATTCGCCACGGCTGACAATAAGAAACTGACCGGCGTCGAGATCCGTCCGGACGGCCTGGTCCGCCTTGAGCGCGAGAGCGGATGGGCCGTGATCGATCCGAGCGACGTCATGGCGGTGGTGTGGAACGGCGATACGGAAAGCTCGCCGGGGCAGTTCCTCTGAGGCCTGGACGACCTTCACCTGGCCGTGGCCGCGGAATAAATCGGACGGCGGCGGGTAGCTGACGGCCATGGCAAGAACGAGAAGGGTAGGCGGGTACGCCGTCCCGGGCATCATCATGTTCTTCATCTGGTTGGTGGTCGTCATTTTGGCCATCATCCTGCTCGCGTTCATCGTCCACTGGGCCGGCGGCGGACAACTCGACCTGAGGCTCGGGCACTTCATCCTTGACGTCGGCTTCACCTGATCGGCACCAGCCCCCACTATCGCGCATACGGCACTTATCCCATCCAACGGCTTGGCCTGCGGAGACGTGGTTCTCCGCGGCCGAGCCCTAGCGCGGTGCCAGGCCAGTGGTGCCGAGCTAGGTCCGGCACGGGACAGGCCGTAAGGTGTAGCAGAACGCGAGGAGGGGACGACGAATGGCCGCTATCGGAGAACCCGCCCAGTATTTGCGGTGGAGCAAGGACGTGGCCGACCACGACTACGCCGCAGCCTCCAGCTACCTCAGTATCCGCTACGGGGAGAGCCGGGCCGAGGAGATGTCGGCGAAGCTGAAGAAGGTCCCGGTCATCCAACGCCGCGCCAACGATATCTTGCGGGCTACCAAGCGCGACCCGCTGTCGCTGTCGGACCCGGGCGTGCTGAGAGACCTGCAGAAGGTGCTGGCCGGGGAGAAGCTGTCCCCGGTGCTCATCGCGGACGGGGATATCGCGGACGGCTACCACCGTGTCTCCCTCGCCTACGCGCTGGACCCTTACGCGGACGTGCCGCTCAAGCTCGGCTAAGCAACTGCTCAGAGCTACCGGACGTCAAGCCCGATGATGGCGGGATGAGCACCACCTCAATCGTGCACTAGAATTTTGGTGCATGATGCACTAGTATTCTGTACATGACGACCCTTCCGCTGGCCGAGGCCCGCATCCACTTCTCCAAGCTGGTTGAATCGGCCGTCACGACGCACGACCGCATCTCGGTGACGCGCAACGGCGTTCCCGCGGTCGTCATCCTCTCCGACGAGGACTACGAGGGCATGCGGGCGACCATCGAGACCCTGGCCGACTCCGAGGAGATGGCCGCCATCGCCGAGGGCATCGCGGACCTCCGGGCTGGCCGCACGGTCGGGCACGACGAGATGGCCGAGATCATGCGCCGGGCGGGGCGTGCGTAACGTCTTCTCCTGCGGATGACGCTGAAGGCAGCCAGCCGTATGACCTCATCTACTCCCGCACGGCAAAGCGCGACCTCTCCGAGACCCTGCCCGAAAAGGTTGCGGCGGCAACCTTCGAGTTCATCACCGGGCCACTGCGGGACAATCCCTACCGGGCCGGAGCAGCGCTCGACCCGCCGCTCGCGCCTGCCCACAAGGCCCGGCGTGCCGATTACCGGGTGATCTACTTGATCGACGACAACTCCCGGGCCATCGAGATCATCACGGTCCAGCACCGCAGCGACGTGTACCACTCTCAGGGCAAACAGCAAAGGCGCAGACTAGGACGGCATTGAGGGCCGCCGTGCCCCCTACGGGAATAGGTTCCTAGCCCCGCAATGCCGCTCGCATAAATACGACCAGGGCGTCCGCCGGCTGCGTCCTTGGTAAGGATGGCCTTGAATGCCTCGGCGACCCGTCTTCCGTGCGCCGGCCCCGTGAACCGCAGTTCAGAGCTATCGGACGTCAAGCCCGGTTATGGCGCGGCCGATGATCAGGCGCTGGATCTCCGAGGTGCCCTCGAAGATGGTGAAGATCTTCGCGTCCCGGTGCCAGCGCTCCACCGGGAACTCCCGGGTGTAGCCGTTCCCGCCGAGGATCTGGATGGCCTGCTCGGTGACCCGCACCGCGGTCTCCCCCGCGACCAGCTTGGACATCGACCCCTCGGCCCGCCGGAACGCCCGTCCCTGCCGCGCCATCCAGGCCGCCCGCCAGGCCAGCAGGCGGGCCGCGTCGACGGCTGCCGCCATGTCAGCCAGCATGAATGCGACGGCCTGGTTCTGCCCGATCGGCCGGCCGAACTGGACCCGGCTGGTCGAGTACTCGGCGGCGTACTCCGCCGCCGCCCGCGCGATCCCCACCGCCATGGCCGCCACGCCCGGCCGGGAGGCCTCGAACGTCCTCATCGCGGCTTGCTCCCCCGCGTGGCCGCCCTCCCGAACCCGGGCCAGCCGCTCCTCGAGCCGGTCCTGGCCGCCGAGCACGCACCGCTCCGGCACCCGGACGTCGGACAGCACGACCTCGGCGGTGTGCGAGGCCCGGATGCCGTGCTTACGGAACTTCTGCCCCATGGACAGCCCGGGCGTGCCCGGCGGCACGACGAAGCTGGCCTGCCCGCGGGATCCGAGCGACGAGTCCACCGACGCCACGACCACGTGCACCTCGGCGATGCCGCCGTTGGTGGCCCAGGTCTTCACCCCGTTCAGCACCCACTCCCGGGACACCGCGTCGTACACGGCCCGCGTCCTGATCGCGGCCACGTCGCTGCCCGCTTCCGGCTCCGAGGAGCAGAACGCCCCCAGCTTCACGTCCCCCGGCCCGCCGAACATCTGCGGGCACCACTCCCCGACCTGCTCAGGTGTCCCGTTGGCCACCACGGACAGCGCTGCCAGCGTGCTGCCGACCAGCGACATCCCGATGCCCGCGTCACCCCAGAACAGTTCCTCGAACACGACCGGGATGCCGAGCCCGGACGACTCCAGGTACTGCTGGGTGTAGAAGTCCAGCGAGTACAGCCCGATCTTGGCCGCCTCCTCGAGCACCGGCCACGGCGTTTGCTCGCGCTCGTCCCATTCCGCGCCGGCCGGCCGGATCACCGAGGCCGCGAACTCGTGCAGCCAGTCCCGCGTCCGCGCCAGGTCCTCCCCCAGATCCAGCGAGAAGGCCTGGCTCCCGGGGCCTGACTCTGGCGCGTCGCTCATGCCGCTGTCCTCCCGTCGGTAAGTTACTCGAGAGTAACATTGTGGCTCTGACCGCGGGAAGGCGACCGCCTGTACTTCGCGGAAATTTATGCCGAACGGCCCTGGTGCCCCAGCCGTGCCTAGTAGCGATGTGAGCCAGGCGGCGGGTCGGCGAGCCAGATCGCCGACGCGTCGGTGGCTAGACCCCGTTGCCGACGCTATCGGGGCACCGCCGCGAGGACGGCCCGAACGATAAGGTCCACGAACTTGTCGTCGATCGGCTCCCGGGAGAACCAGCGGCGGTAGAAGAGCGGCCCGACGAGAGCGGCGACGACAGAACTGAGGTCAGCTGACGGCTGGATCTCCCCGCGGACGACTGCTCGTTCAAGGGCTGCTCGCAGGGGGGCGGCGTGCCTGCGCTGGATCGTGCTGTGAATATCGGCGAACGTCGGTTCATGTTCTGCAGCGTCGACGATCGAGGGCAGGATCGAGGACCATCGCGCCGTGGCGAGCAGGCCGGCGAGGTTCTTCAGGAAAACGCTGACGTCGCCTTCGAGAGAACCCGTATCCGGCGGCGGCTGGTCACCGTCGTCCATCCTCAGGCACGCGTCGATGACGAGTGCCGCCCGGTTCGGCCAGTGCCGGTAGATGGTGGTCTTCGCGACGCCCGATCGCTTGGATACGTCGTCGATGGTGAGTTCACCCAGGCCGGACTCGGTCAGCAGGTCCAGGGCCGCCGCCAGTACCCGCTCGCGCGAAAGAACAACACGAGGGTCGGCGGCTGCCCTGACGCCGGGCACCTGGGCAACTCGCTCGCCGCCGCGGCTCCCGTCAGTCTCCTCCGCCACTTGCGCACCGCCTTCCGCGTTGACATTTTCGCTACGCTACCGTAGCGTAGCACAAATCCCCGATACGAAGGAAGCAGCCAATGGACTTCGCCTCAGTCCGAATCATCACCGACGGCCTCGACGCCATGGTGGAGTTCTACGAGAAGGTAACCGGAATCTCGGCGGACTGGCTCGCGCCCGTTTTCGCCGAGCTCCGGTACCCGTCGTGCACCCTCGCCCTCGCCCACACTAAGACGACGGAACTGTTCAACAACGCGGCACAGCCCGCACGCAACCAGACTGCCATCATCGAATTCGCGGTCGATGACGTCGACGCCGAGTACCGGCGGCTGAAGCCTCTCGTCAGCGAATGGGTGCAGGAGCCGACGCTCATGCCCTGGGGGAATCGCTCCATCTTGTTGCGTGATCCCGACGGCAACCTCGTCAACCTCTTCACCCCGGCCACCGAGGACGCCCTCAGGAGATTCCGCGGGCAGTAAGGCGCAACTCCGCCGGTCCCGTTCGCTCTCAGGTCGGGTTATTCGTGATTGTCCGTTAATAGTCGACTACTTTCGATAGCAATCGTGTACCATCCGGGACATGACCGCAGCCCCTCAGCCAGATCCGCGCGCTTACATGCGGCTGGCCGCGCTCATTCGGGACCAGATCGCCAGCGGGACGCTGGCTCCGGGCAGTCGGCTCCCGTCGATCGCGGTCCTGCGCCGCCAGCACGGTCACTCCCGCCAGACGGTTGGCAAGGCCATGGGCGTCCTGGCGGGCGAGGGCCTGATCTACCGGGTGCCCGGCCTCGGCTACTACATCAGCCAGGGCGCGACCGCACCGCACGACTGACGGGCAGGCGGCCGAGCCGTGACATAGAACGGCCCAGCGCGGGTAGCGTGATGCCACGGCCGCAAAGCGGCGCAAAAGGAGAGGTGGCATCGTGAGCTGGTTCGGGCGATCGAGGCGGACGGCGCGGGCGCACGCCAAGCCAACCTGGCGCGAGCGGCGGGCCGCCGAGCGGACAGACCGGGCCGAGGCCTCGCTCCAGGAGACCGAGCAGAAGATCCACCAGATCGCCGCCGAGGTCCGCAGCGACCTCAAGCGATCGTCTTAGCCGCCCTAGTCCTCGGCGTGCCGGTCCAGGAACTCGTAGATGTCGGCGTCGTCGACGCCAGGGAAGCTGCCGGCCGGCAATGCGGACAAGATGTGCGAGTGCGCGCGAGCCGACGGCCACGCATTGCCTTCCCACCGTTCGGCCAGCGCGGCCGGCGGCCGGGCGCAGCACTCGCCATCGGGGCAGGCCGAGCGTTTCCGGGTCGTCGCCTCGCGGCCGCGGAACCAACGGGAATGCTCGAACGGCACGCCGAACGTGATGGCGAACCCGTGGTCGGCCCGCGCGTCGACCTGCGCGATGCAGAAGTAGCTGCCGGACGGGGTGTCTGAGTACTGGTAGTACGCGGAGAAGCGGTCGACGGCACCGAACACCTGGCGGCCCGACCACTGNNGTGGCGAGGTTGGTGAACCGGTGCGCGGCCATCTCGTATGACACCGAGAACAGGTCCACCAGGTCCTCGACCGAGAGGTCCCGGTTTTTCTTCGCCTGGTCGAGCACCGGCACCGCCGCGATCTCGGGCATCAGCAGCGCGGCGGCGAAGTAGTTCGCCTCCACCCGCTGCCGCAGNNTCCTGCTTGACGTAGATGCGCCGGTTCCGCAGGTCGGTCAGCGACCGCACCGATCGCGGCAGGTCCTGGATATACCGGACCGTGAAGCCGTGGTGGCTCACCACCGAGACCAGCATGCCCTGGGTCACCGCGCCACCGGAGTACCCTCCGCCGCTGAGCGCGGCGGCCGCCTCGCGCTCTATGACCTCGAAGTAGTTGTCCTGCTCGCGCATGGCGTCCCGCAGCGCCGCGTTGGCGACCCGCGCTTCTTCCGGGGTGGCGGTCGGCTTGGACCCCTGGGCCCGCAGTTCCGCCGCGACCGCGACCAAGTGCTCGAGCACGTCGGTGGGGACCCGCGCGCCGATCTTGAGCTGCGGCAGGCCGAGGCGCCGGTAGGACAGATCCTGCTGCGCGTCGGCCAGGGCGATCTCCAGCTGAGCNNGAGCGTCAGGCCCCGGGTCCGGCGTAGATGACGCAGCCTCTGGCCGAAGGTTACAAGGTCTATACCATCGGTCTGGACCAAATTCTGGCGATCTTTCATCGTGAAGCTAACTGTATCTTGCTACTTTGGAAAGATTCTACAATTTTTACGACCTTCTCCTCTATCTTGTTGTGCGCTGACCGGACACGCTGAGGTAAGCATCCCGCCCGAAACCGGGATCCCAGCATTTCCAGGAAGGCACCACAGTGGACACGATCAGCCAGCAGGCGGCCAGGCTAAGCGCGGAGTGGGCCACCGACGCCCGGTGGAAGGACACCTCACGGACCTATTCGGCCGAGGACGTCATCCGGCTGCGCGGCACGGTCCAGGAGGAGTACACGCTGGCCAGGCTCGGCGCCGAACGTCTCCGCCAGCTGCTGGAAGCCGAGGACGCGGTCACGGCCCTCGGCGCGGTCACGGGTATGCAGGCGGTCCAGCAGGTCAAGGCGGGCCTCAAGGCCATCTACCTGTCGGGCTGGCAGGTGGCGGCCGATGCGAACCTGGCCGGGCAGACCTACCCGGACCAGAGCCTGTACCCGGTCAACTCGGTGCCGCAGGTGGTGCGCAGGATCAACAACGCACTGCTGCGCGCCGACCAGATCAGCTGGTCGGAGTCGGCGGATGGCGACACGCGCACCTCGCCTTACTGGCTGGCCCCCATCGTGGCCGACGCCGAAGCCGGATTCGGTGGCGTGCTGAACGCGTATGAGCTGATGAAGTCCATGATCGCGGCGGGTGCGGCCGGGGTGCACTGGGAGGACCAGCTCGCGTCCGAGAAGAAGTGCGGTCACCTGGGCGGGAAGGTCCTCATCCCGACCAGCCAGCACGTCAAGACGCTGAACGCGGCCCGGCTGGCCGCCGACGTGTGCGGGGTGCCGACGCTGGTGGTCGCGCGCACCGACGCGGACGCGGCCACGCTGCTGACCTCGGACGTGGACGAGCGGGACCGGCCGTTCCTCACCGGGACACGCACCCCGGAGGGGTTCTACCGGGTGCGGAACGGGATCGAGCCGTGCATCGCCCGGGGCCTGGCCTACGCGCCGTACGCGGACCTGATCTGGATGGAGACCTCCATGCCCGACCTGGANNAACTGGCGCGCGCACCTGGACGAGGCGACGATCGCGAAGTTCGGCAAGGAGCTCGCAGCGATGGGCTACCGGTTCCAGTTCATCACGCTGGCCGGCTTCCACGCGCTCAACCATTCCATGTTCGAGCTGGCCAGCGGCTTCGCCACGGAGGGCATGCCCGCCTACGTCAAGCTCCAGGAGGCGGAGTTCGCGGCCGAGAAGCACGGCTACACCGCGACCCGGCACCAGCGCGAGGCGGGGACCGGCTACTTCGACCTGGTTACCTCAGCGATCTCCCCCAACGCCGAGACGGTGGCCCTGGCCGGCTCGACCGAAGCCGAGCAGTTCCACGCCGCCTAAGACGCCGTATTCACCTGGGCCGAGGCGAAGAAACTGGTGGCTTCGCGCGACGGGGGGTGCCGCGACTGACCGATCAGCTGTAACCGGAGGTGCTGCCCGGGTTCCCGGGATCCGCGGGGCCCCAGGGCGCCTGCGCCGACCCTGGCTCCGCCCGGGGCTGCGGCCTGGTCTCGGCCCAGTCGGTCAGCAGGCCGCCGCCCCCGATGGTCTGGGTGGTCCCTAGGTCCGGATAGTCGCCCGGGGTCGCCTCGTAAGGCGCAGCCGCCGTGACGACGCGCCGGCTCCGCCACCGGGACGGGACGAACAACGGGATGATCATGGCCAGGCCGGCCAGGGCCAGNNTAGGTCTGTGACTTCAGGGGGATGTACTGGACCGCGCGCCGCACGTTGAACAGGTACAGCCCGGTCCAGCCGAGCAGGGCCAGGCCGGGCAGGCCGGACGCGAGCGGGGAGATGACCGGCAAGGCCATCAGGAGCCCGGCCAGCAGGCCGACGGCGAGCAGTGCGCCGAACCCCTCCAGGACGGCGTGGTCGTGGATGAGGGAGCCTCCGCCGGCCGGCAGCACGCGGTTGGCCGGTCCGGCGAGCAGCTTGAGGTAACCCCAGGAGCCTGCGAAGAACACCACGGCGGCCATGACGATAGCCAGGGCCACACCGATCAGATGACGCATTTCCCTCAACCCCTTAGTCGCTCACAGAGGGAAGCTTACGGCCGGGCGCGCCGTACGTCATGGCTCCTTAGCGTGTCGTAACGAAGTGAGGCGCTGGCTCCGGGCCGACCTCCCAGCGGGAGCACAGGCGACACCCAATATGCTGTCCGGGTGCGCATTCACGCCATCTTCGGGGGAATCGGCGCGTTCGCCGTCAAGTTCCGCTGGTTCGTTATCGCGGCCTGGCTGATCGCGGCCTTCGCTGTGCCGCACTTCCTGCCGTCACTGTCCAGTGTCACCCAAGGTAACAACAGTGCCTTCCTGCCCGCCAGCGCGCCCAGCGAGCAGGCCGCCGAGCTCGCGGCGCCGTTCGGGGCCACCAACCTGGTCCCGGTACAGGTGGTCGCGGCGGTCAGCCAGGGCACCCTGAGCGCATCCGACACCACCTGGCTGGCCACGCTGCAGCACGACCTGGCGACGGTGCCGACCGTCGTCTCCGTGCGCGACCTGGGCCGGTCAGCCGACCAGCAGGCCGAGCAACTGCAGGTGCTGTCCGACGTCAACCAGGCCAGCCAGCCGGACCAGACCACGCTGATCAAGAACATCCGCGCGCAGATCGTGACGGCAGCGGCCCCGGCCGGGCTGCAGGTACACCTGGCCGGCCAGATCGCGATCAACGTCGACCAGCAGACCAAGTCGGGCAACACGGGGAATCAGGTCGAAGGCGTCTCCGTGATCTTCATCCTGATCCTGTTGCTGCTGATCTTCCGGTCATTGCTGGCCCCTCTGATCACGCTGATACCCGCGTTCTTCGCCGTGGCCATCGCCGGGCCGCTGGTCGGTGAGGCGGCGCACGCCGGCCTGAAGGTCTCCGTCATCGCCCAGCTGCTGCTGATCGTGCTGGTGCTCGGCGCGGGCACGGACTACGGGCTGTTCCTGGTGTTCCGCGTGCGCGAGAACATGCGCGAGGGGGCGGATCCCAAGGACGCGGTGCGCGCGGCGGTCATGCGGGTCGGCGAGACGATCACGTTCTCCGCCTTGACCGTCATTGCCGCGCTGCTGTCGCTGCTCGTCGCCACCTTCCAGATCTACTCCGAGCTCGGCATCCCGCTAGCCATCGGGATCGGCACCATGCTGCTGGCCGGGCTCACGCTGCTGCCCGCGCTGCTGGCGGTGTTCGGCCGGGCCGCGTTCTGGCCGAGCAAGACCAAGGCGGGTACCGGCAAGGCGGGCCTGTGGGGACGGATCGCGACCCGGCTCGTGCGCAGGCCGGCGATACCGCTGGTCATCGGCGTCGTCGTCTTCGGCGCGCTCGCGATCGGGGTGGCAAGCTACCAGCCCGGCGGGTTCGGCGGCTCGATCAGCGCGCCGGCCGGGAGCGACTCCGCGGCGGGCCAGGCGCTGCTGGCCAAGCACTTCCCGTCCAGCTCGGCCAACCCGACGAACCTGGTCTACAAGCTGTCCCAGCCTGTCTGGGCGGACCCCGCGGCGGTGGCCGCGGCCACTAGTCAGCTGGCCGCGAGCAGCCTGTTCACCGGCGTCACCGGGCCGCTGAACCCGGCGGGCGTCACGCTGACCCAAGCCCAGTACCAGGCGTTGCACACGGCCCTCGGCAATCCCGCGGCCCTGCCGAGCGTGCCGCCGGCGAACAGCAAGGTGCCGCTCCAAAGCTACGAGGTCTACCGGGCCACCGCGCAGTACGTCAGCCCGGACGGCAAGACGATCCAGTTCGAGACCGGTCTGAAGGCGGGCGACCCGTCGACCACCGCCGCGCTGAACGCGGTGCCCTCGATCCGGACCGAGGCCGCCGCGGTGGCCAAGACCCTGGGCGCAACTGCCTACGGGGTGGCTGGCGAGGCACCCGCGTTCTACGACATCAGCCATATCTCCGACAGCGACTTGGTACGCGTCTTCCCGGTCGCGATCATCGTGATCGGCCTGCTGCTCTGCCTGGTCATCCGTTCGCTGGTGGCGCCGCTGTACTTGATCGCTTCGGTCGCGCTGTCGTTCTTCGCCGCCCTGGGCCTGTCCGCCCTGCTGTTCATCAAGCTCGGCGGAGAGAGCGGCCTGACCTTCATCCTCCCGTTCTTGATGTTCATCTTCTTGCTCGCGCTGGGTGAGGACTACAACATCTTGGTGATGAGCCGGATCCGGGAGGAGGCTCAGAATTTTCCGCTACGCGAGGCAGTCAGCCGGGCAGTGGGCGCTACCGGCACCACAGTGACCTCGGCCGGCCTGGTGCTCGCCGGGACGTTCTCGGTGTTCGCGCTGGTCGGCGGGCGTCAGTCCGGTGGCAGCCAGATCGTCGACGTCGGCGTCGGGCTGGCCCTGGGCATACTGATGGACACGTTCGTCGTCCGCACCATCCTGGTCCCGTGCACGGTTGTGCTGCTGGGCCGGTGGAACTGGTGGCCCTCCAAGCTGGGCCGGGCCCACCAGCCGCCGGGCGCGGCCAGCGCACCGGCCACCGAGCCGGCCGCGCCGCACACCCGCTGATCCTTCCGCCGGGGTGAGGCCGGGCTTAGTCGGCCTGGGCGTCGATCGAGGAGGTCAGGTCGCGCAGGGCGGGGGCGGCGTCGCGCAGCGCGGCCCGGTCTCGCTGCGGAAGCGCGGCGAGCGCGGTCTGGATGATCGCCTCGTTCACCCGGTGCCAGCCGCTCACTGCCGCCGCCCCCTGGTCCGATAGGTCCAGCGTGACGGTACGGCGGTCACCGGTTCCGTCCGCGCCCGGACCGCCGGGCGTCCGGGTCACGTAGCCGGCCGTCTGGAGGCCGCTGAGCAGGGTAGCCACCGAACTGGGCGCGAGCCGCAGCATCCGGGCCAGCTGGCTCGGCCGGATTCCGGGGTGCTCGGCCATGCATGACAGCAGTTCGAGCTGGGCCACGGACAGCTCCAGAGCGGGGTCAGCGGCTCGCGCGGCGCGTCGCATGGCCCGGCGCAGGCGGGACACGATGTCGGCCAGCTCGGGGCCGATCTGCTCGTGCCCGAGCAGGTCCTGGGCTACGTTGCCCTCAGCTGAAGCCACCTGACGGGTCCGCCTCCCTGGGACGTCCGACCGGTCCCCGCGCCTGCGCGCGGCCAGCCAGCGCGAGCGCTGCCGCAGCCGCGGCGACGACGGCGAGCACGATGAACGCAGGCCGCGCCTGCGTTGACCCAGCGTACCCGTGACCAGCGCCGGCCAGGTGTAGCGCGAGCGCCATGAGGGAGATGCCGAGGGTCGTGCCGATCCCTCGGGCCATGCTGACCAGGCCGCCGAGCAGGGAGGCAGACGAGTCGACGGTAGTGCGCATGATGACCGTGTTGTTGGCGGGCACGAACAGGCCGAGGCCCAGGCCGGCCAGCGCGAGTTGCGGGACCACGGTCAGCGCCGTCACCGGCACGAAGACCGACGTGCCCATGACCGCACAGGTCACGATGGCACCCGCGAAGCCGCGCTGGCTATCGGTCCAGGCCCGGGGCAGCGCCGCGTCGCCGAACAGCGCGGCCAGGCCGAACCCGAGCGGCAGCGCGGAGAGCAGCAAGCCGGTCCGGGCCTCGCTACCGGGGGCATGGC
>PLIQ01000508.1:2170-6541 GCA_003140115.1 Actinomycetota bacterium | reverse complement strand
GCGAGCGTGAAAGCCTGCCTCCCGGCCGCGTCCAGGGCATGAGCCACCGCTTCCAGCGGGGTGGCAGTGGCCGGCGCTTCGGCTATCGCACCGGCGACTATCCCGGTCATCGTGCCGTCGCCGAAAAGCACTTCCCGCTTGTCGGCGAAGTGCCGGAAGAAGGTGCTCTTGGTCAGCCCGGCGCGCTGCGCGATGTCGATGACCGTCGTGTTTTCATAGCCCCGCTCCGCGAACAGTTCGAGGGCGGCTAGAGCTAGCCGCTCTGATGCGTTCGGTTGCCAGCGGGCCATGAGAACAGTGTACGGCACCTGGTCCCGTCACTCGTGTACACTGATGGCACCAAGTCACATCACTTCGCCTGCTGGAGGTCCGCCATGAGCCGAGCTGTCATCTACGAGACCTTCGGAGGTCCCGAGGTCCTGGAGTTGCGAGAGGTTCCGGAGCCGCACGCCGGCCCCGGTGAGGTCCGCGTCCGCGTGACCGCCGCCGGCCTGAACCCGATGGACTGGGGCATCTCCGCCAGGCCGGAGGCGGCGGCGCGGTTCGGCATCACCGTGCCGGCCGGCTTCGGGTCCGACTTCGCCGGCGTGGTCGATGAGGCCGGCGACGGCGCCGCGGGCTTCGCCGCGGGCGACCGCGTCTACGGCGGCGCGCTGGGCCGGGCCGCCGCCGACTTCGTGGTCGTCAAGGTGCCCGGTGCGCTCTTCCATACCCCGGACGGCATCGGCGACGAGGTGGCGAGCACGCTTCCGGTGGCCGGCTTCACCGCCGCCGCCGCCGTGGCGGCGATCGGCCTGCGGCCCGGCGACACCGTGCTGATCGGCGGCGCGGCAGGCGGCGTAGGCGTGTTCGCCGTGCAGCTCGCCAGGCTCGCCGGCGCCGCCGTGATCGGCACCGCCTCGGAGGGCACGTTTGAGTTCCTGCGGCAGCTCGGCGCCGAGCCCGTGGCCTACGGCCCCGGACTCGCGGACCGGGTACGGGCACTGGCTCCCGGCGGGGTGACCGCGGCGACGGACCTGTTCGGCACGGAGACGGCCGAAGCTGCGCTGGCGCTCGGCGTGCCGCCCGAGCGGATCTCCACGGTCGCCGCGGGCCCCAACCCTCCCGGCGGCGTACGACCCACCGGCGCCGCCGACGCGGGGCCGGATGCCCCGGAGCGGATCACCACTGCGATCCAGGCCGGCCAGCTCACCGTGCCGATCGCCGCGGTCTTCCCGGTCGAGAAGATCCGCGACGCCGTCACCCTCCAGGCCGGACGCCACGTCCACGGCAAGGTCGTGGTCACGCTGTGACCGCGCCTCCGTGGACGGCGGCGGTTGCCAGCTGTGACCTTCAGTGCTGAGCGGAAGAGAACGGTGCATCGCGGACACGCCCAGCGGCGACCTGCCGCCGGCTCTTCACGGCGGTGAAGAGCCGGCGCGGGCGCAGGCAGTACCGATGATCCGGCTGGTGTCATCGCAGATGTCCGCGCGAGCCGCTGATCTTCGACAAGCGCACTTCGGTCTCGATTTACGAGGCCCGGCCGGCCGGCCGGAGCGTATCGCGACGCAGCGATGCTGCAGCGGAGCGGCCACGTCCAAGTCCACGGCAAAGTCGCGCACAAGCCATAGCGGCCGGCTTGAAGGGGACCTGCCCCGTTCCGCATCCAGCTGCCAGGGCCCGACGCCACCGCTTATGCATTCCCGGCATACACCCGTCGCCGATTCAAGCCCGCAAGGTTGTGCTCTATGACTATCGATTATCACGCGCAGACCGTTCTCCTCACCGGGGCGAGCTCGGGGATTGGAGCCAGTTTCGCCGCGGCCCTCGCGGCACGCGGCTCGAACCTCGTGCTCGTCGCCCGGCGCGCTCAGCGACTGGCATCGACGGCCGACGGCCTGCGCCGCCAGTACGGCGTCCGGGTCGAGACGATCCCGTTCGACCTGTCACGCCCAGCTGCCGGAAGCGAGCTTCGTGAGGCCGTTGCCGACCGAGGCGTCGCGGTCACGAGCCTGATCAATAATGCCGTGTTCGGCACATTCGGCCCTTTCGCCGAGTCGGATCCCGAACGCCACGCCGCTGAGATCGCCGTTGACGCCGCGGCGCCGGTTCAACTGACCGCAGCGTTCATGCCGCAGATGCTGAGCGCCGCCCACGGCTTCATCATCAACGTTGCCGGCGTGTCCGCCTACTTTCCCTCACCCAGAATGGCCGTTTACAGTACCGGCGCTCCTGAAAACACTCGGCGTCGTGTCACCACTGCTGCGCGAGGTCTCGCAGCTGAGCTACCAGCTCACACGTCCGTACATCCTCGATGCCTCGGCTGCGGAGCAGCGTTTCGGCACCGCACCAACCGACTGGGCGGACGTCCTGCGGCGGACCCTGCGGGCGGCTGGCACAGAAGCAAAGCCCTAGCCCTGACTGGAGCCCCTTAGGAGAAACGATGAATCCTGAAAACCTTCCCCTTGAGGCGCGAATCCAGCGCCTGGAGGACACCGAAAGTATCCGCACCCTGAAGAGCCGTTACCACACCTATGTCAATGATACAGACTTCGACCGGGTCGGCAGTCTGTTCGCTGCTGATGCCTCGCTGAATCTCGGCTACCTCATGCCCGACCAAAATGCGATTGTCGGTCGCGAAAATATCCAGGCGGCATTCTCCGGGATGAAGACGAGCACCAGTCAGTCCCAGTTGAAGCAGTTCCTTCACAGCCACATCGTGGACTTGACCGGTCCGCACACCGCCAGCGGCACGGGGATGCTTTACGCCTGCTACGGCGTCCGCGCCGACGCCTACGTCGTTGCCGGGAAATACAGTGAGGACTATGTCCGCGTGGACGGCACCTGGCTGTTCAAAACCATGGACCTGGCCCTGTATTTCACTGTTCCGCTGTCGGTCGGCTGGGCCGGACCGAAGCGGCACTACCTTGTCAATTCCGGGCAGGAGACCCACGAATACGACCCACTGCTGCCCAACCCGGCCGTCTAGGCGCGCGCTTCGGCCAAGGCCAACCCCTAAGCGACGCGCAGCTGGCAGCCTCACTCGCACCCCCCTATCGGGCGACCGGATAAACACAAAGTTCTAATCGTAGTGAGAGGAATCAGGAAATGGTAGATGAAAAGCGCCTGCAGCTGCTGATCGACAAGCAAGAAATCTATGAACTCATATGCCGATACGCCCGCGGCGTCGATCGATTCGACAAAGAACTCGTTCAGTCTTGCTTCTGGCCCGACGCTACTACTGTCTTCCCGCTCTCCGCTGATTCCGTATTCAAGGGACAGTACAGCGACTATCTAGAAATCGACGTGAAGACCTGGGAGCCCTATACAGCCCAGCAGCATTATATCTGCAATCATCTTTCCGAAGTCGACGGAGATCAGGCACTGGCCGAGACGTACCAGTTCTCGTTCTACTGGAAAATACCAGGGGACGACCCTAAAATAAACTCGCAGAACTCGGGCCGATATATCGATCGATACGAGCGCCGGAACGGTAAATGGCGGATCATCCATCGCGAGTTTATTCGTAATTTCTCATTCCCGATCGCCCCCGCGGGCTTCGGCACTATCGAGAATGGATGGCCCATGCCTTCTCAAAGCCGGAACGACCCGGCGTACCGAACGTTGAAGCCTAACGGCTAAATGCCTGCGCGACGAAACTGCTGCTAGCCACCACCAGCAACGAACATCCCGGTACTTGGTGGTGGATGCCGGCCTGGGTTGGGCGCGAGTCGTGCCCAGCCTCTCCGTAGAGCCAAGGGAAAGCCACCGCTTCCGGCCGATGCGGCACCGGCCCCTCTCTGGCCGTCTAGCCTCGGGCTTTGCCGAGGCTGGTCAGAGTGCCGTTCTTTATGTGAACTGAATTAGGTGACGAGGAAGCCTCTGCCGAATGATCTGCCGTCACGAAACCGCGGTGGGCGCTACGTGAGGCGAAGGGCCGGGAGTGGCCTAAGAGTTGCGGTCGTGAGCGTGCAGCGTCAAGATGGCGGGCGCGTCGGTGATGGTCGCGATGAGCATGGCGACGGCTCCAATCTTCGGTCCCTGGAGATCTTCCTTGCGGGCGAGGTGAGTGCAGTAGGCGGCGATCAGCAGATTCAAAGCCGCTCTGGCGGCCATCCAGTTGCCCTTGCGTTGTGCGAAAACAAGCCTGGGACAAGTGCCATGTCGGCGAGTCCCACGACTTGTACGGCTCTCGCGTGGTCGCCGAAGCGGAGGACCCTTGACATCTTCTGTGGGGCGACGGCGAGGGCAGCTCCTATCAATACAGTGACAAGGCCTACTCTCGTAGCCGCTCGGTCAGCCTCCTGCGCTCGCATCAGAACAGGCTTGTCGTGGCGTAAAGGCGCCAGTCGACCGCCCAGCCCACGTACTCACCAGGAGGAAAATTTGGCC
>PLIQ01000508.1:0-2019 GCA_003140115.1 Actinomycetota bacterium | reverse complement strand
GATCTGGACGGCGTCTATGACCCGGTCCAGTACAACGACCGGTTGTTGCTGGGGTTGAAGGGGACGATGTCGGCGGCCGAACTTCATCTGATCAAGCAGCGGATGCAGGCCGGGCGGGTCAGCAAGGCCCGCCGCGGTGAGATGGCCATCGCGCTGCCAGCCGGCTATGCGCGCCGGCCCTCCGGTGAGGCGACGTTCGATCCGGACGAGCAGGTCCAGGCCGTGGTGCGGCTGGTCTTCGCGAAGTTCGCTGAGATCGGCACGGTCCAGGGGGTGATGCGTTATCTCGTGGAGCAGGGCATCGAGATGGGGATCCGGATGCGGTCCGGCCCGCTCAAGGGCGAGGTCGTGTGGAAGCGCCCGGCCCGCGCCACGATCACCTGCATGCTGCACAGCCCGGTCTACGCGGGGATCTACGCCTACGGGCGGCGGCGGGTCGATCCGATGCGGCAACGCCCCGGGCACCCGGGGTCCGGGCTGCGCGGCTACGCCGAGGACCAGTGGCTCGCCCGCATCGAAGGGGCGCTGCCGGCCTACATCAGCGTCGGGCAGTACCGGGCGAACCTGGCCCGGCTCGCCGCCAACGACCCCCGCGCCGGCACTCCCGGAGCGGTCCGCCACGGCCCGGCGCTGCTGGCCGGCCTGCTGCGCTGCGGCCGGTGCGCCCGCCGGATGACGGTGACCTACCACGTCGATAACGGCATCCCGCGGATCAGCTACGACTGCACCGGCGCCCGCGCCGAGTACGGCGGGCCAGCCTGTCAGCACCTGTCCGGGCGCTGTCTGGACGTGTTCGTCACTGGTCAAGTCCTCGCGGCGCTGGTCCCTGCTGCCGCCGAGGTCAGCCTGCGGGCCGCCGAGCAGATCCTCGCCGACCGGGCCGGCATCGAGAAAATCTGGCGGCTGCGCCTGGAACGCGCCCAGNNTTGTGGGCAGCGCCGAGCACCACCGACGCCGACCGCAAAGAAGTCATCCGCGCCGTCATCGACGAGATCACGATCGCGATCCGCGGCCGTAGCGAACTCGTCGACGTCACCGTGAGCTGGGCCTGCGGACAGCAGACCCACGAGGTGATCCGCAGGCCGATCCAGCGGTCCGAAGACCTCAGTTACTACCCCCATCTGGCCGAGAGGATCACCGAACTGGCCAGCGCGGGCTGGGATCCCGGGCGCATCGCCGACCAGCTCAGCACCGAAGGATTCCTCCCGGCCCGCGGTGCCGGACCGATCCGCCACCGCCTCGTCACCCAGATCCTGCACCGTACGGGAGCGCCCGTCACCCACCGGCGCCCGCCCCTGCCCGCCCACCCCGACGACGCACCGGGAAAACACGAATGGTGGCTGCCGCTGCTCGCGGCCGAACTCGGCGTGACCACCGGCACCATCCGCAAATGGCTGAACCAGGGACGCATCACCGGACGCCAGGAAACCCGGCACCCGCACCGCTGGATCATCCACGCCGATCCCAGCGCACTCGCCGAACTCCGCGCCCACATCGACCGTGTCCGCGGCCGGACCACCCGCGTCCACCCCANNCGTGACCTGGACTTCGACGAAGACCGCTCCCAGGTCCGCACCGCCAGCGGACCCCGCATCATGGCCAGCCTGCGCAACCTGGTCATCACCATCCTGCGCCTGGCCGGAACCACCAGCATTGCCGCCGCTTTGCGCTATCACGACCGGCGGCCCAGCCGCCCCCTCCAGACGATCATGAAGTGCTAACGGATTTTGCCGAGGCCCTGGCATCCGGGCAGCCCGGGCCCTTGGCGTGTGTTCTCAGCTGGCGTCGCCGGGTATCTCCTGCGCGATCTCCCAGATGTGGCCGCCCGGATCGGCGAAGGTGACCGTCCGCATGCCCCAGGGACGATCCGCCGGGCCGCTGAGCAGCCTCACCCCGCGCCCGGCCAGCTCAGAGCACACCGCGTCCACGTCGCCGACGATGACGGCGAACTGCCCGGCGCCCTTCCGCGCCTCCTCCAGGACCTCCGGTAGCGGTTCCTGCGCCGCCGCGGCCGCATGC
>PLIQ01000627.1 GCA_003140115.1 Actinomycetota bacterium | reverse complement strand
ACGTGCACCCGGACGTACAGGTCGCCGGCCGGGCCGCCGCGCTCGCCGGGCGCGCCCTTGCCCGTGATCTTGATCCGCTGTCCGTCGGCCACCCCGGCCGGGATGCGGGTCTGGATCGTCCGCGAGCTCATCGCCCGGCCGCTGCCCGAGCACTCCGGGCACGGGTCGTCGACCACCAGGCCGCGGCCCCGGCACTCCTTGCACGGCTCCGAGATCCCGAACGACCCCTGGTTCCGGCTCGACTGGCCGGTTCCGTTGCACGTCGGGCAGACCCGGGGCACGGTGCCGGCCTTGGCCCCGGTGCCGCGACAGGTCGGGCACGGGCCCTCCCCGGTCAGCCGCAGCCCGACCGTGGTGCCTTCGAGCGCGTCGCCGAAGGTCAGCGTGGTCTCGGTCTCGACGTCGGCGCCCCGGCGCGGCCGGTTCTGGGCCGTGTTCCGGTTGCCGCCGCCGAACACCCCGCCGAACAGATCGCCGAGGCGGCCGCCGGCGTCCCCGGCCCCGCTGAAGATGTCGTTCAGGTCGAAGCCGCCGAAGCCCCCGGTGTTCGGCCGGGTTCCGGTCGGGACCCGGAAGCCGCCGCCGAACATCGAGCGCGCGTCGTCGTACTCCTTGCGCCGCTTCTCATCCGACAGCACGGAGTGAGCCTCGGAGATCTCCTTGAAGCGCTCCTCGGCCTTGGCGTCGCCCTGGTTGGAGTCCGGGTGGTACTTGCGGGCCAGCTTGCGGTACGCCGTCTTGATCTCGGCGGGCTTCGCCGTCTTGGCGACCCCCAGAGTCTTGTAATAATCCTTCTCGAGGTAGTCCTTGGTGCTCATCCCGCCTGCCTGGACTGTTTAGTTACCATCCTCACCGCTGGACCACGCGGTCTCGTTGCTGCTGCCGTCGGGGCCGGTCGCCGGCTCGGCGACCGCGACCCGGGCCGGCCGCAGGATCTTGTCGCCCACCTTGTAGCCGGGCTGGAAGATCTCGACACACGTCTCCTCGGTGACGTCAGGTGAATAGGTGTGGGTCAGCGCCTCGTGGATCTTCGGGTCGAAGGGGTCACCCTTCTCGCCGTAGGACACCAGGCCGAGCTTGCCCACCGCCGACTGCAGTGACTCGGCCACGGACTTGAACCCGCCGGACAGCTCGCCGTGCTCGCGCGCCTGGTCGATCGCGTCCAGGACCGGGAGCAGCCCGGTCAGCACGCTCGCGACCGCCTGCTCGCGCACGGCGGACCGGTCCCGGTCCACGCGCTTGCGGTAGTTGGCGTACTCGGCCTGCAGGCGCTGCAGGTCGGCGGTGCGCTCCGCGAGCCGCGCCTCGGCGTCGGACTGCTTCTGCCCCGCCTTCTGCCCCGCCGCGGGGGCGTCCTCCACGGTTCCCTCCAGGACCTCGGCCGCGCCGGCCGTCTCGGCCTGCGCAGCCTCGTTCTTGGCGTCAGTCGCCCCGGGGGCGCTGCCCGCAGAACCGGAGCCGGTCCCGGCCGAGCCGGTTCCAGCCGAGCCGGTTCCGGTAGCGCCGGGCCCGGCCGGCCGGCCGGCACCAGTGGTGCCGGCCGGCGTGGATGCCGCGTGCTTGCCCCGAACCTGCCCGGTCACCGGATCGATGCGCCGGTGATCGTGGATGACCGGGCCGGAGCCCGTCTCCTCGGATGCTGGCATCAGGCCGCTCCGCCCTCGCTAGCGCCGCCCTCGTCCACGATCTCTGCCTCGACGACCTCGTCGTCGGTCGACGGGGTGTCAGTGCTGCCGTCGGCCGAGCCGGACTGCGAGGCCTGAGCCTGCTGAGCGGCCTGGGCCTGGGCGTAGATGGCGGTCCCCATCTTCTGGCTGACCTGCGCGGCCTGCTCGGTGGCCGAGCGGATCGCGTCGGTGTCGTTGCTCTCCAGCGCCTTCTTGACCTCGGCCAGCGACTCGCGGACCTCGGACTTGATGTCGTCCGGCACCTTGTCCTCGTTCTCGCCGAGGAACTTCTCGGTGCTGTAGACCAGCGTGTCGGCCTGGTTGCGGATCTCGGCCTCTTCGCGGCGCTTGCGGTCCTCTTCGGCGTACTGCTCCGCGTCCCGGACCATCTTCTCGATGTCTTCCTTGGGCAGCGCGGACCCGCCGGTGATCTGGACCGACTGCTGCTTGCCCGTGCCCAGGTCCTTCGCCGAGACGTTGACGATGCCGTTGGCGTCGATGTCGAAGGTGACCTCGATCTGCGGCAGCCCGCGCGGTGAAGGCGCGATCCCGGCCAGCTCGAACATCCCGAGCTTCTTGTTGTACGCGGCGATCTCACGCTCGCCCTGGAACACCTGGATCTGCACCGAAGGCTGGTTGTCCTCGGCCGTGGTGAAGATCTCCGACCGCTTGGTCGGGATGGTGGTGTTCCGCTCGATCAGCTTGGTGAAGATGCCGCCCTTGGTCTCGATGCCCAGCGACAGCGGGGTCACGTCGAGCAGCAGGACGTCCTTGACCTCGCCCTTGAGCACGCCGGCCTGGAGGCAGGCGCCGACCGCGACGACCTCGTCGGGGTTCACGCCCTTGTTCGGCTCCTTGCCGTCGGTCAGCGACTTGACCAGGTCGACCACCGCGGGCATCCGGGTGGACCCGCCGACCAGCACCACGTGGTGGATGTCGTCGAGCTTGATCCCGGCGTCCTTGATGACCTGCTGGAACGGGCCCTTGCACCGGTCGAGCAGGTCGGAGGTCAGCCGCTGGAACTCCGCGCGGGTCAGCTTGGCGTCCAGGTGCAGCGGGCCGTCGGCCGAGTGGGAGATGTACGGCAGGTTGATCTGCGACTCCATCGACTGGGACAGCTCGATCTTGGCCTTCTCCGCGGCCTCACGCAGCCGCTGCAGCGCCATCTTGTCCTTGGACAGGTCGATGCCGTACCCGTTCTTGAAGTCCTTGACCAGCCAGTCGACGATCCGCTGGTCCCAGTCGTCACCACCGAGATGGTTGTCGCCGTTGGTGGCCTTGACCTCGACCACGCCCTCGCCGACCTCAAGCAGGGACACGTCGAACGTGCCGCCGCCCAGGTCGAAGACCAAGATGGTGGCCTCGCCCTCCTTCTCCAGGTGGTAGGCCAGCGCGGCAGCGGTGGGCTCGTTGATGATGCGCAGNNTCCGCGTCCCTCTTCAGCTTCTGCAGCACGAACGCGCTGATCTGCTGGGGACTGAATTTCTTGCCGTCGATGTTGACGGACCAGTCGGTACCCATGTGACGCTTGACCGAACGGATGGTCCGGTCGACGTTGGTGACGGCCTGCCGCTTGGCCACCTCACCGACGAGTACCTCCGCGTTCTTGGCGAAGGCCACGACGGACGGAGTCGTCCGTGAGCCTTCGGCGTTGGCGATGACCGTGGGCTCGCCGCCCTCCAGGATGGCGACGACAGAGTTGGTCGTCCCCAGGTCAATCCCTACCGCACGTGCCATGAGCAGTCCTTGTGTGTGTTGAAGTTGAGTAATCCGGGCTCAAGCTTGCCAGCAGCGGCTTTCGCCGTCAAATGACTTGAGTCATATAGGCTCAACTTCTCGGGGTCCCGGATGATTCCCGTCCCCGCCGGAATACTCTTACGCACCTACGGCCGCGCCGTTTGGGCACGTGATCATGGTGTCGGCGCTCCGCACGGCTACGCTTGAGCTTCCAATTATTTCAGGAGGTTCGCGTGGTCCTGCGCATTGTCGTCGGCTTGGTCCTGACCGTCGCGGCGCTCGCGGTCGCCGGGCGCCGGCTGTGGTGGCTCAAGTCGCTGGCGCTCAGCGGGCAGCCCGCCCCCGACCGGATCGAGGCCGCGCGGGCCCACCTGGGCCGGGATCTCGAGACGCAGGCCACCGAGGTGATCGGCCAGCGCAAGCTGCTCCAGTGGTCGATCCCGGGCGCGGCGCATGCCGCCACGTTCTGGGGCTTCATCGTGCTGGTGCTCACGATCATCGAAGCCTACGGCGACCTGTTCTCCCGCACCTTCGCCATCCCGGGCATCGGCCACTGGCCCGCGATCGGCTTCATCGAGGACCTGTTCGCCGTCGGCGTCCTGGCCGGCATCATCACGTTCACCGTGATCCGGCTCCGGAACAACCCCCATAAAGAAGGCCGCCGGTCCCGGTTCTTCGGCTCCCACACCACTGCCGCGTGGGTCGTCCTGGGCATGATCTTCCTGGTCATCGCCACCTTGCTGCTCTACCGCGGTGCGCAGATCAACACCGGCGTCTTCCCCTACAAGCACGGCGCGTTCGCCTCCCAGATCGTCGGCCACTGGCTGCGTCCGCTGGGCTCCGGGGTCAACAGCGTGCTCGAGGCGGTCTTCATCCTGGCGCAGATCGGTGTGATCATGGTCTTCGCCGTCATCGTGGTCTACTCCAAGCACCTGCACATCGCGCTNNCCGCTGAACATCCTGTTCTCCCGCCGCCCGAACGCCCTCGGCGCCCTCGAGCCGATGCGCAGCAACGGCAAGGTGCTCGACTTCGAGGAGGCCGACCCCGACACCGACGTGTTCGGCCTGGGCAAGATCGAGGACTTCACCTGGAAGGGCCTGCTGGACATGGCCACCTGCACCGAGTGCGGGCGGTGCCAGTCCCAGTGCCCGGCCTGGATCACCGGCAAGCCCCTCTCGCCCAAGCAGGTCATCCTGGACCTGCGCGACCACGCCTTCGCCACCGCCCCCGCCATGCTGGCCAAGACCGACGCCGAACGCGAGAAACTGCCCGACGCCGTCAAGCAGGAGGCCGAACGCCCCCTGGTCGGCAAGGACGGCGGCGTCATCGACCCCGATGTGATCTGGTCCTGCACCAACTGCGGAGCGTGCGTCGAGGAGTGCCCGGTCGACATCGAGCACATCGACCACATCGACGGGATGCGCCGCCACCAGGTNNTCGTGGACGGCAAGATCGACCCCGATGTGGAGTACCTGTTCTGGGTCGGCTGCGCCGGCGCGCTGGAGGACCGGGCCCGCAAGACCACCAAGGCGATCGCCACCCTGCTGCACACCGCGGGCGTGAAGTTCGCCGTACTCGGCCCGGCTGAGACCTGTACCGGTGACCCGGCCCGGCGCATCGGCAACGAGTTCGTGTACTCGATGCTGGCCCAGCAGAACATCGAGACCCTGAATGAAGCCGCGCCGAAGACCATCGTCGCGTCCTGCCCGCACTGCTTCAACACCATCGCGAACGAGTACCCGCAGCTCGGCGGCAACTACGAGGTCGTCCACCACACCCAGCTGCTGGCCCGCCTGGTCGAGCAGGGCAAGCTCACCCCCACGGTGCGCGTCGAGGAGAAGCTCACCTACCACGACCCCTGCTTCCTGGGCCGGCACAACCGCGTGTTCACCCCGCCCCGGGAGATCATGGAGGCCGTCCCGGGCGTGCAGGCCACCGAGATGCACCGCTGCAAGGAGCGCGGCTTCTGCTGCGGCGCGGGCGGCGCCCGGATGTGGATGGAAGAACGCATCGGCAAGCGCATCAACACCGAGCGGATCGAGGAGGCCCTGGCCCTGTCCCCGGACACGATCTCCACGGCCTGCCCCTACTGCCTGGTCATGCTGGGCGACGCCGTGTCCGCCAAGAAGGCCTCCGGCGAGGCCAAGGAAACCCTCGAGGTCGTCGACGTCGCCCAGCTCCTGGCCCGCTCGGTCACCCCGGCCGGCGACCGGCCGGNNGGACTTCACCGGCCCCGATGACCTTCAGTGGGTCGAAACCGAGGAGCCAGCAGCCGACGGTGGCGTGCTTATCGACGTCGCCGCGGCCGGCGTGTCGTTCGCGGACCTGCTGCAGACCAGGGGCGCCTATCAGATGAAGGTGCCCCTGCCGTACACGCCCGGCATGGACGCCGCCGGGGTCGTCCGCTCCGCTCCGCCCGGCGCCGGGCTGGCCGCGGGCCAGCGGGTGGCGGTGCTGGCCGAGTACGGCTGCTGGCAGGAGGTCGTGTCCGTCCCGGCGGCCAGGGTGCTGCCGTTGCCGGACGGCATGAGCTTGCAGGCAGGCGCGGCCCTTCCCCTGAACTACCTGACGGCGCTGTTCGCGCTGACCCGGCGGGCGCGGGCGCAACCAGGGGACACGGTGCTCGTGCACGGCGCGGCGGGAGGCGTCGGGACCGCCGCGATTCAGCTCGGGCGGGCTCTCGGGCTGCGCATCGTCGCGGTCGTCAGCCAGGAGGCCAAGCAGGACTTCGCCTTGCGGTGCGGTGCGCACCACGCCGTCCTGAGCGACGGCTGGCTGGCCGCGGTGCGCGACCTGATCGGGGAACGGGCGGTCGACATCGTCATCGACCCGGTCGGCGGGGACCGGATGACCGACAGCCTCCGCTCGCTGGCGCCAGAAGGCCGGGTCGTGGTGCTGGGCTTTACCGAGGGCGAGATCCCCGCCGTCAAGGTGAACCGGCTCCTGCTGGGCAACACCAGCGTGCTGGGCGCTGCCTCCCGGGAGTTTTTCGGGCAGCAGCCGGCCACGGTGGCCGCCCTGTGGGCCCAGCTGGCTAAGCTGCGACGGGCCGCAACGCTGCCTGATCCTCCCGTCCGGCCGTACCCGTTCGCCGACGCCCGCAGCGCCTTGCGGGCCATCGCCGACCGCAAAGCCCAGGGCAAGATCGTATTGAGCAGGCAGGCCTAGACCTTGGTGCGATAGAAGTTCAGGTAGGAGCGGGATGGCGTCGGACCACGCTGGTCCTGATACCTGGAGCCGTAGACGGGCGAGCCATACGGGTGTTCGGCCGGNNACGTTGGACAACTCGAGCGTCACATGCCCGGAGAACCCGGGATCGATCCAGCCCGCCGTGGAATGCGTGAGCAGGCCCAGCCGCCCCAAACTCGACTTGCCCTCCAGCCGCCCAGCGACGTCATCGGGAAGCGTCACGACCTCGTAGGTGGAGGCCAGCACGAACTCGCTCGGGTGCAGGACGAACGGGTCTTCGCCGTCGGTCTCGACCAGCCTGGTCAGGTCCGGCTGTTCCACCGCGGGGTCGATGTGCGGGTAGCGGTGGTTCTCGAAGACCCGGAAGTACCGGTCCAGCCGGACGTCGATGCTGGACGGCTGGATCAGTTCGGGTTCGTACGGATCGAGCTTGACCCGCCCGGACTCGATCTCGGCCTTGAT
>PLIQ01000136.1:11982-12646 GCA_003140115.1 Actinomycetota bacterium | reverse complement strand
ACTACGTGGTGGTCAAGGTGCCGCGGTTCGCGTTCGAGAAGTTCCCCGGCGCCGACCCCACGCTCACCACCCACATGAAGAGCGTGGGGGAGGCCATGGCCATCGGCCGGAACTTCCCCGAGGCCCTGCAAAAAGCGCTCCGGTCGTTGGAGAGTAACCACGCTCCGTTCGGCTGGAATACAGATCCCTCCGCCGACGCGGCGGGCCTCCTGCGTGACTGCGCGACCCCGCACGACGGAAGGCTGGGCACCATCCACCGGGCCCTGCGGGCCGGGGCCAGCCTGGCCGATGTCACCGGCGTGACTGGCATCGATCCCTGGTTCATCGAGCAGATCCAGTACATCAACCACATCGCCGATCAGGTCGCCGCCGCGCCCGCGCTAGACGCGCGGACGCTCCTGACCGCCAAGCAGGCCGGGTTTTCCGACGCGCAGATCGCCGAGCTGCGCGGCATCACCGAAACGGTGATCCGGGAGATCCGCTGGGGGCTCGGTGTGCGCCCGGTGTACCACGCGGTGGACACCTGCGCCGCGGAGTTCGCGGCCCGCACCCCGTACCTGTACTCCACCTATGACGACGAGACCGAGGTCCCCCTGGGCGAGAAACCCAAGGTGATCATCCTGGGCAGCGGCCCGAACCGCATCGGCCAGGGCATCGAGTTCGA
>PLIQ01000136.1:0-11975 GCA_003140115.1 Actinomycetota bacterium | reverse complement strand
GAAGACGTCCTGGAAGTGGTCCGTGCGGAGCAGGCCACGGGAACGGTCCAGGGCGTGATCGTGCAGCTCGGCGGACAGACCCCGCTAGGCCTGGCCCGGGCGCTCGAAGCCGCCCGCGTCCCGATGGTGGGCACCTCGCCCCAGGCCATCCACCTGGCCGAGGACCGCGGTGCGTTCGCTCGCGTGCTGGAGGAAGCCGGGCTGACCGCGCCCAGGTACGGGACCGCGACCACCGAGGGCCAAGCGGTCACGATCGCCCACGAGATCGGCTACCCGGTGCTGGTCCGTCCCTCGTACGTGCTGGGCGGGCGCGGCATGGAGATCGTCTACGACGACGCCACGTTGCGCTCGTACGTGTCAAAAGCCACCCAGGTGAGCCCCGGCCACCCGGTGCTGATCGACAGGTTCCTCGACGACGCGATCGAGATCGACGTCGACGCCCTGTACGACGGATCCGAGCTCTACCTCGGCGGCGTGATGGAGCACATCGAGGAGGCCGGCATCCATTCCGGCGATTCGGCCTGCGCGCTGCCGCCGATCACCATCGGCCGCGGCGACATCGCGCGGATCCGCGCGGCGACCGCCGCCATTGCCTCCGGCGTGGGCGTGTGCGGCCTGCTGAACGTGCAGTACGCGATGGCCGGTGGGGTGCTGTACGTGCTCGAGGCCAACCCGCGAGCGTCGCGTACGGTGCCGTTCGTCTCCAAGGCCACCGCGGTCCCGCTGGCCAAGGCGGCGGCGCGCATCATGCTGGGCGCCTCCATCGCCGAGCTGCGCGCCGAAGGGATGCTCGAGCAAAGCGGCGACGGCGGCGAGCTGCCGCTGGACGCGCCGGTCGCGGTCAAGGAGGCGGTGCTGCCGTTCGGGCGGTTCCGCGATCCGGCCGGCCAGGGCGTAGACACCGTGCTCGGCCCGGAGATGCGCTCCACCGGCGAGGTGATGGGGATCGACGCGATGTTCGGCACGGCCTATGCGAAAGCCCAGGCCGCGGTGTACGGGTCGCTGCCGGTGAAAGGCCGGGTGTTCGTGTCGGTCGCGAACCGCGACAAGCGGTCGATGATCTTCCCGGTCAAGCGCCTCGCCGACCTGGGTTTCGAGATCTGGGCCACCGACGGAACGGCGGAGGTGCTGCGCCGTAACGGGGTTCGTGCCAAGATCGTGCGAAAGCACGGCGACGGCCCCGGGCCTGACGGCGAGCCGACCGTGGTGACGCGGATTCTTGCTGGCGAGGTCGACCTGATCGTGAACACGCCGTTCGGCAGTCCGGGGCAGTCCGGCCCCCGACTCGACGGCTACGAGATCCGCACCGCCGCGGTCCGCCGCGGCATCCCCTGTGTGACCACGGTGGCCGGCCTGGCCGCCGCGGTGCAGGGCATCGAGGCCGTCATCCGCGGCGAGATCGGCGTGCGCTCGCTGCAGGAGCACGCCGCGCTGCTGCGCGCGCCCCGTGAGTGAGGCAGCCCGTGAGTGAGGCGGCCGCGGGGCCGGTCCAGGTCCGGGCTACCGTGCTGACCCTGCGGCGTGTCGATGCCTATCACGCGCTGACCTTGGTCGCCCCGGCCATCGCGACCAGGTTCCGGCCTGGCCAGTTCGTCACGGTCGCCGTCGGCGGCCCGGAGACCTCCATGCTCGGCCGGCGGGCGTTCGTCGTGCACGACGTCCGGCCCGACCACGGCGGCACGGTGGAGTTCGTGTTCGAGGCGCTGGGGCCCGGCACCCGGTGGCTGGCCGCGCTGCGCGCCCGGGACACCCTGGACGCCGTGGGCCCGCTGGGCCGGCCGTTCCCGGTGCCGAAGAATCCGTCCCGGTGCCTGCTGCTCGGGGTCGGCTACGGTAGCGCGCCGTTGTTCGCGCTCGCCGCCAAGCTGGCCGAGCGCGGCTGCGATGTCGATTTCGTGCTCGGCGCGCAGAGCGCGGATCGGGTCTTCGGCGCGCTGACCGCCCGCCGGTCCGGGCGCAGCGCGACGATCACCACCATCGACGGCTCGCTCGGCGCCCGCGGCCCGGTCACCGCCATGTTGGAGCAGGTCATCCGCGAGGCGCGCACGGAGGTGATCTACGCCAGCGCGCCGGTGCCCGTGCTGCGCGACGTGACCGCGCTCGCCGCCCGGTACGCGATCCCGGTGCAGGCCTCGGTGGACGTGCCCATGGCCTGCGGGATCGGGGTCTGCATGGGTTGCGTGCTGCCCGTGACCGGGACCGACGGGATCACCCGGATCGTGCGCGCGTGCGTCGACGGCCCGATCTTCCGCGCCGACCTGGTCCGCTGGGATGACGTGGGCACGATCCCGTTCGACGCGCTCGGCGCGCCGGGCTGGAAGCCCAAGGCCGAGGGGCACCTGCATGCCGGCTGACATGCGGGCCCGGCTGGGACCGCTCGAGCTGCCCAATCCGGTGCTGGCCGCGGCGGGCTGCGCGGGCGCGGGCCGCGAGCTAGCCCAGTTCATCGACGTCGCCCGCGTCGGGGCGATCATCAGCAAGTCGATCATGACCGAGCCGCGGACCGGCAACCCCGCGCCCCGGCTGGTCGAGACGCCCAGCGGGCTGCTGAACTCCGTGGGCCTGCAGGGTCCGGGCATCGACGCGTTCCTGCAGCGCGACCTGCCGTGGCTGCTGTCTCACGGCGCGCGGGTCGTGGTCTCGATCGCGGGCCAGACCGTCCGCGAGTACGGCGTGCTGGCGGCCCGGCTGTCCGACGCGGCGGGCGTGTCCGCGGTGGAGATCAACCTCTCGTGCCCGAACGCCGAAGACGCCGGGCGCCTGTTCGCTCTGGACCCCGCGACCGCCGGGTCCGTCGTCGCGGCGGTGCGCGCCAGCCTCCGGTACGACATACCGGCGTTCGCGAAGCTATCGCCGGACGTGACCGACATCGTGGCGGTGGCCGGCGCCTGCGTCGCGGCTGGCGCGGCCGGGCTCTCGCTGATCAACGTGGTGCTCGGCATGGCCATCGATCCCGCGACCATGCGTCCGGCTCTGGCCGGAGCGTACGGCGGCCTGTCCGGGCCTGCCGTCCGGCCGGTCGCGGTGCGGTGCGTGTGGCAGGTCGCCGAGGCGTTTCCCGACGTGCCGATCATCGGCACCGGCGGCGTGCGTACCGGCCGGGACGCGCTGGAGCTGCTGCTCGCGGGCGCTTCCCTGGTCGGGGTGGGCACCGCGATCATGCATGATCCGTCGGCGTGCTGGCGCGTCGTGCGGGAACTGGAAGAGGAGCTGGCGGCCATTGGCGCGGATCAGGTCGCCGATGTCATCGGGCAGGCCCACGGGGGTCATGGCCGAGCCGCCCGCGGACTGGCCAGGCGGTCCTAGTCGGCAGCCAGGTACGCAACAATACGTGATAAGACCTGAGCGGAGAGTGGAAGGAGTGACCGTGAGCAATCCGGCGCCGGTGGCCGTCGCGCTCGACGCCCCCGACCTGGAGACGGCTGCGCGGTGGGCGGCGCTCGTGACGCCGCACGTGAGCACGATCAAGGTCGGCTTGGAGCTCTACCTGCGCTACGGGCCGCAGGTCGTGGCGACGGTACGAGGCGCCAGCCGGGTCTCGGTGTTTCTCGACCTGAAGCTGCATGACATCCCGGCCACGGTGGCCGGGGCGGCGCGGGCGGTGGCCCGGCTGCGGCCCGACATACTGACCGTGCACGCGGTCGGCGGTGCCGACGTCATCCGCGCGGCGGTCGAGGCCACGCCGGGCACGATGGTCGCGGCCGTTACCGTGCTGACCTCGCTGAGCGACGATGACCTGGGCCGGATCGGGATGACCGGATCGGTGCCGGACGCGGTACTGCGGCTGGCTACCCTCTCGGTGGCGGCGGGCGCGCAGGGCCTGGTCTGCTCGCCGCGCGAGGTCTCCGCCGTCCGGTCCGAGGTCGGCCCGGATGTGACGCTCATCACGCCCGGGGTACGGCCGGCCGGTACCCAGGCCGACGATCAGGCGCGGGTGGCGACGCCGGAGGAGGCCCTGCTGGCCGGTGCGGACCTGCTGGTGATCGGCCGGCCGATCACCAGGGCGCCGGATCCGGGAGCGGCCGCGGCCGCCATCGCGGCGTCGCTCCGGCGGATCAGTGTCGCCCGTGACCCGGCCTGAACCCGGGCACGCCAACGGAACCGTCGCCGGAATACTTCCGCCCAGGGCGCCGGGTGACCTGGGGTGACGTTCAGCTTACAGAGCGAGTATGATGTCAGCAAGCTCGAGAGGGTCCAGTTGGGGCTAAACAGGGTCAAAGCGCCTATATGACCTCAAGGGTAGCTTGAGTCTCGTAGGTACCTAGGTTCACTACGTCATCTCAAATGGTAATAATTCGGGATCGAAGCGAGACAAGCCGTCGTGAGTCAAGGTGAAGACCGCCGGGGAAACAGGTCGCCTCGGCTGACCGGAATAACGTCGGCGGCGCTCCGGCGGGGCGCGGATATATGTGACGAATCCACGACGCGCCGGGAGGGTGGTCAACCGGCCGCACGCCGATGGCATACCCTGGTTCCTTGCATCTTGACCACGGAATATCGCCCGGTGGGACCCCCAGGCGAGGCTCAGACCGGGGTGTTGATGACTCTCAGTAATAAATCGCTTACTGTCAGTAATATATTTAAATTTGTGATGACGTAAACGGAGGTTTGCGTTGCCGAAAGGGACATGATTGGCTAGTTTCCCCTCCCGACAAACCTTTTTTCCAACGAAACCCGAGGTGACCCCGAGTGGCTCTTCCTCCCCTCACTCCTGAAGAACGTGCGGCGGCACTGGAGAAGGCTGCCCGCGCACGCAAAGAACGCGCCGAGGTGAAGAACCGTCTCAAGCGCGGAGCTACGACCTTGTCTGATGTCATCAAAGAAGGCGGGACTGATGACGTGATTGGCAAGATGAAGGTCTCGGCTCTGCTTGAGTCCTCTGCCCGGAGTGGGCAAGGTGCAGGGCGAAGCAGATCATGGAAAGGCTCGGTATCGCGGAATCGCGCCGAGTGCGCGGGCTGGGCACCAACCAGCGATCCGCGCTTGAGCAAGAGTTCGGTGCCGATATCTGAACCGCGCGGCAGACGGGAGCGACATCCAAGCGGAGCCGCGGTCGCGACCCCCGTGCATTCGCGGCTGACCGTGCTCTCCGGACCCTCCGGGGTCGGGAAGAGCACGGTCGTCGCCGAACTCCGCAGGATTTGCCCCGACATCTGGATTTCTGTGTCGGTTACCACACGTCGGCCGCGGCCGGGCGAAGTAGACGGCCGCGAATATCACTTTGTCGACGACAGCGAGTTCGACCGGCTGGTCGCCGGGGGAGCGCTGCTGGAGTGGGCACGGTTCGCCGACCACCAGTACGGCACGCCGCGCGCGCCTCTGAACGAGAAACTCGAGGCGGGCGTGGCTTGCCTGCTGGAGATAGACGTCGCCGGAGCGCGCCAGGTCAGGCGGGCCGCGCCCGACGCCAGGCTGGTGTTCCTGGCCCCGCCGTCGTGGGACGAGCTGGTCCGCAGGCTCACCGGCCGCGGCACGGAGCCGCCGGAGGTGCTGGCCCGCCGGCTCGCGGCGGCCGAGGATGAGCTCGCGGCGGCCGCCGAGTTCGATATCACGCTGGTGAATACGTCCGTCCAGGACGTGTGCCGCCAGCTGATACCTTTGTTGTAGTAGTAAACGACGGAAGGCAGAACGTGGCAGGGACTCAGGTCGCCGACGGCATCATCAACCCGCCGATCGACGAGCTTCTCGAGGTCGTGGACAGCAAGTACCGGCTGGTGATCATGGCCGCGAAGCGCGCACGGCAGATCAACGCGTATTACTCCCAGCTCGGCGAGGGGCTGCTGGAGTTTGTCGGCCCGCTGGTCGAGACCCGCAGCCAGGAGAAGCCGCTGTCCATCTCGCTCCGTGAGATCAAGGAGCGGCTGCTCAACGTCGAGGTCATTGAAGGCTGACCCAGCCGACCCCGAGGCAGCCGTGCCGGCGCCGGCCCGCGTCATCTTGGGCGTTGGCGCGGGCATCGCGGCTTATAAGGTCTGCGAGCTGCTCAGGCTGCTGACCGAATCCGGGTACCGCGTCCGGGTCGTGCCGACTCCTGACGCCCTGCGCTTCGTCGGCGAGGCCACGTGGGCTGCCCTGTCCGGCGAGCCGGTCACCACCGACGTGTGGACCGGCGTATCCGAGGTGCCGCACGTGCGGCTCGGCCAGTCGGCCGACCTGGTCCTGGTCGCCCCCGCCTCCGCCGACCTGCTGGCCCGGGCCGCGGCAGGGATGGCCGGGGACCTGCTGACCGCCACGCTGCTGACCGCCCGGTGCCCGGTGCTGTACGCACCCGCCATGCACACCGAGATGTGGGAGCACCCGGCCACCCAGGCCAACGTGGCGCTGCTGCGCAGCCGCGGAGCCGTCGTGCTCGAGCCCGCGGTCGGCCGCCTCACCGGAGCGGACAGCGGCGCGGGCCGGCTGCCCGAGCCACCCGAGATCTTCGCGGTGGCGGTCCGGCTGCTCGAGGGGACCAGCCACAGGGAACGTGACCTGGCCGGCCGTCGCGTGGTCGTGTCGGCGGGCGGCACCCGGGAGGAGATCGACCCGGTGCGGTTCATCGGCAACTGGTCCACCGGTACGCAGGGCTACGCGCTGGCCCGGACGGCCGTCGCCCGGGGCGCCGAGGTGACCGTGATCGCGGCCAACGTCGCGTTGCCCGACCCGGCGGGGGCCAAGGTCACCCGGGTGGTCTCGGCCGTCCAGATGCAGGCCGCGGTCCTCGCGGCCGCGGCCGGCGCCGACGTTGTCGTGATGGCCGCCGCGGTGGCCGACTACCGCCCCGAGGCCCGCAGCGAGGGCAAGATCAAGAAGGACGGGCAGCCGCCCGAGCCGCTGGGCCTGATCGAGAACCCGGACATCCTGGCCGGGCTGGCGGCGCAGCGCGGACCCGACGGCACGCACCCGGTCCTGGTCGGGTTCGCCGCCGAGACCGACACCTCCGAGCAGGCCGCCCGGGCCAAGCTCGCGCGCAAGGGATGTGACCTGCTGGTGGTCAACCCGGTCGGAAACGGGCTAGGTTTCGGGACGCCCGACAACGAGGCGATCGCCTACGGCGCGGACGGGACGGTCACCCGGATCGCGCGCGGGCCTAAGGAAGCGCTCGCGAACGTGGTTTGGGACCTGGCCGCTGCCAACCTAAAGTGACCTCTGCGCGTCAAACCCGAAGTGACCGGCCGACCAGAAGCAAACCGTCGGCCTGCATACACCGGATAGAATCGCCAGCGTTGCCTGGGTCCTAGGAGGGGAAAGACGTGGCACTGCGCCTGTTTACTTCTGAGTCGGTTACTGAGGGTCATCCCGATAAGATGGCCGACCAGATCAGTGACGTCATCCTCGATGCCATGATCAAGGACGATCCAGGCAGCCGGGTCGCGGTGGAGACGATGATCACGACCGGCCAGGTGCATGTGGCCGGCGAGGTCACCACTCAGACCTATGTCGACATACCCGGCGTCATCAGGGACAAGATCCTCGAGATCGGCTACGACTCCTCGGCCAAGGGCTTCGACGGGGCGTCCTGCGGGGTGTCCGTCTCGATCGGCGCCCAGTCACCGGACATCGCCCAGGGGGTCAACGACGCGTTCGAGTACCGCGAGGGCGAGGGGACCGAGGACTTCGACCGGCAGGGCGCCGGCGATCAAGGGCTCATGTTCGGCTACGCGTGCCGTGAGACGCCGGAGCTGATGCCGCTGCCGATCATGCTCGCGCACAAGCTGGCCAAGCAGCTGTCCGAGGTCCGCCGCACGGGCACGGTGCCGTACCTGCGCCCGGACGGCAAGACGCAGGTGACCATCGAGTACGCCGGGGACCAGCCGGTCCGGCTCGACACCGTGGTGGTCTCTACCCAGCACGCCCCCGACATCAACCTCAAGGAGCTCCTCGCCCCCGACATCCGGGACTACGTGGTCAACCCCGTCCTGGCCGACCTGCAAATCGACACCGAGGGGTTCCGGCTGCTGGTCAACCCGACCGGCCGGTTCGAGATCGGCGGTCCTATGGGCGACGCCGGGCTGACCGGGCGCAAGATCATCATCGACACCTACGGCGGCATGTCCCGGCACGGGGGAGGTGCCTTCTCGGGCAAGGACCCGTCCAAGGTTGACCGCAGCGCTGCCTACGCGATGCGCTGGGTAGCCAAGAACGTGGTCGCCGCGGGCCTGGCCGACCGGTGCGAGGCCCAGGTGGCGTACGCGATCGGCAAGGCGATTCCCGTCGGGCTGTTCGTCGAGTGCTTCGGCACCGAGAAGGTACCCGTGGAGCAGATCCAGGACGCCGTGCTGAAGGTCTTCGACCTGCGGCCGCGGGCCATCATCTACGCGCTGGACCTGCTCCGCCCGATCTACACCCAGACCGCGGCCTACGGCCACTTCGGCCGCACCGAGCCCGACTTCTCCTGGGAGCGCACCGACCGCGCCGACCAGCTCCGCGCCGCCGTAGGCGTGTAATTTCATTCCGAACGAACGTGGTTCGTCCCCCCGGACCGTTCGTGCGGTCCGGGGGCTTACCTAGCCTGCCAGCGCGGTTTCCTCCGCGGGTGCCTTACTGTCAGGCTGTGGCCATGGGCGCAGAGACTGAGCAGGAGCGCGGCAGGCGGCACTACCAGCGGACCCTGTTCGACCGCGTGGCTCAGCTCTATGCGGCCTCGCGCCGTGGGTACCCGGCCGAACTCGTCGACTTCGTGGTGACCACCGCCGGCCTGCGGGTCGGCAGCACGGTCCTTGAGGTCGGCTGCGGCCCGGGCCCAGCTCACCGAACGCCTGGCGGGCTACGGGTTCAACGTGACAGCCATCGACATCGGCCCGTCGATGATCGCCGCCGCCCGGCGTCGTCTGCCCGACTCAGCCGTCTCGTTCCAGGTCATCTCGTTCGAGGATTTCGCTGCGGCCGAAGCCTCGTTCGACCTGATCTGCTCGGGCACGGCGTTTCACTGGGTCGACCCTGAGGTCAAGTTCAGCAAGCCCGCCCGGCGCCTGCGGCCCGGCGGCTGGCTCGGCCTGCTAGCCACCGAAGAGCGCTTCGACGATCCCCTCGGCGCGGCGCTGTCGCGCATGTGGGCCGCGCGCAGCGACGATACTCGCGCCCGGACCCGGCCCGCCGACGCCGAGATCATCGCCGACTCCTGCAGGTTCGAGGAGCCGGTCGACCGGATCGACGCGCAGCGGATGGTGCTACCTGCCGGGGTCGTCATCGGCGTGGAGAACACCAGAGCGATCGTGCTGAGCTGGCCAGAGGACGTCCGCCAGAGCTTCACCGACGAGCTACACCACTACCTCCGGTCCCAGACCGAGGTGCACCTCACCCAGATGACCCCGCTCACCATGGCCCGCGTCCTGCCACGCTTAGATGACCCTTCTCCCAGTCCGCGCTGATGGACCACCGCAAGGCTGTCCTCCAGAGATGTTGGCTCGACCAAGGTGCTGTCTGGGGACATTCCGCTGACCAGATCCGGATGACGTTCCGCGCACTCCATGGCAACGCGCCAACTACAGGCGTAGTACGGGAAGCACTGGCGATTGCCGGCGAACATCCCTTGGTTAGCCGCGGAGAGCATCGGGCGGCGAAGCTGTTCGGCGCGCCGGATTGCTTGTCAGGCCTCCTGGCCGCCTAATATCGTCGCGCCGGTCTGGTAGGACGTAACCGTGTTGACTACTCCTCGCCCTGAAGCTGAAGGACGGGGATTCCAGCCGTCACCGGCTGGGGTTCCTGTTTCATCGCCGGCCGCACCCAGGAGGTTCCGGGGTGTCTTATGCCAGCTCCGCAGGCATCGCCCGGGGAGCCCGGGGCTACGGCAAGACCTGCCGCGAGGATGTTCTTGGCGGCGTTGATGTCCCGGTCGTGCCGGGTGCCACAGGACGGGCATGTCCACTGCCTAGTGGACAGCCTCAGGTCGGCGAGCAAATGCCCGCACGCCGAGCAGGTTTTGGACGAGGGGTACCAGCGGTTGATGACGACCAGGCGGCGCCCGTACCGCTGGCACTTGTACTCCAGTTGGCGGCGGAACTCTCCCCAGCCGCAGCCGGAGATGGCGCGGGCCAGGTGCCGGTTCCGGACCATGCCGGCCACGTTCAGGTCCTCGATCGCGACCACGTCGTTCTGGCGGACGAGGCGGGTACTGACGCGGTGCAGGAAGTCCCGTCGCGCGTTGCGGACCTTCCGGTGGGCGCGGGCGAGCTTGGCGGCGGCCTTCGCCCGGTTGGCCGACCCGTTCTGGCATCGGGCCAGGCGCCGCTGGTAGCGGGCCAGGTTCCGAGACTTCCGGTCCAGGTGCCGCGGATTGGCGATCTTGTCCCCGTGGCTGGTGGCGGCGAAGTCCGTCACGCCGAGGTCTATGCCGACCGCACGCCCAGCCGCCGGGAGCGGTTCCGGGTCGTCGGTGTCGATGGTGAAAGTGACGTACCAGCGACCGTCCTCCTCGCGGGAGACTATCACCATCGTCGGGTCCAGGCCTGTCACGTCCACGTCCGGCCACGACCACACAAACGGCAGCGGCGTGCTCATCTTGGCCAGCCGCAGCACGCCCGAGCGCAGGGAGGACGCCGACCGGGTGTAGTGCGCGGACTGCCGGGAGCGTCGGGATTTGAATCTGGGGTACCGGGCGCGCTTGGCGAAGAACGCGGAGAAGGCCTGATGCTGGTGCCGGAGTGTCTGCTGCAGCGGCACGGAGGACACCTCGGACAGGAACGCCAGGCCCGGGTCTTGTTTCATGGTGGTCAGTGCCCGGTCGGACTGCGCATAGGTCATGCCCGTGTGGTCGGTGTGCCAGCGGCGGTGCCGTTCGGCCAGGCTGTGGTTCCACACGACCCGGACGCAGCCGAACGTGCGATTCAGTGCCGCACGCTGGCCCTGGTCGGGGTAGGCCCGGCACCGGTATGCTGTCCTCATTCTTACAGTGTCGTATGTGTAATCGAAAAACTGCGGGAGCCACACCGTACGGTCGGCCATTTTGTCTTGCCCAGCTGCGCGGGACTCCATATTCTTCCCCAGCGTGAAGGCTGGAACTTTCGCCGGAGGTCTTGGTGATGGGGCCGAAGGAGCAGGCGGTCACCGAGCGGCTGCCGGTCGCCCGGGTCGCGGTCGACATCTCGCTCGCCCACCTGGACCGGCCCTTCGACTACCTGATTCCGGCCAGCATGGACGAGACGGCCGTGCCCGGCTGCCGGGTCCGGGTCAGGTTCGCCGGCCAGCTGGTCGACGGCTACCTGCTGGACCGGACCCAGACCAGCGAGCACCAGGGCAGGCTGTCCCGGCTGGAACGGGTGATCTCCCCGGAGCCGGTGCTCACCCCGGAGATCTTCGACCTGGCCCGCGCGGTCGCCGACCGGTACGCGGGTACCCTGGCCGACGTACTCCGGCTGGCCATCCCGCCCCGGCACGCCACCGCCGAACGCGACGCCCCCGGCGCTCTCGCAGCCGCCCCGTCTCAGGACGCCGCCCTGTCCCCGGAAGCAACCCCGCCCTCCCGGCCCGAGTCCGGCTCCTGGACTCGGTATCTGGCCGGCGAGGCGTTCCTGGCCGCTCTGGCCGCGGGCCGCCCGGTCCGCGCCGCCTGGTCGGCCCTGCCCGGTCCCGACTGGCCCGCCGAGATCGCCATCGCCGCCGCCACCATGGCCGCCACCGGCCGCGGCGTGGTCATCGTCGTCCCGGATGCCCGCGACCTGGCCCGCGTCGACGCGGCGCTGACCGCCGTGAATCAAGGAGCCGAGGGCCACGTCTGCCTGACCGCCGATCTCGGCCCGGCCGAGCGGTACCGCCGCTGGCTGGCCGTGTTGCGGGGTACGGTCCGGGTGGTGGCAGGGACCCGGGCGGCGATGTTCGCCCCGGTCCACGATCTGGGCCTGGTGGTCCTGTGGGACGACGGCGACGACCTGCATGCCGAGCCCCGGGCACCGTACCCGAACGCCCGGGAGGTGCTCGCCCTGCGCGCCCACCGGTCCGGCGCGGCCGCCCTGATCGGCGGGTTCGCCCGCACCGCCGAGCTGACCCAGCTGGTCGCG
>PLIQ01000621.1 GCA_003140115.1 Actinomycetota bacterium | reverse complement strand
AGCGCCCGCAGGTCGCCGTAACGCGTGGCCGCGTCATCCGTCATGGACCGCTCCTTACCAGCACGGGTGGGAACTACGGGGCTCTACAGCAGCTCGGGGTCCTGCTCGACGTGCAGCATGGCGGGGCCGTCGGCGGCGAACAGCCGGGTCATGGCGTCCTCGAGCTGGTCACGGCGGGTGGCCTTGATGCCGGTCGCACCGCACAGCTCGGCGTAGGCGGCCCAGTCCGGGTTGTGCAGGGAGGTATGCCAGACGGGGAAGCCCGCGGCGAGCTGCTCTTTGCCGATCTTGCCCAGGGAGTGGTTGTCGAACAGCACGTGCTTGACCGGGATGCCGTACTTCACCGCGGTGGTGAGTTCGGCGGCGTACTGGCCGAAGCCGCCGTCGCCGGTCACCGCGACGACCGGCCGGCCAGGCGCGGCCGCCCAGGCGCCGAGCGCGGCGGGATAGCCGAAGCCGATCGACCCGAGGTACCCGGACATGAGCACCGGCTGGCCCTTGGATTCCAGGTACCGGCCCAGCGAGTAGGCGTGGTTGCCGACGTCGACGGTGACGACGGCGTCCTCGGGCAGGTGCCTCGACAGTGCCTCGAAGACAGCCGCGGCGGACAGGCCGCGGCCGCGTTCGTCGGCGGCCCGGCGGGCTTTCTCCGCCCGCCAGATGGCCCACCGGGCCGCCACCGCCGGGCGCTGGTCCTCGGTATCAACGGCGCCCAGGCCGTCCAGCAGCGCGGTCAGCGTGAGCGCGGCGTCGCCGGTAATGCTGGCGCTGACCGGGTCGAAGCGGCCGACGGCGGCCGGCTCGTCGTCGATCTGCACGATGGTCTTGTACGGCGCGATCCCGGTGTGGTTGGCGAACGATGCGCCCACCACGATCAGCAGGTCGGCCTCGTTCATCAGCCAGCTCGCCACCGGCGTTCCGCTGCGCCCGAGCACGCCGGCGCCGAGCGGGTGGGCGTCCGGGATCAGGCCCTTGGCCTTGAAGGTGGTCAGCACCGGCGCGTTGAGCCGTTCGGCGAGGGCGCGGAGCGGGCCGGTGGCCTGCCGGGCCCCGTGGCCGGCGATCAGCACCGGCCGCCGGCTGGCTCGGATCAAGGTGGCGGCGCGGCCCAGCGCGGGCTCGCTGGGCTGGGCGAGCCGCCCGCCCAGCCGGCCCTGCGAGGTCTTGGCGGCGGCGTCGCTGGGCTGGGTCTGTACCTCGTCGGGCAGCACCAGGTGCGCGACGCCGCGGGCGTCCAGGGCATGCTTGACGGCCAGGGCGGCCAGCTCGGCGTGGTCACTGCCGCCGTGCACGGCGGTCGTCCACGCGGCCACGTCTCCGAACACGGCGGTCAGGTCGAGGTCCTGGAAGGCCCCGCGCCCCAGGACCGCCGACGGCACCTGGCCGGAGATCGCCACGACCGGCGACTGGTCGAGCTTGGCGTCGTACAAGCCGGTGAGCATGTTGGTCGACCCGGGCCCCGCGATCGCGAAGCAGACGGCGGGCCGGCCGGTCAGCTTGCCGTACGCACTGGCCGCGAAGGCGGCCGCGCCCTCGTGCCGGATCCCGATGTAGGTCAGCTCCCCGCGTTCCCCGGCCCGCCGCATTGCATCGGCGAAGCCCAGGTTGGAATGGCCGACCATGCCGAACACATGCGTGATCCCGAACGCGACCAGCGTCTCGACCAGCACGTCGGCCACCGTGCGGACCCGCGGCACCGGCGCGGGCATGCGCACGTAGACGCCGTCCGCCCGGTCGGCCACCTCGTACCGGGCGGCCCCATCGGAGAAGCCCTCCGGCGGCCGGCCCGTCAGCGGGTCGTAGTCATACCCGTGCCACGGGCACCGCAGCCAGCCGTTCTCGATCGAGCCTTCGCCGAGCGGACCGCCCTGATGCGGGCACCGGTTCTCCAGCGCGCCCAGCCGCCCGCCGCACCGCGCCAGCGCCACCGTGCGGCCGTCCACGGTGACACTGCGGACCCGGCCCTCGGCCGGCACGTCCACCGGGTCGACCCGGTGCCAGCCCTCGGCGTCCAAGCCCGAAGCACCTCCCACGTCGCTGCCGGAACCGGCAATACTTTACTGCCCACGCACTGGTCCTGGCGTTACACCAGCAGCACGATCCTGGCGGTGCCACGCGGGGCGCGGCTGTCACCGGGGAAGGCATGATCCCGACTCTAGAAGCGGCGCACGACCGCTGACAGGACCACCTTGGCACCGTGTGACAGGACCACTTCGGTCTAGACAGGATCCGTCGCGGCCGTAACACCGCGCACCGGACTTCGCTTCGTGTCGTACGGACAAGGTCGGTCGCATGAGCGGTGGCCCGGAGATCCTGCTGCACCTGGACCGGAGTCATCCGGAGACGCTCGCCGGGCGGCTCCGCTCGGGCCTGCGCGATGCCGTCCGCAGCGGCCGGCTGCCAGCCGGGACGCGCCTGCCCGTCAGCCGCGTGCTCGCCCAGGACCTGGGCGTGTCACGCGGGGTCGTCGTTGACGTCTAGGCCCAGCTCGTGGCCGAGGGATTCCTGACCGGATAAATAACATACGTCAGTATGCGATACGATCGTATGCATGGCGCAGGTAGACAGGTTTTCCGTGACGATGCCGCCCGAGGTCGGAGAGGGCGTCCGGCAGGCCGCTGCCCGGCAGGGCACTAGTGTGTCGACGTGGCTTACCGAAGCGGCGGCCGACAAGCTGCGCAATGAGCTCCTCGGCGCTGCTCTGGATCAGTGGGAGGCGGAGGACGGCCCGTTCACCCAGGCGGAGCTGGATGAAGCGGCGTCCCGGCTCGGGCTTGCGCAGCGTTCGGATGTGGCGTGAAGGCGATCCTGGATGCAGGTGCTCTGGTGGCGGTTGATCGCCGAGACCGCCTGATCGGCGCCCAACTGCGGGTGCTCCAGCAGCAGGGAACGCCGGTCCGGGTCAGTTCCGCAGTGGTAGGCCAAGTCTGGCGAGACGGGCGCAAGCAGGCCAATCTTGCCCGGGTGCTGGCCGGCGTCGGCATCGAAGCGCTCGGTAAGGACGACGGCAAGCGCATCGGCGAACTACTCGCGCTGTCAGGCTCTGCAGATATCGTCGACGCACACGTAGCGCTGATGACAGCGCACGCCCACCTCGTCTTGACCAGCGATCCCGGCGACATTCGCAAGCTACTGCACGCTCGCGGGGTTTCGGCGCGGGTCCAGACCGTGTAAGGCTCCTGGGCCCTGCGAATCTCCGCTTCCAGCGGCGAGAGGCGCGTCGCCTACGGTGCCCGCCGGACGCAGCCGGTGGACCCGCCGTCGGCGGCCGAGCTGGCCGACCCGGCGTACGCCGACCCGCTGCTCATCCATATCGCTGAACAACCTGACACGCAACGGTCCGCGCCGCGCGGAAGGCCGCGCATAGCGGTCGCCTACTTCTTCAGTTTTGCCTTCGCGGGCTGCTTCGGCGGCAGCGACCGTGCGTGCCCGATACCGATTTCCACCCATCGGGAAAGGTCATCGTCGCTGGCCAAGTCTTCCGGGCTGACGCGCAGCCAGCCGGGCATCTCCCGGCCCTGCATCACCGCGGTGGTGGCCCCGGACGCGGCCACCAGGCCGGCCGACCGCTCGGAATCGACGTGGACCAGCACGCCGCCCTGGCCGCTGGCACTGATCGCCATGTGCCCGCGGATGAGGAAGGCCAGCCCACCGAACATCTTCTTCTCGGTCAGCTCAGGGTCAGGGCCGATCAGGTCCCTGATACGAGCGGCGAGATCCTCGTCATAGGCCATGCGGCGATCGTACCGAGCCGGGACGGAACGATGACCGATCTTCCAGCCAGGCCCCAGGGTTAGTCAAGGATCCAGTCCAGGTTGTCTCGGGCGTGCCCGCGACCTGATCGCGGACGGGTTCGGGCAGTGGTCAGCCGCCCTCAGCGACGGGCTCCGCCGCCTCCACGCCGCCGGGCACCTCCCGGACGGCACCGACCCGGACGACCTCGCCGTCACCCTCCTCGCCGCCCTCCAAGGCGGCCTCCTCCTCGCCCAGGTCCAGCGCGACACCCGCCCCCTCCAAACCGCCTTCGACACCGTCCTCGAGCTCGCGCGCCTCAACCGCCAGGACGCGCCGGCCGACGGCGAAACCACCGCCCCCTAGATCCCACGGGGACCCGAACCCCGCGAACGGACAGAAGGCGCGACAGCGATACCACCGTCGTCATGGGTAGAAGTCCTCGGGGGCCGCCGGCCAGTCGGCGGAGGTCAGGTGCCATTGCCGGTCGTCTGCGGGGATGGCCGTCGCTGACAGGGAGCGGTCCTCGGCGAGGACGGCCTGTACGGCGAGGTCCAGGCGGGTGACGGCCTCGGGGCTGTGCCGCGGGGTCAGCCGGGCGTATGACAGCACCAGGCCCGGCGGCCCGGCTGCGCTGATCCGCATCGGGCTGAGCGGGCTGACGCCAAGTCCCTGCTGCCTGGCATGGGCGGCGACGTGCCGGTCGGAGATGCCCTCTGGTAGTTCCAGGAGGATTTCCAGGCCGGCCGGGATGCCGCGCTGGGCCCACCGGGGGAAGCCCTGGTGCAGCTGGCCGCTGAGCGCTGCCCGGCGCATGGCGTAACTGCGGCGGGCATGGCGCACATGCCGGTCGTACTGCCCGGACTCCAGCCAGGACGCCAGCGCGTGCTGTTCCATCACCGCAGAGCCGAAGTCGTCATCGCGCTTGGTCTCGGCAATGGCCCGCAGCAGGTGCGGCGGCGGCACGATCCAGCCCAGGCGCATCGCCGGAGCCAGGGTCATGCTGACCGAGCCGATGAGCAGCACCTGCTCAGGTCGCATGCCCTGAAGGCAGGCCAGCGCGGGCCGGTCGAAGTGAAAGTCCGCGCGCTGGTCGTCCTCGACGATCAGCGCGCGGCGCGCCACCGCCCAGTCCAGCAGGCGCGCGCGCCGCGCCGCCGACATCACCGCCCCGGTCGGGAACTGGCAGCTGGGGCTGGTCAGCACAGTCTGGCAGCCGCTGGCGGCGAGCGCATCGACGTCCAGGCCCTCGTCATCGACGGGAACCGGAATGGCCTTGAGGCCATGGACCTGGAGCAGGTGCCGGTGCCGGGGGTCGCTGGGATCCTCCACGGCGATATGGTCCTGCCCGGCAGCCACGAGCGTGCGCGCGATGACCGTGAGGGCCTGTGTCTGGCCGGTGACGACCACGATCCCGTCCGCGGGTGCCATGGCGGCCCGGAGCCGGCCCAGGTGGGACTCGAGCTGCCGGCGCAGCGCTGCCACGCCCCAGGGGCCGGTGTAGCCGAGCTCGGCCGCAGGCAGGCGGCGGAGGATCTCGGTCATGGTCCTGGCCGCCTGCGGGCGGGGGAACAAGGCGGGGTCCGGGCCGGACGGCCGCAGGTCAAGCTCGGGCCGCCAGAGCCGGTGGTGCTGCTGCCCGCGCCGGTGCCACCACGACGAGTGCGCCGGGGTGATCCCCGCCGCGTCGGACACCATGGTCCCTGAGCCCGGCCGGGTCACCAGGAAGCCCTCCGCCACGAGCTGGGCGTAGGCATCGACCACGACACCGCGTGATACTCCCAGGTCCCCGGCCAGGACGCGGCTGGCGGGCAGCTGTGTTCCCGCGGCCAGCCGCCGGGTGCGGATGGCGTCGCGGAGGCCGGCACGCAACTGGCCGGCCAGCGTCTCCGGGTGACTGCGGTCGATATGCAGAAGGATCTCCGGGCCGCCGCTCATGCGCCAACCATAGCAAGGCGGGCCGTCCGGAATTGGTCCGCTCAATCGATACTGAAGTGGTCCGGCCGGCAACTATCACCACCCCTTAGATTCAGGCAGTGAAATGCCGAGGCGGCTGATTCCGGGCCTGCATGCCGGTTCTCGCCTGGCGTTCCGAGCCGATCGGAAATGGGGCGCTGCACGATACGGAATGAACGGCATACGGGACCGGATCATCTAATCCGGTATCGACTTTGCCGAAACGGCGCTGCAAATCCGCGCCGAGGATCAGAGGCTGCCTCTCGCATCCATTCTATGGAAGGGAAAAACGGAAGTGAGGATACTCAGCCGGGCGCGATGGGTCCCGGTGGCGATCAGCCTGCTCGCTGTTGACGCGGGCAGCAATCAGATCTCGGTGCTGCGGATCCAGCCGGACGGCTCGCTGCGCCTCAGTGATGTGGTGTCCGCAGGCGGCGTGCTGCCGGTGAGCATCGCCGTGCATGGCAGCCTCGTCTACGTCGCCAACGCCGGCCCGGCCGGCACTGACTACACCGGCTTCTGGCTCAGC
>PLIQ01000218.1 GCA_003140115.1 Actinomycetota bacterium | reverse complement strand
GACGCCTTGAGCGTGACCCGGATCCCGTGCCGCTTAGCCAGCTGGCTGACCACGTACAACCCGAGCTGCTCGCTGTCGGACGGGTTGAACTCCGGCGGGCTGACCAGCCGCTCGTTGAGCTCGGCCAGACGCTGCGGGTTCATCCCCAGCCCGCGGTCCTCCACCTCGATNNGTGGCGTTCTCGATGAGCTCGGCCAGCAGGTGGATGACGTCGGCCACCGCGGAGCCGGCCAGCGCGGCCTGGCTCCGGGTGGCGACCGAGACCCGCGCGTAGTCCTCGACCTCGGCGATGGCGCCACGCATCACGTCGACCATCCGCACCGGGCTGCTCCAGGCCCGGCCCGGCGGCGCGCCGGCCAGGATGACCAGGCCCTCCGCGTGGCGGCGCATGCGCGTGGTCAGGTGGTCCAGGCGGAACAGGTCGTCCAGGGCCTCGGGGTCGGTGGCCCGCCGTTCCATCTGGTCGAGCAGGGTCAGCTGGCGGTGCAGCAGGGACTGGCTGCGCCGGGCCAGGCTGCGGAACACGTCGTTGAGGCCCTGCCGCAGCCTGGCCTCCTCCACCGCGGCCCGGACGGCGGTCTGGCGGACCAGCTCGAAGGCCTGCCCGACCCGGCCGATCTCGTCGCCGCCGGTGCGCAGCGCAGGCGCCTCGGCCGCCACGTCCACGGCTTCACCGCGCCGCAGCCGGGCCACCACGTCCGGCAGCTGGACCTCGGCCAGCTGGAGCGCGTTGCGCTCCAGCCCGCGCAGGCGCCGGATGATGCTGCGCCCGACCAGGATGGTCGCCGTGATCGTGACCAGCAGCCCGAGCAGGCCGATGCCGCCCGTGACGGCGACCCGGGTCCAGGCCGTCCGGCTGATCTGGCGGTCGGCGGCGAGCTGGGCGCTCGCCACGTTGACGCCGCCGGTGAAGTACTCGCCGAGCAGCTGGCCGGCCAGCCCCTGCCACTGGGTCAGCGTGACCGGCAGCTGGGCGAGCGGGGTGCCGGCCGACACCGCCTCTTCGACGTCGGTGACGTCGGTCTGGTACGCGCTGTTGACCTGCGCGTTGAAGATGGCCAGGTTGGCGGGGTCTAGCACGGAGTCCGCGTCGACCACGTCGCCCTGCCGGGTGGCGGCCATCTCCGCGAACGCGGCGCGGTCGGCCTGGCTCTCCCGGTGCCCGGCCAGCACTCCGGACAGCAGCGCGTACTCCTGCGACAGCGCCTCGCGGGCCGAAACCGTCGCGATCAGCCCCAGGGCCTGGCCGGCCGCGGTGGCGTTGTTCACGCTGTTCGCCTCGTCGAGGAACAGCCGGGGTTCGTTCAAGATGCCCGCGCTGTAGTCCTGCAGGGCCTGCAGCGGGCTGAGGGCGCGATGCTCGACGCCGGCCCGCAGCGTGTTCAGCTGGCTGAGCCCCGAGATCACCGCGGCGATGCCCTGCGCCTCGGCCGGGGTCTCGCTGTTCTTGGTGCCCGCCGAGTTCATGGCGGCCAGGAAGCCCGGCTCGTCGCCGTTGGTCGCCTTGACCGCCGTGTCGTACGCCGCCAGGTTGGCCTGGGTAGGCCGGAACAGGTAGACCACCGCGGCGGCCCGCTCGTCCTGCACGAACCGGATGAAGTCGGCGGTGGGCAGCGAGGTCGCGTTGATCAGGTCCGGGGCCCGGTCCAGGTTGACGGCGTTGTTCACGGAAGTGCCCGCCACGTAGGCCAGCAGTCCGATCATGGCGACCAGGGGAATCGCCACGAGGAAGTAGATTCGGAGCCGGATGGACCGGCCACGCGATCCCATTACACTCCCGCGTTGATAGGCGTTGGCCAGCGAGATCCCCCCCGGGTCGCAACCAACTACGGTCAAGACGGCCAGAATAGCCCATACCAGGCATCCGCCGGGGGGCGAAAAACGATATCTCCGCAGATGTCCGCCTACGTGACCAGGCCGTCTCTGTGAGGGCGTATTGGCTGGTCGATGCCCTGGGTGACTTCTGGTGACAGCGGTGTCTGTGTAATTAGTTCGCGTTATGCAAGAACCTGTCGTGGCTGCCACGCCCAGCCCTCAAAGGCCGCCACTCCCGAGTCGATATTGCATAACGCTCGCGCCCGGCTGGCCCGTGTTTGTCGGCGCGACCGCCTACCCTATGGAGGTGGCCGCCCTCGCGATAGACGCCCTCCTCGACGGACTCAATCCGCAGCAGCGCGCTGCCGTCGTGCACGAGGGCAGCCCGCTCCTCATCGTGGCCGGCGCGGGCTCGGGCAAGACCCGCGTGCTCACCCACCGGATCGCCTACCTGCTGGCCGCCCGGGACGTGGCGCCGCACGAGATCCTGGCCATCACCTTCACCAACAAGGCGGCGGGGGAGATGGCGTCCCGGGTGGCCGCCCTGGTCGGCCCGCGGGCCAGGTCCATGTGGGTCATGACCTTCCACTCCGCCTGCGTGCGGATCCTGCGCCGGGAGGCGAAGCGCTTCGGCTACCCCTCCTCGTTCTCCATCTACGACCAGGCCGACTCCCAGCGGCTGATGGCGCTGACCTGCCGCGAGCTCGAGCTCGACCCCAAGCAGTACCCGCCCAAGATGATGGCCGCCCAGGTCTCGAACCTGAAGAACGAACTGATCGACCACGAGACGTTCGCCGCCCAGGCCCGGACGGCCAGGGACAAGGCCCTGGCCGAGGCCTACGGCGAGTACCAGCGCCGCCTGCTCCAGGCCGGCGCGATGGACTTCGACGACCTGATCATGGTCACGGTCAACCTGTTCCAGTCCCTGCCCGAGGTCGCGGCCGAGTACCGCAGCCGGTTCCGGCACGTGCTCGTGGATGAGTACCAGGACACCAACCACGCCCAGTACATCCTCATCCGCGAACTTGTCTCCGGTGGCGCTCCCATTTTTTCCGGCCGAACGACCCGTACTGACGGCACCGAGGATCCCCTCCCGCCCCCCGAGCTATGCGTGGTCGGCGACGCGGACCAGTCCATCTACGCTTTTCGCGGCGCCACCATCCGCAACATCGTGGAGTTCGAGCAGGACTACCCGGACGCGAAGGTCATCCTGCTGGAGCAGAACTACCGCTCCACCCAGAACATCCTGGCCGCCGCCAACGCCGTGGTGGCCCAGAACCAGGGCCGCAAGCCCAAGAACCTGTGGTCCGACCAGGGCGCGGGCCCGCCGATCGTCGGCTACGTGGCCGACAACGAGCACGACGAGGCCGCCTTCGTGGCCGAGGAGGTGGACCGGCTCTCCGACGCGGGCCAGGCCACCCCCGGTCAGGTGGCGGTGTTCTACCGGACCAACGCGCAGTCCCGGGTGTTCGAGGAGGTGTTCATCCGGGTCGGGCTGCCCTACCGGGTGGTCGGCGGGGTCCGGTTCTACGAGCGCCGCGAGGTCCGCGACCTGCTGGCCTACCTGCGGTTGATCGCTAACCCCGCGGACGAGGTGTCGCTGCGCCGGGTGCTGAACACCCCCAGGCGCGGCATCGGGGAGCGGGCCGAGGAGTACGTGGCCGCCTACGCCCAGCGGGAGCGGATCACCTTCGCCCAGGCGCTGGGTCGCCCGGCCGACGTGCCGGGTCTGGCGGCCCGGTCGGCCGCCGCGATCGCGGGCTTCAACGCGCTCATGGCCGGGCTGCGCGAACTGGCCGAGACCGGTCCCGTGGCCGACCTCGCCGAGGCCGTGCTCGACCGCACCGGGTACATCGAGGCGCTGGAATCCTCCTCGGACCTGCAGGACGCCAGCCGGGTGGAGAACCTGGAGGAGCTGGTGTCGGTGGCCCGCGAGTTCGACGGATCCCGCGACGAGGGCACCCTGCCCGAGTTCCTCGAGCAGGTGTCCCTGGTGGCCGACGCGGACGAGATCCCCGACGGCGAGGAGCACGGCGGCCTGGTCACCTTGATGACCCTGCACACGGCCAAGGGCCTGGAGTTCCCGGTGGTGTTCCTCACCGGGCTGGAGGAAGAGGTGTTCCCGCACCAGCGGTCGCTGACCAACAAGAAGGAGCTGGAGGAGGAACGCCGGCTGGCCTACGTCGGCATCACCCGGGCCATGGAGCGCCTGTATCTGACCTGGGCCGTCCGCAGGAACTGGTACGGCCGCCCGTCGTTCCACGATCGGTCGAGGTTCCTGGCCGAGATCCCGCCGGGCCTCATCGAGTGGCGTCGTGACGAGTCGGCGGCGGCCTCGGCGGTCACGCCCGCGCAGGAGCGGATGGCGAGCAGGCCGGGCACCCGGTCACCGGGGAACCGCCTGGTGCCGTCGCTGTCGCCCGGCGACATGGTCACGCACGACAAGTTCGGGCTCGGCACCGTGGTGTCGACGGACGGCTACGGCGACCAGGCCGAGGCCAAGATCGACTTCGGGGCCGACTACGGGGTCAAGCACCTGGTGCTGCGCTACGCCCCGCTGGAGAAGTTGTAGCGCTCTAATCCGGGGCGCTGGTCCCAGCCTCGGGTCGGCTGGGAACCGGGCGGCCACTGCTGGCTCGGCTGAGTGCCCGGCGCGGCTCCCGGCGGCCGCGGATCGCTCCAGCCCCCGGTCCCTCGGGGGTCCACGCCATCGGCGAAGCCCCCGTACTGCGGCGGGCCCGGGGCTGACCAGCCCGCCGCGACCGGGCCTCGCTGGTCGCGGCGCCACATGAACCAGCGCACCGTGGTCAGCGCGATGGCCAGCAAGGTGGCCAGCACCATCACGAAGAACCCGTTGGCGATCCACTGGGCCGCGCCGACGGCCAGCTCGGTCTTGTCCGAAGACCGCTCGTAGGCCACGCCGGCCACGAGCGCGGCGATCAGGTAGGACAGCGCCGGCACCGGGAAGATCAGCCGCCCGGTCCGGGGCTGCACGGTCAGCGCCGCCGCGACGGTGCCAGCCAGCACGGCCAGGGCCAGCACCGAGCCGGGCTGGACGTGGGTCACGATGGTGGCGATGGCGCCGATCACCGCGCTGCCGGCGATGACGCAGACCCCCAGGCTGCCGCGCAGCGAACCCTGCCAGATCCGGCTCAGCCGCCCGCTCGAGCCGCGCCGGCGGCTATCGGCCCGGCGCCCGCGCGCCCGCCCCGCACCGCTCCCCGCTCGCCCGGCNNGCCCCGGTCCCGTCCCGCGGCACGACGAGGGGCTGGGGCGCCCCGGGCCGAGCCGCAACGGTCGAAGGCACAACCGGCGAAGGCAGAACGGCCGGAGGCAGAACCGCCGGAGGCACAACGGGCCGAGGCACCACGGGCTGGGTTCGGGCTGGCGTCCGGCGGGTAGCATCGTCGTCCCCCGGGCCGCCCCGTCGGCCGGGGTCGGACCCGCGTGGATCCCGGCGTGGCGGCCTGCCTCCAGGCTCGCCGCCGTATGGGCTGCTCGGGCGTGTGTCGCGCCATCGTGGGTCGCTCATTGTTGCTTAGGATGTTAGTCGTTGCGCATTGGTAACGGGACCGTGAAGGTAGGCTTCGTCGACGGTAACCATCCACCCCTGGGATTCCTGAGGAAGAACGCGATGGTCAGGACAGGCTCTCCGGCCCCGTTGTGGGGTGCCGCCGGGAAGGCTGGATACGTCCTAAGCTGCCTCGCCGCCGCTGTCGTGCTAGCGATAAGCGGCTTTTCCTACTTCTTCGTCAAGGACGTCGCCAGCATCGGCGGGTCGCACGCGATCGTCAGCGGCCCGTCCATCGGCGCGCAGAACATCCTCCTGATGGGCCTGGAGAGCCGGACCGACTGGCAGGGCAACATCTTGCCCAATGACGTCCTGAAGGCGCTGCACGCGTGCAACGCTCAGGAGGTAGCGGCCGGCTGCGGCGGCAACGACACGAACACCCTGATCTTGATCCATATCCCGGCAGGCGGCAAGAAGGCGGTCGGCTTCTCGATCCCGCGCGACGACTGGATCACCTTCCCCACCGCGTACGACGGGCAGACCCAGGGCAAGATCGACCAGGCCTACGGCCTGGCCATGGCCGCGGCGCAGTCCGCGGCCCAGCAGCAGACCCCCAACATCAGCCAGGACCAGCTCGCCTACGACGGCAACGAGGCCGGCCGCGCGGCCGCGGTGGCCTCGGTGGAGCAGCTCACCGGGGTGCACATCGACCACTTCGCCGAGGTCAACCTGGACGGGTTCTACGAGCTGGCCAAGGTCCTCGGCGGCGTGGAGGTCTGCCTCAACCACCCGGTGCCCTACGACCCGAACTCCGGTTTCTCCGCCGCCCACGCCGGCTACCAGCACCTCAGCGCGAGGCTGGCGCTGGCCTTCGTCCGCCAGCGCGACGGCCTGGCCAACGGCGACCTGGACCGCACGCACCGCCAGCAGGCGCTCCTGGACTCGGTGATCCAGCAGCTGCGCGGCGACGGCGTACTCGACGACCTGACCAAGCTCAATTCCCTGCTGTCGGTCGCCCAGCAGTACGTCATCACCGACTCCGGCTGGAACCTGCTCGACTTCATCTCCCAGATGCGCGACCTGACCGGCGGCAACCTGACCTTCCGGACGCTGCCGATCGTGGGTTACCAGACGATCGACGGCCAGGACGCCAACGTGGTCAACCCCAGCTATATCCAGCAGATCGTGCAGGAGACGTTCTACCCGGCGCCGGCCCCCAAGGCCTCGGCGAGCCCCTCGCCCGCGAGCACGGCGAGCACGGCGAGCAACAGCCAGGTCACGGTAGACGTCTTTAACGGCGGCAACACCGGGGGCCTGGCCGCCGGGGTTTCCGCCGCGCTGGTCAAGGAGGGGTACACAGCAGGCCAGATCGCCAACACCACCGCGCTCGCCACCACCGAGGTCCTCTACGGGGCGGGCACCTCGGCGAACGCCAGCAAGATCGCGTCGCTGTTCAACGTGACCGCCTCGGCCAGCTCGACGATCGCGGCCGGCCACGTCGAGATCCTGCTCGGCGCGGACGCCACCACCGTGCCCGGCGCCGCCTCGCCCTCCCCGTCCAGCTCGGCAGTCCCGATTCCGTCCACCGGCGCGCAGGGCGGCGCGGTCAACGCCAAGAACGGCATTCCCTGTGTCAACTAGCGCTGCGTGAACTAGCTAGCCGAAGGTAAACGAGTAGGCCTGGACGTCGGGGTCGAGGAACGTGATCTCGAAGGTGCGGTCGGTGATGGGGCCGGGCTGCCGGATGAGCTGGTGCAGTCGTTGTTCGGTCACCGTTCCGTGGCCTTGGTCGTCAACGTCGACCCCGTGCGCCGCACCTGGCGCTTGTCCGTCGATGAGCACGCGGAACCGTACCGGCGTGCCCTCTACCGCGGGCCCCATGACCAGGTGCAGGTCGCGGGCGTGGAAGCGGTACGCGATCCGCCCGCCGGCCTGGTCCAGCGTGGCGGCCTGTTCCGTCACGGTCCAGTCCCCGGCCAGGGCCCAGTGATTGAGCCTCAGCTCCGCCGGGGCCTCATAGGCGTGCCGCTTGCCCGGTACCGTGCCGCCCGGGGACGCGAAGTTCTCGGTGCGCTCGTAGCCGGTGTAGGTCTCCGCTGACCTCAGGGCGGACCAGTCGGCGGGCGCCTGCGCACCACGGGCGTCGACGGAGACCAGCTCATGCCCCGGGTCGGCCGATCCGTTCTCGGCCAGCAGTTGCTGGATGACCATTTCCGATTGCTGGTACTCGCCTTCGCCGAAGTAGTGGTGCCGGATGCGGCCCTGCCCGTCGGCGAAGTACAGGGCCGGCCAGTAGTGGTTGTCGAAGGCGTTCCATACCGCGTAGTCGTTGTCGATCGCGACCGGGTAATCGACCTGCGTGTCCCGCACCGCGCGGCGGACGTTGCCGAGCTGGTGCTCGAACCCGAATTCGGGGGTGGAAACCCCGACCACGATCAGCCCGAGGCCGGAGTATTTGCCCGCCCAGGCGCGGACGTAGGGAAGCTGGCGTAGCCAGTTGATGCAGGTGTAGGTCCAGAAGTTGACCAGAACGACCTTCCCGCGCAGATCGGCGGCGGTCAGCGGCGGCGAATTGAGCCATCCGGTCGCACCGTCGAAGGACGGCAGCCTGCCCTCGACGGGCAGCCGGGGCGAGGACGTGTGCAGCCCGGCGGGCGCCGGCCAATGTGCGGTCATGTCAGATCCTTAGCTGGTCCGGTAGAGGTGACTACGACACGAAGTCTGCTCCTGTTCTTCTTACCCCGCGCCCGTGAAAAGCCCTGGCGCTGTTACCTGGGTTGCTCCCCGGGAGGTGGTTAGCACTCCCTGGGGCCTCGCCGGGGCGGGTGCGATCTAATGGGAGGATCGCCCTGCCCCAGGATGACGGGAGAACCTGACATGACCGACCCGTACGATCCGCCCCGGCCGCGTGACTACGCCCTGCAGGAGGAACTCGACTCGCTGCACGAGCAGGAGCGCGAAGGGCACGAGACGCCCAAGGAACAGCGCCGCGAAGAGCTCCTGGAACGTCGGTTGCACGTCGACGAGCACGGAGCCGAGGTGCGCGAACACCGCGAGCAGAATCGCGAGGCCGACCAGCAGGACGAGGAGGAGCGCGCGCGACACCGCCACTAGACCGCCGACGGCCGAAGATATATGCCGAACGGCCGGCCGCCTTCACGCTCCCGTGAACGAGTCCCAGAACGCCCACTGAAGACTGCTGCGTGATTGCTTGCCGACCAGGAGCGTTAGGCTGGCCCCGGATGATTCCCTATGAGCAGCGGAAATAGTGGAGATTAAGAGTGGACCTGTTTGAGTATCAGGCGAAGGAGCTGTTCGCCGAGTACGGCGTCCCCGTGCAGCCCGGCAAGGTTGCCCGCACGCCGGAGGAGGCGCGCGTGGTCGCGGCGGAGTTCGCCGCCCAGGGTCATCCGCTGGTCGTGGTCAAGGCCCAGGTGAAGACGGGCGGCCGTGGGAAGGCGGGCGGCGTGAAGCTGGCCAACGGCCCGGACGAGGCCTACGAGAAGGCCAGCCAGATCCTGGGCATGGACATCAAGGGCCTCACTGTGCACTCGGTGCTCATCGCCCAGGCGGTCGACATCGCCGCCGAGTACTACCTGTCCTTCCTGCTGGACCGGGCCAACCGCACGTTCCTGTCCATCTGCTCGGTCCAGGGCGGCATGGAGATCGAAGAGGTCGCGCACACCAGCCCGGAGGCGGTGGCCCGGATCCCGGTCTCCCCGCTGACCGGCGTGGACGCCGTCAAGGCGGCCGAGATCATCGCCGCGGGCCGGATCCCGGCCGACGCGGCCGAAGGAGCCGCGCTGCTGGCCGAGCGGCTGTGGGCCATGTTCGCGGACGAAGACGCCACGCTGGTCGAGGTCAACCCCATGGCGGTAACCGAGGATGGCGTCGTGCTCGCCGTCGACGGCAAGGTCACCCTCGATGACAACGCCGCCTTCCGCCAGGAGCACGCCCGGTTCGAGGACCTCAGCAGCACCGACCCGATCGAGGCCCGGGCCAAGGCCAAGCACCTCAACTACGTCAAGCTCGAGGGCGAGGTCGGCATCATCGGCAACGGCGCGGGCCTGGTCATGTCCACCCTGGACGTGGTGGCCTACGCCGGCCAGTCGTTCGGCGGGATCCGGCCCGCGAACTTCCTCGACATCGGGGGCGGGGCCTCCGCCGAGGTGATGGCGAACGGCTTGGAGATCGTGCTGTCCGACCCCAGCGTGCGCAGCGTGTTCGTGAACGTCTTCGGCGGGATCACCTCCTGCGACGCGGTGGCCAACGGGATCGTCTCGGCCATCGCCATGCTCGAGGAGCGCGGTGACCACGTGGACCGGCCGATTGTGGTCCGGCTCGACGGCAACAACGCCATCGAGGGCCGGCGCATCCTGGAGGAGGCGGCGATCGGCGTGGTCGAGCAGGTCGGCACGATGGACGGCGCGGCCGCGCGGGCCGCCGAACTAGCCAGCGCAGCGGCGAAGGGAGCCTGACGTGGCCATCTTCCTGACCGGCCAGAGCCGGGTCATGATCCAGGGCATCACCGGCTCGGAGGGCAGCAAGCACGGCGCGCGCATGCTGGCCGCGGGCACCCGGGTGGTAGGCGGGACCAACCCGCGCAAGGCCGGCCAGACGGTGGAGCTGAACGGCGTCGACGTGCCGGTCTTCGGCACCGTGGCCGACACCATGGCGGCCACCGGGGCCGACGTGTCGGTGGTGTTCGTGCCCGCGGCCGGGACCAAGTCCGCGGTCATCGAGGCGATCGACGCCCGCATCCCGCTGTGCATCGTGATCACCGAGGGCATCCCGGTCCACGACACCGCGGAGTTCTGGGCCTACGCGAGCGCCGCGGGCAACCGCACCCGGATCATCGGGCCGAACTGCCCGGGTGTCGCCTCGCCGGGCAAGTCCAACGCCGGCATCATCCCGGCCGACATCACCAGCGAGGGCCGGATCGGCCTGGTCTCCAAGTCGGGCACGCTGACCTACCAGATGATGTACGAGCTGCGCGACATCGGTTTCTCCACCGCCGTCGGGATCGGCGGCGACCCGGTGATCGGGACCACGCACATCGACTGCCTGCAAGCCTTCCAGGAGGACCCGGAGACCGACGCGATCGTGATGATCGGCGAGATCGGCGGCGACGCCGAGGAGCGCGCCGGGGCGTTCATCGAGCAGCACGTGACCAAGCCGGTGGTGGGCTACGTGGCCGGCTTCACCGCGCCGGAGGGCAAGACGATGGGCCACGCAGGCGCGATCATCTCCGGATCCTCGGGCACCGCCCAGGCCAAGAAGGAAGCGCTGGAGAAGGCCGGCGTCCGCGT
>PLIQ01000445.1 GCA_003140115.1 Actinomycetota bacterium | reverse complement strand
GCTTACCGCCAGATCAAGACCTCGGTCAACGTGACCGGCGGCGCCCTGACCGACACCGCGGGACCCAGCTTCCTGGCCATGCCCTATCCGGCCACCCAGGTCACCACGCCCCCCGGGGCGTGGCTGGTGGATCCCGAGCTGATGGTGTTCTCCCAGAACACCGCGGCCCGCGTCCAGACCTATACGGTGACGAGCGCGGACGTGAGCCCGACCATCGCCCAGCTCAAGATCGCCGCGCCGCCGCCCCCGGACCTGGGAGCCGACCTGGCGCTCCCGGCGTCGTACCAGACGAAGGCGCTGAAGCAGATCGCGGACGAGCACACGGCCGGCCAGACGACCGAGTACGGCAAGGTCAACGCGCTGGCCGCCTGGCTGTCCGGGCCTTCGTTCGCCTACAGCGCCGCCGGGCCGCCGGTCAACTCCGCGGCCACCCTGTACAACTTCCTGACCAAGAGCCACCTCGGGGTGTGCGTGCAGTCGGCGTGGGCGATGACGGTCCTGACCCGCCTGCTGGGCATCCCGGCCCGGCTGGCGGGGGGCTTCACCGAGGGCACCCATCGGTCGGGAGACACCTACCTGGTCCAGACGGACGACGCGCACGCGTGGGCCGAGGTGTACTTCTCGGGCTTCGGCTGGATCAAGTTCGAGGCTACCGCGTCCGGCGGCGACGGCACCGCGGAGGCCAGCAGCTACCAGACCGGGACGGAGATCGGTTCCGACTTGCCCCCGACCATCCCCGGGTCAATCGGAGGAAGCCCCGCGCCAGGCGCTACCACGCCCGGGCACGCAGGCGGGCTCAACAAGCTCGTCCCCAATGACGGCGGATCAGGAGGCGGCCTGCCCATCAAGTCCACCGGAACGCCCTGGGCGGCGGTCGTGCTGGCCATACTCGCCGCCATCGCCCTGGCGTGCGGGGTCATCGCGATCGTCGCCCCGCCGGCGCACCGGGCCTGGTCGGCCCAGGCCCCCGAGGGAGCCAGGCGGCGGCGTCCGGTGAACCTGACCAGCCTGGTGCTGGTGGTGGCCGCAGCGGCGATCATCGCGCTGGCGCTGTACCGGCTGCTGTCCCATACCGGCCTGGACCTGCGGGCCGGCTGGGCAACGGTCGGTATCGCCTTCGGCGCGGCCGGGGCGTTCGTGTTCGTGGCGCCGGGCGTGATCCGGGTCGGCGTGCGGCGATGGCGCTGGCTCCGGTCCCGTGATGACGCGAACCGGGCCCATACCGCGTGGCGTGAGTTCTGTGACGACCTGCAAGATCTCGGCCTGGGCTACGCGCCGAGCGAGCCGCCGCGGACGCTGGCGGACCGGCTCACGGCCGGGCTGCCCGAGACGTCCCGGGAGGCGGTGCGCAGGCTGGCGCTCGCCGAGGAGCGCGCCAGCTACGCGGCGCGGCCGTCCGAGTCGGCCAACCTGCGGCGGGACAGCGCCATCGCGCGGCGCGGCCTCGCGGCGTCGGTCTGGCGGGGCAGTCGCTGGCGGGCCAGGATCTTCCCGGCCTCGGTGATGACGACGGTGGCCGACGGCGCCGCCCGGATCCCCGATCGGCTGGCGGCTCTGGTCTCCCGCCGCTGGACCGAGCGCGGGTCAATGAGCTGACGTAGAGGAGAAGCCTCTCGGGTAGCTAAGGCGTGGCAGGCCCGGCGGGCGCTACATCCGGCGGTCGCCCTCCTGACGGCGGCGCCACCGCTCTTCCATGCGCTCCATCAGCCGGGCTCGCCAGCCCAGCGCGGGACGACCGGGATGGTCGGCCCGGGAATGGCTGACCTTGGTCCGCGCGGGCCGCACCCGTGCCAAGTGCCGCCGCCAGCTGACGATCGCCCACACCAGCGACAGCAGCATGATCGCCGCGCCGACCGGGTCCAGGTATAGACGATGGGTCACCACGCCGGCCGCGAGCGCGCCGGCGCCGGCCAGGATGCCGATCAACGCCTGGACGAGCTTGCGCTTGTAGTGCACGTGTGGATCACTGGAGCGCACGAGACGCCCGAACTTCGGATCCTCCCTGTAGAGCGCCTGCTCGATCTGCTCCAGCTGGCGCTGCTCGTGTTCAGAGAGCGGCACAACGCCTCCCATTAAAAAACCATGCGCCCGGCACGCGTGCGGTGATGTTCACCTCACATACCCGGTTCTTTTTCCAGAATACGAGCGTAGACACATCGCTTGGAAGAGCGGACCCGGTAGCAGCTCAGAAAGCCTCCCGGTCAGGGCGGTTCTGAAGGCCCGGATCCTCCACCAGGGCGGCCGGGCGGACCGCGCTGTCGCCGAACCGGCGGGCGATCTGATCCATGGCCCGCTCCGCTTCCCGCCAGCCGACAGGCCTGTCATCGAAGGTCAGCTGGGCGTTCGCGCCCGCGGCCGGGACCAGGCCGGACACCCGGACACCGACCAGCCGCAGCCGGGTGCCCCGGTCCAGCCCCGAGGACTCAAACAGCGAGCAGGCTGTGGTGTATATCTCACGAGCCACGTCGGTCGGATACGGCAGGGTACGGGACCGGGTCATCGTCTTGAAGCTGGCCAGCCGGAGTTTGACCGACACGGTCCGGGCCACGTACCCGCCCGCGCGCAGCCCCTGCGCCGTCCGGCCGGACAGCCTCAGCAGCTCCCGGCGGATCCGGTCCGGATCATCGATGTCCGCGGCGAAGGTCTCCTCCGCGCCGATGCTTTTCTCCCGTAGGTGCGGCACGACCTGGCGCTCGTCCCGGCCCCAGGCCAGGGCGGCCAGGTGCGCGCCGTGCGCGGCGCCGAGCGCGCGCTGCAAGGCGTCAAGCGGGGTGTGCGCGATGTCGCCCACCGTCCGCAGCCCCAGCCGGGCGAGCACCTCTCCAGCTCGGTCTCCGACTCCCCAGAGCGCGGCCACCGGCAGCGGATGCAGGAAGTCGAGCACCCCGGCCTGCGGCACCACCAGCAGGCCGTCCGGCTTGCAGCGGGCCGAGGCGATCTTGGCCACGAACTTGCACGGCGCGACCCCGACCGAGCACGTGATGCCCTGCTGCTGCTCGACCTGGGCCCGGATCAGGGCGGCGATCCCAGCGGGCGGCCCGAGTCGCCGCAGCGCCCCGGAGACGTCGAGGAACGCCTCGTCCAGCGCCAGCGGCTCGACCTCGGGCGTTACCGCGCCGAAGATGGCCATGACCTCCTTGGAGGTCACGGCGTAGGCCCGGTGCCGAGGCGGCACGAACACCGCCTGCGGGCACAGCCGCTTGGCCCGCAGGACCGGCATGGCCGAGCGGACCCCAAACGCACGAGCTTGATACGACGCGGACAGCACCACGCCGCGGCCGCCGGTCGCGCCCACGATGACCGGCTGGCCCGCCAGCTCGGGCCGGTCCCTGATCTCCACGCTGGCGTAGAAGGCGTCCATGTCCACGTGCAGGATGTGACAGTCCGTATCGTCCGGGGCGGGCTCCTGCGGGGCGCTCACGGCGGTCAGCGGTGGGCGAGCATGTGGAGCTGGGCCGCGATGTCGCGTAGCGGCGGAGTGCTGGCGGCGGCCTCCTCCAGCGCCCGCAGTGCCTCGGTGGCGGCCGCGTCGCCGTCCAGCAGCGCGCCAGGTACCAGCCCGGCGAAAATCCGCAGTCCGTGCGCCGCCCCGGCGCGCAACCCGGCTTGCTCGACCAGCGCGGTCAGTTCGGGCAGCGTGAACCGTCGCGGGGTGCTGGCCGCCGCGTCAGCCAGCAGCAGGCGGGCTTCGGTGAAGCGGCCGGCCAGGGCGCGGTGCAGGACCCCGGCGATCGCGTTGGACGCGAGCACGCTCACCGTGGCGGACGGCCGGAGCACGCGCGCGATCGCGCTCATCGCGTCGGCCGGCTCTTCGACGTACTCGAGCACGTTGTGGCAGATGACGAGGTCGGCCGCGGCCGGTCCGACGACGGCATCCAGGCTGGCCGCGTCGCCTTGCACCGAGGCCAGGCGCGCGCCCGCCTCGGCGGCGCGGCGCTGCGCCGCCGCGAGCGCGTCCGGGCTCGGGTCCACGACGGTGACGTTGTGCCCGAGGGCCGCGAACGGAACGGCCAGCCCGCCGGTTCCCCCGCCCACGTCCACGATGTCCAGGGCTGGCCGGCCGGTGGCCGCCACCCGAGCGGAGATGACCCCGCTCAGCACGTCCCAGACGAGCGAGGAGCGGACGCCGTCACGCCTGAGGTCCACGGCCACGCGAGCCTCCTTCAGTCCAGTCCAAATGTAGTGCCCGGCCCCCGACAATACTGCTGGCCCCGGCGCCGGGCGCGGACCAGCGGCGATGACCCGTACGCTATCGCGTTACGGTCATTGGCTACTTTCCGTATCAGGTCGGTGAACCTGCGTGACCGATTCGCCGTTTATATAACCGTGCGGAACTCACAGATTCTTCTTTACCTGACCTCGTGGCATCTCCAGCGCGGCTGCATCCGGCCACCGTATGCTCTTCGCCATGGCTGAGCACCTGGAGTTCCCTCGTCCCTGGCGGCTGATGCTGACCGCAGGATGGAACCTGGCCGAATCCCTCGGCATCCCGGTCGCCGGATACTTCATCGGGGCCCAGCTCGGCGGGCGAGACGCCGGCATGGTGGCCGCGACCGCCGCGGTCTGGCTGACCGTGATCGGCCGCAAGGTCATCACCCGCAGCGTCCCCGGCCTGCTGACGATCTCGGCTCTAGTGCTCACCCTGCAGACGGGCGTCGTCATCGCCACCGGCAGCATGCTGTTCTTCCTGCTCCAGTTCCCGCTGGCCAACCTCGGCCTGTGCCTGCTGTTCGCGCGGACCGCGCCCACCCGCAAGCCGCTGGTGGCCCAGCTGGCCGCCGAGGTCGTGGCGCTCCGCAATCCGTCCCATCACCCGGGACTGCACCGGTTCTTCCAAGGGGCGACCTGGCTGTGGGCCGGGATCTTCGCGGCGTCCACCGCGGGCCTGGCCGCGGCGATGGCCCTGGAGCCGGTCAAGGCGTTCCTGCTGCTCACCACCGTCGTCACGATCGGCGGCACGGTCGCGGGCAGCTGTCTGTCCGCGTTCTGGTTCTTCCGCGTCCTGCGCCGCTTCGGCCTGCACGTCCGCTTCGCCCCCCAGGCCTAGCGCGCCCCGGCAGCCACTCCGCTCACATTTGCGTGGTTGTTTCGGCTTGCGTGGAGGATCCGGGCAGCTGGGGTTGCCCGGATCCACCCTGGAAGCCGGATCCACCGCGTAGATGTGACGAGTGGGGTTAGCGGGGTGGTCGGGGCGTGCGGGCGCGGGGGTGGTGGGGCGCGGGAGTTAAGGGGCGGGGAAGCTAGACCTGGAGGGAGGGCTTGAGCTCGGCGATGCGGGCTAGGAGGCCGTTGACGAAGGCGGGGGACGCCTCGGTGGACAGGTCTCGGGCGAGCAGGACGGCCTCGCTGATCGCCACGCCGTCGGGGATGTCCGGAGCCCACAGCAGCTCGTATACGCCGATGCGCAGCACGTTCCGGTCCACGGCCGGCATCCGGTCCAGGGTCCAGCCTTCGGCGTACTCCGAGAGCAGCTCGTCGATCCGGGGCGCGTGCTCGGTGACACCGCGGACCAGGTCCGCGGCGTAGGCCGACACGGGCGGGCTGGCCAGCTCAATGCGCTCGGCGAGCAGGTCGAGGACCGGGATGCCGCGCAACTCGGCCTCGAACAAGATGTCCAGGGCGCGCTTGCGCGCCTTGCTACGAGCGGGCATNNGCCAGTGAAGGGGGAATGGGGAGGTGGGTGGGGGGCCGGAGGCCAAAGACAAAGAGAGTCATCAAGCGCGACCGAGGTACTGGCCGGTCCTGGTGTCGACTTTGATCTTTTCGCCGGTGGAGATGAACAGCGGGACCTGGATGGTGGCGCCGGTCTCCAGCGTGGCCGGCTTGGTGCCGCCGGTCGAGCGGTCACCCTGGACGCCGGGGTCGGTCTGGCTGATGGTCAGCTCGACGGCCGCGGGCAGGTCCACGTACAGCGGCGCGCCGTCGTTGAACGCGACCGTGACGGTCTGCTCCTCCAGCAGGTAGTTGGCCGCGTCGCCGACCACGTCAGCGGGGATCCGGGGCTGGTCGTAGTCCTCCGTGTCCATGAACACGAAGTCGGGGCCCTCGCGGTACAGGTACTGCATCTCGCGGCGGTCGATGGTGGCCACGTCGACCTTGACGCCGGCGTTGAAGGTCCGGTCGACCACCTTGCCCGAATTGATGTTCTTCAGCTTGGTGCGCACAAAGGCAGGGCCCTTGCCCGGCTTGACGTGCTGGAACTCCACCACGGTCCAGAGCCCGTGGTCGAGGTTCAAGGTCATGCCGTTCTTCAGGTCGTTCGTGGTGGCCACGTCCGGTCTCCAGGTAAAAGGACGAGAAGTTCTCTCGTGGTCGTCGTGAGCAGGCCCGTCCCGTCGGCCCCCACGACGAGAACGTCCTCGATCCGGACACCGCCCTTGCCGGGCAGGTAGACACCAGGCTCGACGGTGATCGGGACCCGGTCGGCAAGCTTACCCGTTCTGGAGTACCCGATCGTCGGCGCCTCGTGCACCTCCAGGCCGATGCCGTGGCCGAGGCCGTGGCCGAAATGCTCGCCGTGCCCGGCGTCGCGGATCACGTCCCGCGCCGCGGCGTCCACCTCAGCCACGTCGGCGCCGGGTCGGGCGGCCTGCATCCCGGACCGCTGCGCGGCCGCGACCAGCTCGTAGATCTCGCGCTGCCAGCCGGCCGGCTCGCCGAGCGCCACGGTACGGGTCATGTCCGCGTTATAGCCGCCGTACAGCGCGCCGAAATCCATCGTGATCAGGTCGCCGCGGCGCAGCGGCCGGTCGGTCGGTGCGTGGTGCGGGATGGCGCCGTTCGGGCCGCTGGCCACGATGGTGTCGAAGGCCGGCCGCTGCGCGCCCAGGTCGACCATCCGCCGGTCCAGAGCCGCGGCCAGCTGGCGTTCGGTCAGTCCGGGCCGGATCAGCGCGAACACGTCGGCGATGGCCTGGGCGCTGATCCGGCACGCGGTGGCCAGCAGCTCGAGCTCGGACGGATCCTTGACGGTTCTCAGTTCTTCGATTTTCCGGCCGAACGGAACCATGGTCACACCGTCCGCTTTCGCGGCAAGCTCGGCGTGGCGCTCGACCGACATCTCGTGCGCCTCGAAGGCCACGGTCCGCAGGGCCCGGCGGGTCATCTCCGCGGCCAGCCGCGGCTCGATGAACCGCTCGACGACCAGCTCCAGGTCGGGGCAATCGCGCTGGGCGGCCAGGGCGTACCGCGAGTCAGTGGCCAGCACCGCCGGGCCGCTGGCTAGCAGCAGCAGCGCGGCGTTCGAGCTGGCCAGGCCGCTGAGGTAGCGGACGTTCGCGGCGGTGGTGATGAGTGCCGCGTCGGCGCCGGCCTCGGCGACCTGCTGGCGGGCGCGTTCCCGGCGCGCCGCGTGGATCTCTGGCATGTGCTGAACTCTACGCGCGTGACTCCGAGCGGCCCCGCGGGTGATCAGAAGCCGACAGCGGGGAGCTAGTCGGCCAGGGCCCGGACCTGCTCGATGAGGCGGACGCGGGCCTCGTGAGTGGGCGCCAGCGGGGTGACGTTGAGCGTGGTCACGCCGGACTCGCGGAAGGCGGCCAGACGCTCCCGGACGTAGCCTTCCGGGCCGATGAGCGCGGTGAGCTCGACCAGCTCGGCGGGCACCAGGGCCTCGGCCTCGGCCTTGCGGCCGTCCAGGTAGGCGTCCTGGATCGCCTTGGCCTCGGCCTCGTAGCCGAACCGGCGGGCCAGGTCGTTGTAGAAGTTGCGGCCGCGGGCACCCATCCCGCCGATGTACAGGGCCAGTTGCGGGCGGCTGTGCTCGCGCAGGCCGGCCACATCGTCGCCGATGGCCAGCGGGGCGTGCGCGATCACGTCCAGCGGGCCGAGCACCGGGTCGCGCTTGGCCAAGCCCGCGGCGACCGCCTCGCCCCACACCTCGCCGGCCTTATCGGGCAGGTAGAAGATCGGCATCCACGACTCGGCCAGCTCGGCGGCGACCGTCACGTTCTTCGGCCCGATGGCGGCCAGGGCAATCGGGATCCGCTCCCGGACGGGGTGGTTGATCAGCTTGAGCGGCTTGCCCAGCCCGGTGCCCCCCTCCAGCGGGAGGTGGTAATACCGGCCCTGGTAGGACAGCCGGTCTCGGCGCCAGACCATCCGGCAGATGTCGATGATCTCGCGGGACCGGCCGATCGGCGCGTCGTACGGCACGCCGTGCCACCCCTCGATGACCTGCGGACCGGACGCGCCCAGGCCGAGGGTGAACCGGCCGCCCGAGACGTAGTCCAGCCCGGCCGCGGTCATCGCGAGCAGCGCGGGCGTCCGCGAGTACAGCGGGAGGATGCCCGAGGCGATCTGCACCCGCTCGGTCTTGGCCGCGATGAAGCCCAGCTGGCTCACCGCGTCGAAGCTGTATGCCTCGGGCACGAACACGATGTCCAGCCCGGCGCGCTCGTAGTCGGCCAGTTCCACCACGGTCTCGGAGAAACCGCCTGCGTAGTTCAGAAAGATCCCTATCCGCATGCGATCAGCCCTCCCGGGTGCGGGCACCACGGCCCGTTCGGTCCATAAAAGGACAGTAGCGGCTGCGGGGGGCCAGCCGCGAGCGGGGTCACTCGCGTGATATGCGGCGGCTACCCTCAGCTTATCCGCAGAATTAATGCAACGTTCTTTGATCCGCCCGGCTCATCCTTCGAGGTATGAAGGGTGCCACCGGGCGGGAAGTCGTGCATGGCCAGTGATCTAAGTGGTGAAGACCCGGCGGCTTCTGTGCTGCTGGCTGACCTCGGCCAGCAGGGTGCCGGGGCCGCGCGCGACTGCCTCGTCGAGGTCACCGTCCCGGTCTACAACGAGGAAAAGGTCCTCGCGGAAAGCGTACGCAAACTGCACGCTTATTTGACCGCTAACCTTCCGTTCCATTTCGTGATCACGATTGCCGACAATGCCAGCACGGACGAGACCTTCGCCATCGCCCGGCGGATGGAGGCGGAACTGCCCCGGGTCCGGGCCGTCCACGTGGACCGCAAGGGTCGCGGGCTGGCGCTGCGCCACGTCTGGGGCGCCACCGCGGCCGACATCGTCGCCTATATGGACGCCGACCTGTCCACCGGCCTGGAGGCGTTCTTGCCGCTGATCGCCCCCCTGGTGTCAGGTCACTGCGACGTGGCCACCGGCAGCAGGCTCTTGCCCGGCGCCAACGTGGTCCGCGGGCCGAAGCGCGAGATCATCTCGCGGACCTACAACGTGCTATTGCGGATGTTCCTGGCGGCCCGCTTCTCCGATGCCCAGTGCGGGTTCAAGGCCGGCCGTTCCGAGGTCATCCGGGCCCTGCTGCCTGACGTGCAGGACGACGCCTGGTTCTTCGACACCGAGTTGCTGCTGCTGGCCCAGCGCCGCGGCCTGCGCATCTGCGAGATTCCCGTCACCTGGGTCGAGGATCCAGACAGTAAGGTGGATATCGTCCGTACCGCGCTGGCCGACCTGCGGGGCATGGCGCGGCTGCGCTTCGGGACCGGCCGCAAGCCGCGCTCGTCTCCCGCCGACCTGACTCCAGAACTCACGGCCCCGGAGCAGCACCGATGACCACCCAGCTGACCACCCCTAGTTCGGCCGCCGAGCCGACCCGGCCGCCGCGCGGCCGGGTCAAGCGGATCGTTCTCGGCGGTACGGCCGACCCGGTCTGGGCGCGGCCCGCGCTATGGGCCGTGCTGATCCTGGCCGGGGTGCTGTATTCGTGGGACCTGTCCCGCAACGGCGACGCGAACACGTTCTACGCGGCCGCGGTGCTCAGCGGGACCGAGAGCTGGAAGGCGTTCTTCTACGGCTCGCTGGACTCGGCGTCGTTCATCACCGTGGACAAGCCGCCGTTCGCGTTCTGGGTGATGGGGATCTCCGCGCGGATCTTCGGATTCAACAGCTGGAGCCTGCTGCTGCCCCAAGCGGCCGAGGGGGTCGCCGCCGTCGCGGTGGTGTATGCGGCGGTGCGGCGCAGCGTGGCGAGCCTGACCGGCGAGCGCGGCGCGTACGCGGCCGCGCTGATCGCGGCGCTCGTGCTGACCCTGACTCCGGTAGTGGTGGCGATCGACCGGGACGACAACCCCGACACGATGCTGACGCTGCTGCTGGCGCTCGGCGCCTGGGGGCTGCTGGAGTCCCTGCGGGCGGGCCGGGCCGAGCGGGGCCATCCGCTGCTCTGGCTGATGCTGAGCGCGGTCGCGTTCGGGCTCGCGTTCAACACCAAGATGCTCGAGGGGTTCATCGCGCTGCCCGCGCTGCCGATCGTGTACCTGATCGCGGCGGACGGACGGCTGCGCGCCCGGCTCGGACAGCTGCTGGCCGCGGGCGGCGTGCTGGCCGTGATCACGCTGTCCTGGATGACCATCGTCGACCTCATCCCCAAGGGGAGCCGTCCCTACGTCGGCAGCAGCGCCAACGACACCGTCTGGAACCTCGCCGTCGGCTACAACGGCTTCGGCCGGATCACCGGCAACACGCGGGCCGGCCTCCCGGGCGGAGGCGGCGGGGGCGGGGGCGG
>PLIQ01000602.1 GCA_003140115.1 Actinomycetota bacterium | reverse complement strand
AGCCAGCCGCGGCGCGCGTGGTGCGCGTGGACGACGGCCCGCACCGGCCCGAAGCTGGAGATGGCCGCTTCCTGCGCCTCCCGTTCGGTCATCCCGATCGCCAGCCCGGCAGCGGCGGTCTCGCGCAGGTGATCTTCGGCCTCGGCCAAGATGAGCTCGGCCTCCTGCGGGCCGGTACACAGGCCCGCCCGCAAGCCGGTACGCAGGCCCGCCCGCAACTGGTCGAGGTACTCCCCGATCGGGTCCCTTCCGCGGCTCACCTGGTTCATGATGACCACCCCAGCGCTGTGGCAACACGGTGGGGATGGCTCACGGCCGGCCATCCCAGCACCGCCTGGACGCCGCTGGCGAACTTCCGCCAGTCGTTCTGCTGGGCGGCCAGGGCGGCGACTCCCTCATCGGTCAGCCCGTAGACCCGGCGGCGCCGCCCTCCGGCCTGCGCCCAGGTGCTGACCAGAAAGCCGGAGTCTTGCAGGCGGTGCAGGGCCGGGTAGATGGTTCCCTCAGGGAGATCGAACGTTCCCGCGCTGCGGTCACGCAGCGCCGAGATGATCGCGTACCCGTGCGCTGGCCCGGCGGACAGGACCGACAGCAGCAGCAGATCAAGGTTGCCCTTGAGCCGCTCACGGTCCATACCCAGGAACCCTATGCCTAGCAGTACTTAGCGTCAATGCCGCCGCCTCCGCCATTGAAGAGGCCCAGTACCGGAAGCTCGCGGCCCTCGATAGCAACCCGGCAGGCCCTCGGGCCGCCTGGACGACACGAGATCGGGGCGCGAGCACCACGGCCCGTTCGGTCAAAATTGAACTGGGCTGGATAATGGGCGGAAGCCCAGCCGCGCAGGGGGCTGGTGGCAGTGCGGCAGGACGCGTTGCGTGGGGAGGCAGGGTTGGCGGCAGAGCAAAGCGGCGACGGCTGGGTGGCGCTGCCCGACGCTATCGAATCACTGCGTTCAGCCTTGGCCGCCGCCTGGTGGGACGGCAAGCAACGCAGGGTCCGGTTCAAGGTGGAGCCGGTAGAACTGACGATGCAGGTCGGGCTGACCCAGACCGGCAAGGGTGCGGCCGGCATTCACTGGCATGTGCTCGCGCTCGGTACGGAGCGGTCGCGGGAAACGGCCAGCACGCAGACGCTGAAGCTCCGGCTTACTCCGGTCCTGTTCGACGCGTACGGGAATGCGCTGGACGACGCCGAGCAGTTCATTTCTGACGCCGGCGACCCGGAATAGCCAGCCAGGACACCGGAGTCTCCGCGAGTGGAAACACGCCGGGTGGCGCTGATCAGCTACCGCACCGATTCAGGCCGACGCGTCGCCTCGGGCCTGCTCGTGGACGAACGATCGGTGCTGACGACCGATCATGTGGCGGCCGGCCACGGGCACCGGGTCGAGTGCGGGGGCGCGGTCAGCGAGGTCCAGGCGGTGTTCCGGTCCGGGACGCTCGAGGTGGACCTGGCCGTGCTGCGGCTGAGTACTCCGGTCCCGGGTGTGGTCCGGCTCGGGTGCGCGCGGGTTGATCAGAGCCGGGCGGGCGAAGTGCGGGACTGCGTGGCCGTGGGTTTTCCGCGTTGGAAGAGCGCCGCGGGTCAGCGGCCTTCGGCACAGGTCACCGGGACGGTGCCGACGGCGGAAGGGCTGAGATCGTCGGGCGGTTCGGGACTGCGCCCCGGCTTCCTGACCCTGGTGGCGGGCCGGATCGTCGGTGCCCCGAACGTCGAGCGCGGCGATTTCGATGCCTCGCCCTGGGCCGGAATGTCGGGCGCCGGGGTGGTGGCCGGTGACCTCATCGTCGGCGTGGTGCGAAGCCACAACCTGGCTGAGGGCCCGCAATCGCTGACGGTCACCCCGCTGACCGCGATCGACTTGCTTCCGGCCGACCGTGGCCGTCCCCTGTGGGAAGCACTGGGGGTCACGGACTCGTCGTGGCTGCCGGTACTGCCGCAGCGTGCACCCTACGCAGTGAACCAGCCGGGACGGCTTCGGCTGCCAGAGCTGCCACCCGGTCTGGCGTCTCGCGATGCGCTGGTCGGCCGGGCGGTCGCGGCATTCCTGGACCGCCCGGAACCGAGCGTGGCGCTGACCGGGTTCGGCGGGGTCGGCAAGACGACGCTCGCCCGGCAGATTCTCTGGCGGCAGGAGCTGCGCTCGCGGTGGCCGGGCGGGGTCCTGTGGCTTTCGATCGGGCAGCGGCCGGATCTGCCGGGGCTGATCGCCACCGCGTGCGTCGACCTGACCGGTGCCGCGGTGGGCGTGCTCAGCGTCACCGACCTGGCCGCCTGGCTCCGCGATGACCTGGCCAGGCGCCGCGCGCTCTTGGTACTCGACGACGCCTGGGACGGCGAGGCCATCGAGCCGCTGCTGAGTGGGACCAGCGGGATTCCGCGGCTCATAACCACGCGTGACGACAGATGGCTCGACCCCTGGACCGCGCAGCCGATCGAGGTAGGGATGCTCGAACAGGCCGAGGCGTACCGGCTGCTCGCCGCCGGGCTGGGCACCGGAACCGAACCCCCGGCCGAACTCCACCGCCTGATCGACCGCCTGGGGCGCTGGCCGCTGCTGATGGGCCTGGCGGCCGGCTATCTCCGCACGCGGCTGCGGCGCGGGGCGACGGCGGCAGATGCGCTGGCCGAGATGGCCGATCGCTACGAGGCCCTGGGCGTGACCGCGTTCGACGACCGCCGGGCCACGGACCTCGACCAGCAGCAAGACCGCAGCCGGGCGGTCAGGCTCACCCTGGAAGCGAGCATGCGCCTGCTCGGTGACCCGGACCGGGAGCGGTACCGCGCGCTGACGGTCTTCCCGGCCGGACTGCCGATCCCGATGGACCTGGTCGCGGACGTATGGGCCCCGCAGCTTGATCGCTATGGCACTCAGGATCTGCTGGACGAGCTGGTCGGGCTTTCGCTGCTCGGCCTGGACTACGGCGCCCGCGAGGTTCAGCTGCACGACGTGCTCCGCGACTATCTCGCGCCACCGGCCGCCGACCAGGCGGCGGCGCACCGCAAACTGATCGACCGCTGGGGCAGTCCGTACCAGCTCCAAGACAACTACCGAGTCGAGTGGTACTCCTACCATCTCCGGGCCGCCGGTGACGACCAGGCGCTGTACGACCTGATCACCCCGCACTGGCGCGATCACGTGCTGGCGGTCACGCGATCACTGTCATCGGTCGCGGGCGACGTCCGGCGCGCCGCCGAACAGGCCGCGGCCG
>PLIQ01000215.1 GCA_003140115.1 Actinomycetota bacterium | reverse complement strand
GTCGCGCGCGGGTCATCGGTGCCGTCGCCCAGGTCGGCGGCCAGCACGATCTCGGTCTCGGCCCAGGCCGCCACGTGCGGCCGGCCCACCCGCTGGCCCTGATGGTTATACGCCACGCCGCGCTTCTTGCGGCCGTAGACCTCCACATCGGTGGTGTCCAGGTCGATCGTGACCGGCCCGCCGGCCAGCGCCGCGGCCCGCTCCGCGGGCACCAGGTCCAGCATCCGCCCGGTCACTGCCGCCAGGCCACGCTCGACCGCCCGCCACTGGGCGGGAGTGATCCGCTGGGCCAGCCCGGCCGCGGTCGTGGACGCCAGCCCCGGCACCGGGGTGACCAGCTGCCCGGCCGCATCGGCGCGCTGGCGGTCCAGCCCGGTCAAGAAGTCCTCCCCGGCCAGCTGCGCCGCCGCGATCCCCGTCAGCAGCTCCCCGGCCCCGAACCCGCGATCCCGCTGCTTGACCGGGCCGACCGCCGCATCCAGCGCCCCGGTCACGTCCAGCCGGTCACACAACTCGCTGATCGCGGCCATTCCCGCGTTCGGCGTCAGCGCCGCATCCGGCGCGCCGGCCCGCACCCGCTGACGCCGCCTGCCACCAGCACGTATCCTGCTCACCAGATAGGTGTCCTCTCCACTGGGCTGGTCATCACTTGGCAGCGATCATCATCCCAGGCCAGAGCGGCACCTATCGGCATCTGCACGAGCGTGTCACCGGCTTACTCGCGGAATCGGGTCTGAACAGCGCTTAATGTGAATATGAGCCCACCGAACGGTGAAATCTGCGCATGTCGCCCATGTCGCACGTCCGGATGCCCTGATCGCCGCTGAACATGGCAAAGCCCGGGGGGCTAGATCCCCCCGGGCTCCGGGCGCGTGGAATAAGCTCGTGAAGGAGTTCAGCACCTGGCTGAACGCCCAGGTCCTCTGGCTGAGACCAGAGCACGAATTGTTGTCGGCGGTCCCGGGGCAGCTACCGTTATCGCGCTGTACCGCCCAGATGGCGATGAGATCGACGTGATTGGCCTGAGCGAAACGGAGCACGTTGGCGGCGTCCACGAGGTCCGTCAGCTCCGCCCGGTCCGGCGCGCTGTCGATTCCTGGCAGGAGCGTAACTCCCTGCATGCGCCAGATATTCGCCGAGCTTGTCGTGGGGTGGAGCTGCTTCAGCTGCTCGTGCACTCCCCGGAGGGCGCTCTCGGTAGCGACACCCATGTTGACGGTGCCCTCACCTGGCGCGTGGTAGTCGAATGCCATGACGTTGACGACGTCGACCCTGGCGCCCTCGGCCACGGCATCCTGCAGGACAGCAAGGCTGTTGGCAACCAAGCCTGACTTCGCGACCGGCAGCGTGTACTGGACTTTCAGGGGGATACCGCGCTGGGCCGCCCATATCTCGGCCAGTTTTATGGCCTGGTTCCGGCGCTTGATCCCGGCGGAATCGGCCAGGGACTTACCCTCGACATCCATATCCAGGCGCGTCACCCCATAGGTGCTTATCACGGACTCGTACGCTGCGGCTATAGTGCTTACGGTCCCGCAGGAGTCAGCGATCTCGGTCCTGTCGCCGTCTGCCGTGCTCCCGCCGAAGGAGGCGATGACGTTCCCTCCCATGCTCCGCAGCTTGCTGATGTCAGCGCCGTATATGGCCGCGGACATCGCCTCGCACACGGCCTTCGGCATGGGCCGCCATCCGGGTAGCTAGGGCGTGCCGTCTCTTCTGCACCTTCCTGCGGCGGGCGGCGTTCAGGACGATCCTGGTGTCCGCGGCGTCGCGGAACCAGCGGCCGTACTTGTCCAGGACTTCCGCGTCGATGGCCTCGTGCCCTGCGGCGCGGGCGACACCGGCGGCCTGCTTCAGCTCCAGCAGGGCGTCGATGGCCTGCCGCGCCCAGATCATGTCACCGGCGGTGCCGCTCTCGGTGACCGCGGTGAGCTCCCGGAGCAGGTGCGCGCCGCACACACAGCGTGCCCGGCCAGGCCGTCGTAGCCGTCGTAGGGCGCCCAGAGTCCACCTCCTACCCGGACCGGACCACGCAGGGGCAGGTACGGGGGTGGCTGGAATCGCCCTCCATCCGAGTCGCCGAGTTGCTCGTCCGCATGGGAGCGGACGTCCGGGCGGCCGACCCGCTGGTGACCGAGCAGCTCTTACGAGCCAGCACGACGCGGGTGTGGAAATCCCGGTACAGAGCCTCCACGCCAGGCCATGAAATCACCGGGGCGAGCAGTCCGGATAGCCTGCTCACTTCCCGTATCGCGGACACGAATTCCCGTTCGATGAATTCGACATGGCCAAAATACCGGCCGAAAGAGCGGACAATCTCACGCTTTGGGGGGTAGTTAATTCCTGTCCGGCTGTAGGTCAGGTTACGCGCGGCGGTCTGCTCGGCCCCAAGACCTTTCTGGAAAGAATTCCTGATGCCGAGATGCGCCCATAGAGAAATGACTGCTGGATGCTGGAAACGCCCGCCGAACGGCGTAAAGATATGTGGCTCCACGGGCCTCCAGCGGGCCGGGAAGATGTGCAGGGTCCACGCACCGGGGCGGAGAACGCGCCAGATCCCGCTGACCGCCTGGTCGTAGTCCATGACATGCTCGAAGACAGATGTGGAGTAACAGAAGTCAAAGGAATCAGAAGCGAACGGGAATCTCCCCTGGGCATCAGATGAGTAAAGATATTCCTGGCCGTCGTGAAGCGGGCTCCGGGGTACGTCAAGCTCCTCGTGGAACCTGTCTACGCCGACAACGTCGTAGCTCGCGGCGCGGAACTCCCGGACATGCCGCCCCTGCCCGCACCCGAAGTCGAGAATGCGGGCCTCGCTCGGGATTCCTCCGCGGGAGGCCATGATGGCCTCGCACACCAGGGTCATGCTCTGGTTTCCGGCCGCCTCTAGCTCACAGTTCGTCATGCCTGCCCTTGTGCCTCCTTGGCCTGCCCGAGACCTTGGACCCGGTCACGTGCGCTACCGCGCTGTTCCGGCACAGCCAACCCGGGCTGGGCCTGCCGGAACCAGGCGATCGTCTCGCTGAGGCCCTGATCGAGGCTGACGGACCGGGCATCAGGGAACAACGCCCGGAAGCGAGCGCAGTCGGCCTGGGACTCCCGCACGTCCCCGCGCCGGGGCGGGCGGTAGCGGACCACCGGGCGCATCCCGGTGGCCGTCGCCACACGCTCGGCCAGCTCCGAGACCGAGACCCGGGTGCCGAACGCGAGGTTGACCGGGACGGAGTTGGTCACCTGGCGGAGTACCGCGTCCGCTAGGACGCGGGTCACGGTGGTAACGAACGTGAAGTCCCGCACCTGACCGCCGTCCCCGTAGATCTGCAGCTCACCGCCCTGAAGCGCCGACGTGATGAACGTCGGGATGACCGCCGCGTACGCGTGACCTGCTGTTTGCAACGGGCCGTACACGTTGAAGAAGCGGAATGCGAGCGTGGGAAGGCCGAAGGCCGCACCGTACGCCAGCACACCCGCTTCGGCGGTGATCTTGCTCATGGCGTAAGGGCTGAGCGGGCGGGTCGGCAGATCCTCGTGCTTCGGCGACACCGGGACATTCCCGTAGACGGACGAAGATGACGCAGCCACGACATAGAGCGATTTCCGGCGGCACGCCTCCAGCACGTAGACGGTTCCGGTGGCATTGACCTCGAAGGTGCCCAGCGGGTCGGCCAGGGACCGCGGCACAGATGGCAGCGCAGCCAGGTGAACCACGGCGTCGGCGGCATCCACGAGCTCAGCCAGCAGGCCCTGGTCGAGGATGCTGCCCTCGATGAGCTTGGCATCTACCCCGCGGAGATTCTCCGCTGAGCCGGTGCTGAGATCATCCAGCGCGATCACGGCATCGACTTCAGGACGGGCGGCTAGCTCCCGGCACAGGTTGGCGCCGATGAAGCCAGCCCCCCCGGTGACGAGCACTCTCATCACATGAACTCCTCAGGCACGCTTTGATGTGTGGGCGCCTGACCGCAATCCGCGGGCAAGTGCCATGGACTCGTAAAGCCGCTCGATATCCGACGCCAGCCGTTCCGGGCCGAACCGGGCAGCGGCCCGGACACGGGCGCGGGCGCCCATGTCACGGCGTAGTTCCTCGTCGGCCAGCAGCCGGATCACCGCACAGGCCAGCGCCTCGTGGCTGGCGTCGGTGAGAATGCCGGTGGCCTCATGCTCGACGACCTCGGCCACGCTGCCGACGTCGGTGGCGACGGCGGGCACGCCGGCCAGGGCCGCTTCGATGAGCGACACCGGCATTCCCTCGTTGTCGGAGGTGAGCAGGACGAGGTCAGCGGCCGCGTAAACGGTCTCCACATCGGCCCGCCAGCCGAGCGCCGTGATGCCGCCGTCACCGTGCCGGGCCGCATGCCGGACGTCTGCGGCGAGATCACCATCGCCGCAGACGAGGAACCTGGTACCGGGGACGGCGCGGCTGACCTCCTGAGCGACCGCGAGAAGGCGGTCGGGGCGCTTGACCTGGGTTAGCCGTCCCACGAAGGCGACGACCGCGGCATCTAGCGGCACGCCCAGTGCGCGCCGTGCCACCGAACGGTCGGGCAACGGGCCGAGTGACGTTCCAGGCGGCACCACGACGTACTGGGCAGGAGTGCCGACTCCGGCGGCCAGCAGGTCATCACGGACCTGGGCTCCCACCGCGACCAGTCGGTCGGTATGCCGGGCGAGAGCGCTTTCCGCCACGACCAGACCGCGGGTCGCCACGGCGGAGAAGTAGCCATGAAGCAGATGCCCGTGAAAGGTGTGAACGCGAACTGGAACGTGGGTCATCATGGCCGCCAAGCGCCCGGCGACACCGGCCTTCGCGGTATGGGTGTGCACGATATGCGGCCGGAACTTCCGCATTTCGGACACAAGGAATCCAAGTGCGCGGGCGTCATTGCCGAGCCTGACACTGCGGCTCATCGTCGGTACTCGGTAGACGGGGACGGCGGGCGCGCGGAGTTCGAGAAAATCGGCTTCCCCGGCCGCCGGCGAGCCGGCGTACAGCCGCTGCTCGAACCTGTCAGCCGGTAGTTCCCGCATGAGAATCGTGGCCTGCAGCGCGGGCCCTCCGACGTTCGTGCGCGCCATAATCCGCATTACGCGCAGCGCCGGGTTCCCCCCCAATTTTCCCAACCCCTCCTCTCGTGCTCCGATCGTCCCCAGGTGCAATCCCTGCGCAGGCATCCCTACCTGGGGTACAGTCGGTCAGTGATTACTCTACGTGGATCATATATTACAGATAGTGTCCGAGCCCGAGGAGGCGCGCCCCGAGTCCGGGACCGAAGTTCGCGGCCCGCGCCGCCATCGGTGAGAAGTGTCGTGTTGATGATTGAGCAACTCGGCATGGGGGGGACTGAGAAGCAAGTCGTCCTGCTGGCCTGCGGCCTTCACGAGCGGGGCATCGATACCAGTGTCTGGGTCCTGTCCGGTGACACCGAAAAATGCCACGAAGACGCGCTCCGGCGGGACGGTATCCGGGTAGTGGATATTGGACTCCGCCGATTCCGGAACCTATGCCAGGCTCCGCCGAATTTCACCCGGCTGGGAGCTATGACAATACGTCTGCACCGGGAACGTCCGGATATTGTCCACGCGTTTCTGTTTCGTTCGTATGTCGTCGGCGCGCCGGTCGCCCGGATGGCCCGGATCCCGGTCTTCGTGGCGGGTCGGCGCAGCCTCGGGGACTTCAAGGAGGGCCGCCCGGTGGCCTTGGCCGCCGAACGGCTGGCGACTCGCATCACCGACCTGATCATCGCGAACGCCGAAGCCGTCGCAGCGGACACCGAGCGACGCGAGCGAGTAGGCGTCGGCCAGGTTGAGGTTGTCTACAACGGCCTGCCCGAGCAGGCCTTCGCGGCGGTTTCACCCGCCGACGTCGAGACTTCCGATCCCGTCGTGCTCTGCGTGGCGAACCTCAGAGGGTGCAAGGGGCACCGTTACCTGCTGGAGGCGATGGACCGTCTGCAACGGGACGGCCGCCCGTGCACGCTCCTGCTCGCCGGAGAGGGCCAGGAACGCCATTCCCTGGAGCGCCAGGCAGCGGGGTTGCGCATCGACGTCCGGTTCCTCGGCCAATGCCACGATGTGCGGCCCCTGCTCGCGCGAGCGGACGTCGTGGTGCTTCCCTCTCTGAGAGAGGGCATGAGCAACGCCGTCATGGAAGCGATGGCAGCGGGACGGCCCGTCGTCGCCACCCGCGTCGGAGGGACACCTGAACTGCTCGCAGGGCGTGGCCTGATCGTGCCTCCTGCCGACCCGGTAGCGCTCGCGGTGGCGATCGGGCAGGTCCTGTCCGATCACGGGCTGGCGGTCCGGCTGGGTGAGGCGGCCAGGAACTGGAGCTGCGGACACCTCAGCGTCGCGGCCATGGTGGACCGGCACATCCAGATTTACTCCGGGCTGCTGGAGCGCCGGTGTGCGGCATAGCGGGAATCGTGTCCACTGGACAGCCCGATGCCGGCCTGGTGCGCCGGATGTGTGACGTGCTCGCGCACCGGGGTCCGGACGGCGCTGGCTACCACGAGGGCCCGCATGCCGTGCTCGGCATGCGAAGGCTCGCGATCATCGATGTGGCCGGGGGACAGCAGCCGGTATACAACGAGGACCGCACGGTGGCGGTGGTCTTCAACGGTGAGATCTACAACTTCGCCGAACTCCGGGCCGGGCTGCGACGGCGGGGCCACCGGATGGTGACGGACGGGGACAGCGAATGCATCGCCCACCTGTACGAAGAATACGGGGACTCGCTGGTCGACCACCTCCGGGGCATGTTCGCCCTCGCCGTCTGGGATGCCGCGCGGGGGCGCCTGCTGCTGGCGCGGGACCGGGTGGGCAAGAAACCCTTGTACTGGCGCTGCGACGGCAGGTCGCTATGGTTCGGCTCGGAGCTCAAGGCGCTCGCGGTCGATCCCGGCCTCGCGCGCCGGGTGGACCTGGTCGCCCTGCATCACTACCTCACCTATCAGTACGTGCCGGCGCCGTGGTCCATCTACCAGGAGGTGCGCAAGCTGCCGCCGGGGCACATACTCACCTGGCAGGACGGGCGGGTGGAGACACACCGGTACTGGACTTTGCCCGCTGCCCCGCCTGAGCCGGTCACCTCGGTTGCGCAGGCCGCGGAGCGGCTGCGGGAACTGCTGCTCGAGGCCACCAGAATCCGGCTGATGAGTGAGCGGCCGCTCGGCGCGTTCCTGTCGGGTGGCGTCGACTCCTCCGCGGTGGTCGCCGCGATGGCGCGGAGCGCATCGGAGCCGGTCAAGACGTTCTGCATCGGCTTCGAGGACGCCATGTTCGACGAACGGGCCTACGCCCGGATCGTAGCTAGCCGCTACGGCACGGATCACCACGAGCATGTCGTGACGTCCTCGGCCCTCGAGGTGCTGCCGTCGCTGGCGTGGCATTTCGACGAGCCGTTCGCCGACGCCTCCGCGATTCCGACCTTCTATGTGTCTGAACTGAGCAGCCAACACGTAACGGTGGTGCTGACCGGCGACGGCGGTGACGAGTTTTTCGGCGGCTATCAGCGATATCAGCGCTACCTGGCCACGGCCGGGCGGCTCCCGGTACCCAGCGTCATCCGTCCGGGTCTGCGCGGCCTGTCGTCGCGGCTGGCCGCGGCCGGGGACCGGCCACGGATGCGCCAGGCGGCGCGGGCGCTCGATGTGCTGGGCCAGCCGCCTTCCCGCCGCTACGCCAGGCTCGTGTCGTATTTCACGCCGGAGCAGAAGCTGCAGATCTATACGGACGACCTGCGCGAGCAGGTCGGCGGGATCGACAGCTACCAGCTCATCGACCAGGCCTTCGCGGCCTCCCTCGCGCCGTCGCGGGCCGGCCGGGTCATGGATGTCGACATCCATACCTACCTGCCAGGAGACATCCTGGTGAAGCTGGACATCGCGTCGATGGCGTGTTCGCTCGAAGCCCGGTGCCCCTTTCTCGACCATCATCTGATGGAGTGGGCCGCCGGGCTGCCGGCTCATCTCAAGCTCCGCAGGGGAACCACGAAGTTCCTGCTGAAGAAGGCGATGGAGCCGTGGCTGCCACGCGAGCTGCTCACCCGGCGCAAGCAGGGCTTCGGTGTGCCGATGGCGGCCTGGCTGCGAACCAGCTTCCGAGACCTGTCTCGTGATGTGCTCACCGACGCCACGGCCCGCTCGCGCGGCCTGTTCCGGCCCGAGGCCGTCGCGAATATGCTCGCCGAGCACGATCAGGGACATGATCATGCGCGGCTGTTGTGGGCGCTGATCCAGTTCGAGCTGTGGCATAGGGCATACGTAGATACCCCCGCCGTTCACCCCGCCGCGCCGCCTGGATGCCGTCCGGGCGTCTTGCCGGCATGACGTCCCGTGCGGGCCGGGTCGGCCTGGAGAACGCCGCGCCATCTGCCTGGCGGCTGGCGAAGACCGCGTTCGTGACCGGCGCGGCCGTCCGCGTGATCACGGTCCTCGTCGTCCAGGCCCTGCACGGGAACTTCCTGTTTCTGGACGACCAAGGATATGACCAGATCGGATGGTCACTCGCCCAGGAGTGGTCCAGGCACACGTTCCCGTCGCCGGCTTCGTACGCGTACGCCGGTACGCTCTCCTATCTGTACTACGTCCTGGTTGCCGTGGTGTACTACGTGTTCGGCCACCACTGGGTGGTGCTGAAGGTCGTCGCCGCGCTGCTGTCCGCGCTGTCGGTTCCCGCCGCGGCCGCCATCGGCGACGCTCTGGGCGGGCGTCGTCTCGCCGTCCGCGCGGCGTGGCTCGCGGCCCTGTATCCCAACGCGGTCTTCTGGGGCACCAGCGGCCTGAAGGACGGCCCGCTCACGGCGCTGCTGCTGGCGATGGCGGCGATCGCGCTGCGGCCGCTGACGATGAGGCGCCTGGCGGCCGCGACCGCCCTCATCGCGGTGGGCTTCATGTCCCGTCCCGTTCTGGCGCTCGTCTGCCTGATCATGATGGTGGTCCCGGTCGTTAGGCTGCTGCGGGGCCGCATCCGGGGTCACGGACCCGCAGTATCGGCCGGGACCCGGATGAGCGTCCTGTTCGTGGGGCTTCCGGTCCTGGCGCTCGTCTCGGTCGTGCTGGCGGCTAGGTATGTGCACCTGCTGAAGTCCACACTGGCCGGCGACGCATCGCTCTCGCTCGGCAACGGTCCCGTGACGGCAAGTTTCACCCCGTCCGTCACCAGCGTGCTTCGTTCGCTGCTCGGGCCGTTTCCGTGGGCGTTCAACCCGGCGACCGACACGGTATACCGCGCGCTTTATCCAGGCATGATCGTGTGGATCTTGATGCTGCCGGCCGTGGCGTTCGGCTGCTGGGAGCTCATCCGGCGGGGACCGTGGGCCGCGAAGGGCGTCGTGATATCCGCACTGGTGTACCTGTATCTCTACGCGGTCGTGTTCCAGAACCAGGGGTTCTTCAGGCAGCGCTACACAGTGGAGCTCCTGCTGCTGGTGGTGGGCCTGTACGCCTTCGCCCGGCGCCCGCAGCTGGCCCAGGCCTGGACGGCCGCCGGCGCCTGCGTCGTGGCTGTCGCCGTGCTTGTGCAGGCGCGTGTGTTCCCGTTGCCGGGGCTGGCGCTGCTGCTGCTGGTGGTTCCCGCGCTGTACGTTCGCGGGGACTTCAGGCCGCTGGCTTTCGCGCATGACACCGCCCGCAGGCTCGGCGCGCGACCCGGCCCGTCCGTGGCCTGGCCCAGGCAACTGGACCGCGGTGTCGCTGAGGAGCGGGAAATCGCCTCGGGACTCGCCCGGGCCACCTCCACCGGCGTGCACGTCATGGGCCTGTGGATCTTGGCCAACGCGGTCGGATTCGCCGCCAGCGCACTGATCGCGCGTTCGCTTGGCCCCGTCGGCCGCGGCCTTTATGCCTATCCCGTCGCCATCCTCGGGATCATGGTGGCATTCGGGCACATCGGGCTGGAGTTCGCGCAGATCCGCCTGGCGAGCCAGGGTCAGGACCTGCGACGTATGTGGGCGAACGCGACGGTGGTCAGCGTGCTCCTTGGCGGCCTGTGCTGGGCTGGTCTGGCCATCGTCGTCGTCATCTACCCGCGCACGACCGGCGGCCTGCCACTGTGGTGGCTCGTTCTCCCGGCCGGGCTCGTGCCGATTGCGCTCATGAGCCTGTACTGGGCGAGCCTGCTCCAGATCGATGGCCGGCTGGTGGTTACGGCCCACGCGTCCTGGATCGGCGCCGCTGTGCAGGCGGCCGCGGTCGGCGTCCTGTTTGGCCTGCACGAGCTGACCCCGTTTCGCGTGCTGATGCTGCAGTGGCTGCTCAACGGTTCCACCTGGCTGCTGCTGCTGCTGGCCTGCCGCCGGGCCGGGCTGGTATGCCTGCGGCCCGATCGCGACCTGCTCTGGCGGTCCGTGGCGTTCGGCGTGAAGGCCTACGGCGCGCAGGCCATCTTCTATCTGGTGCTGCGGGTGGATCAGGTGCTGGTGCGCGGGTTCGCGGGGTACAGGCAGCTCGGCTTGTACACGCTCGCCACGACCATCGCCGAGATGCTCTGGCTGGTGACCGCTCCACTGGCCGCCGCCCTGGTACCGCATCAGGTGCGGGCGTCCTCAGGAGACGGGCACCGGCTCAGCTTCGCGATGGTCCGGCGAAGCCTCTGGATATCCATGAGCGCGGCGGCGGCGGCCTGGCTGCTGGCGCCGCTAGCGATCCGCGTCGTGTACGGCTCCGCGTTCGTCGGCGCCGCCCCCGCGCTGCGCCTGCTGCTGCCCGGTATAGTCGCCCTCGGCGCGACCCGGCCGCTGCTGGCGATGCTGCTCAAGGAGGGGCGGGCGGCTGTCCTGACCGTGCTGGGCCTCGGTGTGCTCTGCGTCAACGTCGCCCTGAACGTCGCTCTCCTGCCCCGGATCGGCATCCGCGGCTCGAGCATCGCGTCCTCGGTCTGCTACGCGGCGCTCGCGCTATCGTACGTGATCCTCGCCCGACGGCAAGCCCGGCCGCGGGTCAGGGACGACGACCCGCTCCGGGTGGCCTTCGTGGTCGGCACCTTGAACCGCGGTGGGACGGAGGGGCAGATCCTGCTGCTTGGCTCGGCCCTGGCCGCCCGTGGCCACCAGGTGACGGCCATCTGCCTGGTCAGGGCGGGTCACCAGAGCGCCGCGGCGCGCGCCGCGGGAATCCGTGTGGCCGAGATCGGCTTTCCCAGCCTGCACCGGTCGCTGGTGTTCCGGCCGTGGTGGCTGAGGGATGAGTTGCTGCCGGCCGTCCGGCGGCTGCGCGGCGTCCTGCGGGAGGCATCGCCCGACGTCGTCCACTGCTTCCTGTACTGGGGTTACCTGATCGGCGTGCCGGCCGCGCGTAGCGTCGGCGCGCCGGTGGTCGTCAGCTCGCGGCGGAGCCTCACCGCCGCCGCCAGCCGGATCCGGCTGCTCTTTCCGTGGGAGCGGGCCTGCGATCGTCTCGCCAAAGCCGTGGTCTGCAACTCGGCCGCGGTGATGGAAGATGCCATCGCCCGCTCTGGCCTGCCACGGCGCAAGGCCGTCGTAATCCGCAACGGGGTGCAGTTGCCGGCAGAGGTCGCGCCCCCGGGCGGAGCGCCGCAGCGCATCGTTATCGTGGCCAACCTCTACCCTTATAAGGGCCACGCCGTCGCTCTCACCGCGTTCGCACAGGTCCGGGCCGCGCTCCCGACGGTGGCGGCCCGGCTGCAGCTCGTGGGCTCGGGACCCGCGGCGCAGGCGCTGCGGGCCCAGGCTCGCGAGCTCGGCATCGACGAGGAGGTCGATTTCCTGGGCTCGGTAGCCGACGTTCCCTCCCTGCTGGCCGACTGCTCATTCACGGTCCTGCCGTCCTTGACCGAAGGCATGCCGAACGCCGTGCTCGAGAGCCTCGCGCACGGCCGCCCGGTGATCGCCTCCGCGGTGGGTGGCGTGCCGGAGATCCTCAACCATGGGGGAGGCATCCTCGTCCGCCCCGGCGACCCGGAGACCCTAGCCGAGGCTATGTTGATACTGCTGGCCGACCCCGGCCTGGCGACCGAGCTGGGGGCTGAGGGCCGGGCTCTCGTGCGCGACCGGTTCGGCGTCGACCGGATGGTGACCGACTCTCTGCGGCTGTATTACGGGCTGCTCGGCGGCAGGCGGCCACGCGAGCTCCGCGCGACGGCCTCAGACCAGGGCGGGGCTCACGGCGATGGCCTGACGAACTCAGCCAGCATCGCGTGGCCGTAGATATCCCGCCGCGAATACCAGCCGCGCCGCGCCCTTCGCTCGTGGCGTGTGGGCCCGACCAGCAGCTTGGCGTAAGCGCGCAGGGCCAGCGCGGGCGCGGGCCGCCGGAGCAGTCGGCCGTAGCCGCGGTCAAGGCGCTGCCGGTACAGCAACTTAACGTGGGACAAAGTCGGCTCCTGGAACCGCACTTCCCGCAGATCGAGCCCGAACCGGATGGCGAGCACCAGCCACTGAGCGGGATCCCAGCGGCTGACATGGTGCGGCGGGCAATCCAGCGGCTCACCGTTCTGCCGCGCGAGCCGACGGCGGTTGGGCACCGAAAGAAAGACCCGGCCACCGGGACGCACACAACAGACAACAGCCGTCAGGAACTCGCTTATTTCGGCGACATGCTCGAGCGTGTGAAAGGCGCAGGCCACATCGAAGCCCTCCGGATGACGCTGCGCAAACTCCGAGCAAGACGTTTCCTCGCCGGTCAGGCCCGCCTGGCCCAGCCGCTCGATCGCGTCGGGGTTACGGTCGACACCGACCGCCTGCCGGACGAGCGGCTTGGCCATCCGCAGGAAGGCGCCGTCGCCGCAACCGAAGTCGACCACGCGATCCGTGGGTCTCAGCTGGCGGGCGACCTGGCCGAACTCCCACCGGGACTGGGCCGTCTCGTACGGGACCGTGGCCATGAGCTCCTGATAGAAGGCCGCGCTGCCGGCCAGGCCGGGGACGAAGAAGTGCAGCCCGCACCCCTCGCACTCGTACAGGGCGAACGTGGCCTCGGACGGCGCGGGAAAGGCGTCCCCGGAGATGCGCGCGCCCCACTCCCGGCTCAGCCCGCTCCGGATCACCTCGGCGGTCACCGTCCAGACGCGGGTATGCACGAGCCCGTCGCACAGCGGGCAGGCGAGCCGGCCCTGTTCCGGTGGAGCGCCGGTCACGGCCGGGCCTGAAACACGTACTCGTTGCAGCCGAGCCCACCGCCCATCGTTTTAAGATGACGCAGCTCGAAACCCCGCTGATGGACAAAGGTGAAAACTGCCTCCGGTTTGGCCACCTCGAACGGATAGCCGCCGACCCAGTCGATCAGGTCATGTCGGCCCGACATGCCCCGCGGGCGCGGCGCCGTGGCACCGCCTCGTCTGCGGATTGCCCGCCGCACGGTATTCAGCGGCTGATGACGGTACAGGTATGCCGCGCAACCGGCGACTAGCGCCGCCCGCATGAGCGGGCCCGAGGTGTTGTAACGGTACTTCACGTGCCGCCACACCCGGCTGGCCAGGCCCTGATCGTTGTATATCGATATGTACAGCAGCCCGTCCGGGGTGACGAGCCGTGCGGTGGTGTCCATGGCCCGCCACAGATCACCGGTGTGGTGCAGCACCCCCCACGAGTACACCACGTCGAAGCGCCCCAGGCCGGCCACGAACTCCGGGTCGAGAATCGATCCCCGCTCGATCCGCCAGTCGCTGTCGGCCGCGAACCGGCGGCGCAGTCGGGTCGTGGCCAGGACCGAGTCCTGGTCGTGGTCGAACGAACGGACCGCGGCCCCGAGCTGACACGCAGCGAGGGAGAACAGCCCGCTGCCGCATCCGATGTCTAGGAACGTGCGCCCGGACAGCGTGGAAAGATGCAAGGTCCCCCGCAGTGAGTCACGTGCGGCCCTGATCCTGGTCTCATCCACGACGTCGATGAATGAGAGCCAGTTCCTGCCGAAGCCGAAGCGGGCCGGCTCGACAGTATTTGCCAGGTTGTCCAGCATGGACCTGATCCCCCGTTTTGTTCTCGCGATTCCCGTGCCCGAAAGCTATCCGGAGGCCGCCCGGCAGCGCCGCGCGGCGCGCCATACATTATGTTGTGAGCGGGCGTGAGCTGCTGTATCTTTGACGCATATTAGCAGGTTCTGCGGGCAGAATTGCGCGGGATCTATTTAGCGATAGCGGGGAAACTGCAATCTTATGACCGGAATGTTCTACCTCGTAACGGGCGGAAGTGGCTTTATAGGTTCGCATCTGGTCGACATGCCCTGCTGGCAGACCCGCGCTGGCAGCTAGCCAGGGTGCCTAGGGGCGAGTCCTCGTCCGTGAGCAGTGGAGCCTGTGCTCGTGTCCCGGGCGACTCCTGGGGGGCTCGTACGGTTAGCGGGGGCAGGCTAGGACGGCACCGTGACCCGGTCGCCTATCGCGCTTACATGCGCAGCAATCCAACGGACAGGACAACAGGATGACAAACCAGTTGAGCTATCCCAGGAACGCGACTGCCGTACCCCGCCGGATTCGGCGGGTCCTCATCCGCAAAGCGCCGCCCCGGCTGCGTGGACTCGTCTGCGGAACGCTCACGATGTGCCGCCTCTATGCGGTGGCCCGTTCAGAGCAGGACCGCTTCGCCCGAGAGCACGCTGGCTGGAGACTGCTTGCGCGGGTGGCCGCCCATATATGCCCCTCCTACGTCGTCACCGACTACGCGAAGCTGTGGTTCGAAGACGACGACTTCCTAGTCCAATATCGAAGACTCGTCCCTGGTAACGACCGGTCTGCCGACCGGAAGTATTTTTTGAGATCGCTGCTGCAACTCGCCGATAGGCTGCCGGGCGACACCGCCGAGTGCGGCGTGTACGAGGGCGCGACCTCGTGGTTCATCTGCGACCACTTCCGCGGCTCGGGTAAGGCCCACCATGCGTTCGACTCGTTCGAGGGACTGCCGGAGCCGACACACTTGGACGGACGCTACTGGCAACCCGGAAACCTCAAGACGGTGGAGGATCGCGCGCGGGCGACGCTCACGGGTTTTGAGGTGAACTTCTATCCAGGCTGGATCCCCGAGCGCTTTGCCGAGGTCATGAATCGGCAATTCTGCTTCGTCCATATCGACGTTGATCTCTACCAGCCGACAAGAGACTCGCTTGAGTTCTTCTACCCGCGGACGGTAGCGGGAGGGATCATCATCTGTGACGACTACGGCTTCGCCACATGCCCCGGTGCCACCAGCGCAATGGAAGAATTCATGGCCGACCGCCCGGAGCCGATCGTGCGCTGTCCCACCGGGCAGGCCTTCATCGTCAAGGCATCCTGATATCGGCCACCGGCCGCACGGAACGAACGACCGCCTTGATGAACCCGTCTATCTCGGCGATGTGCTCGAGCTTCTCGAAGGCGCGAGGTGGACCGCGCGATCCATGACCGTCATGAGAGCCAGTTCCTGCCGAAGTCGAAGCGGGCCGGCTCTGCAGTATTTGCCAGGTTGTCTAGTATGGACCTGAATCCCCCTGTTTCGTTCTCGCGATTCCCGTGCCCGAAGGCTATCCCGGAACCCCCGGCAGTGTCACGCGGCGATGCCATACATTATGCTGTGACTGGGCGGAACTGCTGTAGCTTTGACGCATATTAACAGGCTCTGCGGGGAGAATGCGTGGAACCTATTCAGCGATAGCGGGGGAAGCAGCAATCTCATGACCGGAATGTCCTACCTTGTTACGGGCGGAAGTGGCTTTATAGGTTCGCATCTGGTCGACGCGCTCCTGGAGCGTGGTAATTCGGTGATGATCCTGGACAACTTGTCCACTGGCCGGCAGTCAAACCTAGCCAGCTCCCTGCTGCATCCCAGGCTGCGTTTCCTGCATGGCTCGGTGCTGGACGCGGTAATGGTGGACGAGCTCGTGGGCCAGTGCGACATAGTGATCCACCTGGCCGCGGCGGTCGGCGTCAAGCTGATCGTCGAACAGCCACTACGGTCGTTCACCACGAATATCCGTGGCACGGAGATGATCTTCGACGCAGCCCATCGCTACCGGCGCAAACTCATGCTGGCGAGCACCTCGGAGATCTATGGCAAGAACTCGTCGGGCCCGCTGCATGAGGAGTCGGACCGGATCCTGGGCAGCCCGGCCGTGGCACGCTGGGCCTACAGCACGGCGAAGGGCGTCGATGAGGTTCTAGCCAACGCTTACTACCGGGAACGAGGGCTGCCGACTATCGTCGTGCGGCTGTTCAACACCGTAGGCCCGCGGCAGACGGGAGCTTACGGCATGGTCATTCCGCGGCTGGTACGGCAGGCGCTTCGCGGTGAGCCACTGACAGTGTTCGGCGACGGGCGGCAGACTCGCTGCTTCACTCATGTAGCAGACGTGGTAGCGGCGATGATGCTGCTGCTGGACACGGAGGCCGCAATTGGGCAGACCTTCAACGTCGGATCGCCCCACGAGATCAGCATCGCTGACCTGGCCCGTCTCATTATTGCCGAATGCGACAGTCGCTCGTCGCTAACCTTCGTTCCTTACGATCGTGCCTACGCGTCGGGGTTCGAGGACATGGAGCGCCGTGTCCCGGACTGCGCGAAGCTGCGCTCTCTGACGAGCTGGTCACCGCGCCGTGGCCTGATGAATATCCTTCGGGAGACGATCGCGGAGGCCCGCGCGGAGATCGCCGATGAGATCCCGGCAGTGGCCTTGTTGTGACCCTGCTTGCGCCTTATGCCATGGTCGGCGCCGTAGCGTTTGTCCTGACTGCCTTGTTCACCGAGGCCATGCGCCGGATCGCTCTGAAGTACCGGCTGATGGACGTACCAGGCAAGACGAAGGCGCACAGAACCCCGACGCCCTACTTGGGCGGGGCGGCGATAGTTATGGGCGCGCTGGCGGCATGGGCAATTGCAGTACCGCCGCGTGACCCGCAAGTCCTGACGCTCATCCTGACCGGAACCATAATCTCGCTACTCGGCCTCGCGGACGACATCAGGCCCTTGCGCGTTTCCGTTCGCCTTAGTGTCGAGTTCCTTGCTGCGGGAGCGTTTGTCGCCTCTGGCGCCCGAGTGGGCGTCTTCGGCTCTCTGCACGGTATCGGCAACTGCTGCTACATTGCCATCACAGTGCTGTGGATTGTTCTGATGACGAACTCCTTCAACCTGCTCGACAACAGTGACGGTGCTGCCGGGAGTATCGCCGCGGTAACCGCCGCCGCCTTGGCGGTGCTGGCATTCGGAGCCGGCTGGGAGAGCATCTCCGTATTTCTTTTCGCCGTCTCGGCAAGCTGCGCTGGATTTCTCATCCACAACTGGGCACCAGCCCGCATCTTCATGGGTGACGCCGGCTCGCTGTTCCTAGGGTTCGTAACCTCCGCCTCGGCTGTGTTCGTCTTTGGCCTGCATAACGGATCCGACCCGCCAGCCCCCTGGGCGGATCGGACGTCGGGATTGCTGCTGCTGACCTTCGTCGCGGCGGTGGATACCGGCACGGTCGTGGTATCCAGGTATCGCACCGGGCGGCCGCTGATGAAAGGTGGCACCGACCATATCGCTCACCGGCTGCGAGTACTTGGCCTACGAACGTCGCAGGCGGCCGCGCTGCTATCGGCCGTAGCAGGAATTTCCTGCATCTTCGGGCTCCTTGTCACGTTCGGCGCCCTCCCGGCAGTTGGCTCACTTGCTGTCGTGCTAACTGCGGGTATCACCGTTGTGGTGCTCGCGCAGTGGGTCAGAGTGTGACATGGCTGTGCTGACGCCCTTGCCCCGACGAGCCGGCGAATGCCTGGCGCGGAAACTGGTCAGCGTGGGCTATGATCCGGCGCCCTGCTGCTCCCGTTCGGGTGCGCTGCAGCCGTTGTCACCGGCGAGGCCTCCGCCCGGTAAGGCTTGTAGCTATAGCCATACGACGACCCATAATTGCGCCCGGTTTGCTTGCTTACCTTGTTCAGCACGATGCCCAAGATCGTGGCGCGGACCTGGTTCAGCTTCTCCACCGCGCGGTGCAGATCGCCGCGCCGGGTCTGTCCCGCAGCTACGAGCACCAGCGTGGCATCCGCGTACCGCGACAATATCGCTGCGTCGGTGACGGGCAGCACCGGCGGGCTGTCGATGAGCACGAGGTCAAAATGCTCGCGCAGGGTCGCGAAGACGTCCTCCATGCGGCCGCTGTTGAGCAGTTCGGCGGGATTCGGTGGGACCGGTCCCGCCGGGAGTAGGCTTAGCTGGTCGAAATCCGGCACCCGCAGCACGACCTGCTCCAGCCTCTGCTGGCCGAGCAGGACGTTAGTCAGGCCGACCCGCTCGTCCAGCCCGAGGAACGCCCCGATCCGGGGTCTGCGCAGGTCACACGAGACGAGCACGACCCGCTCCCCCGTCTGCGCGAAGACGACCCCCAGGTTGGCCAGGGTGGCCGTCTTGCCCTCGGCGGCGCCGGGGCTGGTCACCACGATGCAGCGGAGATGGCCTTCCTGCCGGGCGAACTGCAGCGAGGTCCGCAGCGACCGGTAGGACTCCGCGGCTGGGGAGGTAGGATCGGTCACCACCACGACCAGCGGCTGCCGTCGCCAGGACCGCACCATCGGGGTCATGGCCAGCACCGGGGCACCGCCGACCTGCTCGACCGTCTCCTTGGAGGCGAGCTTGTCATCGAGGCTGTCGCGCAGGAAGGCTAGTCCGAGTCCGAGCACGACACCGGCTGCCAGCCCGAGCAGGCCGTCCCGAGTGGGGCTGGGCGAACTCGGCGCGGTCGGCGTCAGAGCGGGTGTCACCAGGACCACGGCGCCGGTATCGACCGCCCCGCTGACCTGCATCTGGNNGGGTAAGCGAGGAGATCTGTGAGCGCAGCTGGGCTTCGGCGGTGGCCAGATTGCGTTCGGCCAACGATTGCTGGTACTGGACGAAGGCTGTCGCGTAGACGTTCGCGATCAGGGCCGCCTGCGACGGCACCTCGCTGGTGGCCGTGATGGCCATCACGTCCGTCTGGCTGACCTCTGATACCGATACCGTCGGCGTACTGTTGAGCCGGGCGTGGACGGCCTGCTGGACCAAGGCACTGGTGACCAGCTGCAACTCGGTCTCCACGTCCGTCTGAGTCACCGGTTGCGGCTGCAGCAGACCGGTCCCGTTCGCCTCGACGGACGGCTGCACCAGCAGCTGCGCGCTAGACGAGTACTGTTTGTGTGCGGTCAGCGAGAACGCCAGGCTAGCCGCCAGTCCGAGCGCGGCGGCCAGGCCCACCCACCATTTGCGGCGGCGCAAGATCTGCAGATATGAGCGAAATGACGGCTCGGTACCGAGTTCGGTCATCATTACTTTCTCTCTGATTGGCACGCGGCAGTGGCCGGGACCGCATCGGCCGCCGCGTGAAATGAGTGTACGCCAAGCGCCGACGCGGTAAAATCTGTGCGTGCCAATGGCAGCGTGTTCCGTTCTGAAAATTTCGCGATCTGGATTCCTGGCTCGGCTTACCGAATGCAAATGAAGTGAAACGTCCGGCAATATCGTTATGCCAGACATTGACGGCATTGTGGTGCTGTGCACCGCGAACGTCTGCCGGTCGCCGATGGCGGCCGCGCTGCTGGCGCGGCGGCTGTCCGAGCTCGGCGTGGCGGCCCAGGTCCGGTCGGCCGGGATGCTTGGCGGCGGAGATCCGCCGCTCCCGGAGGTCGTCTCGGTCATGGCCGGGTACGGGATCGACCTCACTGCGCACCGCAGCCGCGTCGTCCGCGCCGACGACCTGGCCCGCGCCGACCTGGTGCTGGCGATGGCCCGGGACAGTCTCCGGTACGCCGTGGTGACCGAGCCCGGGGCGTGGCCGCGTGCGTTCACGCTCCGGGAACTCATCCGGCGGGGCGAGCGGATCGGGCCCCGGCGGCCAGGGGAGCCGTTCTCCGGCTGGCTGTCGCGGACTCATGACGGACGCGAGCGCGCGGCGCTGCTGGGCGCCTCGGCCGAAGACGACGTGCTCGACCCGGCCGGAAAACCGCTGCGTGCCTACGTGGATGTGGCCAGGCTGCTGGATCGGTCGGTGGCCAGGCTGGCCGAGCTGGGCTGGGCGCATGTTGGACCGCATCCCTAACGGCTGACCGCGGGCAGGGCCGCCCGCCTCCGGGCCGGGATGGCGCGGCCCAGCCCAGGTGAATCCCGGCCAGGTCGTCAGCGGCTCCTCGCTCACGCATTCCCCCATCATCTTGACGCCGGGAACGCCGGGTCTCTTGCCTTTACCTGGGCGCCTCGATAGATTACCTTGCGCAAGCATAAATTGACAGAGGGTGAACAAACCAGATCAAGCGTTACTTGAAGGCGTTCGCAGTCCCTCCGCACAGCGGGCCGCTCCGGGAAAGCAGCGCTTCGTCCCGGACGGCGCAAAGGAGAAGCAGCGCCATGGGGCTGAGGCAAGTCGGCCGTAAAGGCAGACCGGGGGAAATTAGATGTCCGATATAAGCAATATGACCGACGCAGGGCCTTCCGCCAACGCTTCCGCTAGCCCCTCCGCCGACGCTTCCGCACGTGACGGCGAGCATCCGTCGGCCCCGCTCCAGCGAAAGCGCCGTCCATGGCGCATCGCACTGATAGCGACCGGTTCGCTTCTCGCCCTGGCGATCGCGGTGGCAGCCGGAGGTTACGCGTACGTCAACCACCTGGCCAGCAGCATTCCGCGCGTCAAGGTCGCCGGCCTGGTCGCGGCCACCTCATCCGGGCAGACGATCCTGGTCACCGCCAGTCCTTTCGGGCCCACCGGGTCGAACGTGCCAGGCTACAGCAAGCTTTTCATGCTCCTGCACATCGACGCCAACGGGCAGGCTGGCGGCGCGGTGACGATCCCGGGCGACACGGTCGTCAACGTGCCCGGTCACGGCGCTCAGCCCCTCTGGGAGGCGGACGAGGAGGGCGGCCCGAGCCTCGTGGTTACCACCATCACGGGCGCTACCGGCGTTCCCATCAACGACTACGCGGCGATCGACTTCAGCCACGTGGCGAACCTCCTGGAGGCCGTCGGCGGGATAACGGTCACCATCCCCGAGACCAGCACCGCCTTCGGGGAGACCTTCCCTCAGGGCGCCAATGTCCTCACCGGCGTCACAGCCGTCTACTATGCCCGCGACCCTGCGCTCAGCGATGAGGGCCGGACGCTGCGCCAGGAGGTCATCGTCCGCGCGACCCTGGCCAAGATCTCGGACTACCGCCTGCTCACCAATCCCGTCACCATGGTCAGCGTGCTCAATGCGCTCACCAGCGCGCTGACCGTGGACAGCAGCATGACCAACTCGCAGGTCATGTCGCTCGCCACCAAACTCGGCGGGCTGAGCGGTTCCGCCGCCACCTTCGTGACCGCCGCCACCCAGACGGTCGGCGGCAAGCTCGTCTTGAACACGACGACCGACAGTCAGCTGTGGACGGCGGTCGAGCAGGACAACCTCGCGGGCTTCGTCAAGGAGTATCCGACGACCCTGACGCCGCAGGTCGTGCCGTGATCGCTGCGTGGCGGTCATTAAGCGGCGGGGATCTGGTAGGTGACCAGAGACCTCGCGGGCAGCGTCGCGGTGAAGGATCCCTGCTGGACCGGGAGGGCAGGCTGCGCGGCGGTGTCGTGCGAGGCGTTGGTCAGGTAGGGCGTGGCCAGGACCCCGTCGCCTGCCTGGCTCAGCGAGAAGCCGGCGGTCTGCGGTGTCTTGGCCGTATTCAGCACGACTACCGCCACCGAGCCGTTGACGTTGCCGAATGCGGTCACCTCGAGGCTTCCGTCAGAGGTGGAGGTGCCGATCCTGACCGCGCCGGGCCGGACGAACCGGCTGTAGTTCGCGAACGCCCACAGGCGGCCCGACGGGTTGACGGTCGTGCCGTTGACCTGGACCAGGCTCTCGTTGTCCCCGCCCTCCGACGGGGTGCTCGTGCCCCACCAGTACAGGAACGCGTTTAGGTTCGCCGCGGTCAGGCCGGTGTAGATGTTCTGGGCCCAGGCGAACCCCGACGCGGTGGTGCCGTCGTCCCAGGCGGGATCCCACGACTGGAACGTGGACCACTCGGTCTCCCATACCGGCTCGGTCCATCCCGGCAGTAGCGAGCCGGGCGCCCCGCTGTAGCCGTGGCTCGTGAAGACCGGCACATAGCGGCTGGCCACCGGGTCGGACTCGATGGCCGCCGCGTACTGGGCGGCGTAATTCCAGCCTTCGGTGGCGCAGCACTCGACCCTTGTGCCCAGGCCGGACGTCGCCATCGTGGGGCCGAGGACGTCGAGGAAGTTCGCGGTCTGGGACGGGCTCATGATCATGCTGTCGTAGTCCGGACCGAAGTCCGCCTCGTTCTCAGGTCCGACGTAGGTGAGCCGATCGCCGGCGGCGGCGTAGTCGGCCGCGTACTGCTTCAGGTAGTTCGCGTAGGCCTGGCGCCAGTCGCCGCTGCTGCACGTGGCGCCCGGCACGCCGCACACGGCGCCGCCGTTATCGGCGGAGTGGTTCGTCTTCATGAACGCCGGGGCGCTCCAGGCGTCGGCGAAGACATCGGTGACACCGTATTCAGCCTTGATCTTTTGGGCGAACCACAGCTGCCCCTGGTCTTCGTCGATCGACGACAACGGCAGGTAGGTCGGCGTGGCGTTGGGGCCGCTCGGCGCCTTCGGCTCTATGGTACTGCCCGCGTCCGCGCTGATCTCGTTCCGCAAGATGGTCAGGCCGGCCCCGCTGGTCCAGCTGTAGAGCAGGTTCAGCACTTGCTTCTGGGTCGCGGACGGCGCGTCCATGATCGTCTGCGCCTGTCCGAAGGCTTCTGACGCGCCGAAGCCGCTGATCTGCTGATACCGCGTCGCACCATCGATCGTCACGGCGGCCGTCCCCCCGCCGGACGGGACCGCGGCCTGGGCCGCTGTGGTGAACAGTGCCATCGGGATGGCTAGGGCGAGCGCTGTGGCCGGTGCCAGCAGCCTGAGCCGGGACATCGCGCCGTGCGTGACAGCTACCAAGGCCACTTTGCGTCTCCGTATTCGCTTTATCTTTGTTTCGTGATCCAATCACCACCTTCCGTGTTTTCCGGGGTGCGCACTAGAGGCGCATTCCCTAGGTATGGCACATCATTTTCGGGTATTTTCGGCCGGCCATTCAGCCCGGGCGATTCAACCCCTGAGCCTTTCGGCCCGGGTCATTCGGCCCGGCCGGATTTCCCCGGGCAGCGAGCAGTTAGCCGGGGGCACGCAGTACTGGCCGTTCGGTCAGAAGGTCTTGATTTTTGCTTCCGGACTGGGGATACCGGCCGCGTCTGTCCCGCCGGCCACGAGTTCGAGGTCACGGACGAGGTCATGATTGGCGTCTACTTTCTCCGTACGCTCCCAGACCAGTCCCTTGTCCCGGACGAACATCTGGATCCCGATGACGATCGATACGCTCCAAAAGATCCAGTACGCCATAACGAACACCGGGTTGACCCTCAGCATGAGCAGCAACCTGGTCCGGCGGTTATCGAGGACCAGTCGCGATACCTTCCAGGCGTTGATCCAGTTGTGCGCCAGGATGAGGACCGCGCCCAGGATATTGACCGCCGAGAGCACCGTCAGGGGCAGGTCCACCGGCCTGTCGCCCAAGGCGGCGAGGACGAGGATCCATATTCCGACGGCCATGCCGATGGGATTGACCAGCAGCGACACGCACGGAACCAGGTTGAGCCGGGCACGGAGGCGCTGCGGCCCGGTCATCCCCATCTGTTTGAGCGGGCCGCCCAGCGATTGGAAGAAGCCGCACACCCATCGCTTGCGCTGGGTGACCCCCTGGCGGAACGTCTGGGGCACTTCCTCGATGAGGGGCTGGGCCACGACGCCGAGGCGCTGGCCGTTGGCCCACAGGCGCATCCCCACCTCGGGGTCCTCGATGGTGAGCCACGGGTGGAAGCCGCCGAAGGCGTGCAGGTCGGAGGACCGGAAGAACAGCCCCTTCCCGAGCACGTAGAACGGGTGCTTGCCGTGCGCCGTCATGTGCGCGTACATCGAGGCGTCCCAGCACATGTGGTCGAAGGCATGGAACGAGCTCGCCCAGGAAGTGAGGACATTGCCCGCGACGTTGGTGAGCTGCACGACGTCGTAAGCCGACGCCCCGGCTGCCCCCAGGAGGAAATAGTTGGGCGGCGGCGCGCTATCGGCGTCGATGTAGCTGATCAGCGTGTCGGCGGCACCGGCCGGGCAGAGGTTATAGAAGGCATACACGAGCTGACGGGTTTTCTTCGGCGGCAGGTCCCGCACCCCGGCGCGCTTACCGGTGTGCCACCAGTACACCTTCGCGTTGCTTTCCCACTGCTCCCACACCACGTTCCAGGAGGGATCCGATGTCGGGGGCACGGCCAGGATCTCAAGCCAGGAGAACGTGGCCTGGAGACGTTCGAGCGCGGCGATCGTGTCGTGGTCATCGTGGTTGGGGATGGCGACAACCCGGTACCGGTCCCGGGGATAATCGATGTTGTCGATCGCGCAGAACGTCGTGCGCATCGTCCCTTCGAGTTCCCGGAGCACCGGGTAGAACAGCAGCACCGGCGGGTACGTCGTTCGGTCCGCCGGGAGGTCCTCCGGTCTGACGAGATCGACCGGCCGGCTGTAAAAGTAGGCCGTGACGAGCATGGACGCCAGATAGAGGACCTGGAGGACGACGAAAAACCCGAGCAGGACGAGCCGACCGTCGCCGACTGCGGGGGTGAGCCCGTGCATCAGACGGCGAGCCCGCGCTGGCCGAGCTCGGCGTAGGCATTGTCGACCCGGTCGTCGGCGGTCTGGCTGGACACCCAGTCGATGAGCTCGCCGACGCCAGCCTCAAGCGGTATCTCGGCGGTAAATCCGAGCAGCTTCTCGGCCCGGGTCGGATCAGCCCAGCAGTGACGGATGTCCCCGGCGCGGTATTTGCCGGTGACCTCGGGCTCGACGTCGACGCCGAGCCGCGTGGCCAGAAGCTGCGCGACCTGCATGATCGTCAGGGGCGAGCCGACGCCGATGTTGAGCGCCTGGCCGGTCGCTGTTTCGCTCTCCAGGGCCAGCGCGGTGGCCCGGGCCACGTCGCGGACATCGATGAAGTCCCGCAGCTGCTGGCCGTCCTCGAACGCCAGCGGCGCCCGGCCGTTGAGGAGCCGCCCGGAGAAGATGGCGGCCACGCCGGTGTACGGGTTCGACAGCGCCTGCCGCGGCCCGTAGGAGTTGAAGTACCGCAGCGCGACCACATCGATGCCATAGGCGGCACCGACGGACAGGCACAGCAATTCCTGGTCCATCTTGGAGATGGCGTACACCGACGTCGGCAGCAGCGCCTTGTCCTCCGCGGTCGGGACCGGGCTGAGCGCGGCGCCGCACTCCGGGCAGCGGGGATCCCACTGGCGGGCCTTCAGCTGCGGCTCCGGTCGTAGCCGGGGCGCCATGAGGCCATGCTCAGCGCACCGGTAGGCCCCTTCGCCATAGATCGACATGGACGATGCCACGACGATCCGGCCGACATCGGTCTTGTCATTGGCGATGATGTCGAGCAGCACCCCGGTGCCACCGGTGTTGGCATCGACATACCGGGACACCTCATACATGGACTGGCCCACGCCGACCTCGCTGGCGAGATGGACCACCTGGTCCACCCCCCGCAGAGCCTTCGCCAGGCTCTGACGGTCGCGGACGTCGCCGCGGATGAACTCCGCGTCCGCGGGGACGTACCGCGGGCCCGCTCCCCGGTGAACCTGCTCCACTAAAGAGTCGAACACCCGGACGGAGTGACCTTGCTGGAGTAGCCGCTCGACCACATGCGAGCCGATGAAGCCTGCCCCACCGGTGACGAGAACAGTTGCTTTGGACATGGTTGACCTGTGCTTTCGTCTCTTGGGTTGATGTCTGAGCTCAGACCTGGATGGCTCAGACCTGGATGGCAGAGAGGCTGCGCTGCCAGGTGATAGTGCGGGCCAGGCCTTCGCCGAGCGGTATCACCGGGGCCCAGCCGAGAAGCGCCGCCGCTTTGGTGATGTCGGGATGCCTGGTGGTCGGGTCGTCCTGCGGCACCGGCCGGAACTCCAGCGGTGAGTCCGAGCCCGTCAGACGCAGGACGGTCTCGGCCAGTTCCAGGATGGAGATCTCGTCGGGGTTGCCGAGGTTCACCGGGCCGGGCTGGTCCGAGGCGAGCATCCGGATGAGGCCGTCGATGAGGTCGGTGACGTAGCAGAAACTGCGGGTCTGGCGGCCATCCCCGTAGACGGTCAGCGGTTCACCGTGCAGTGCCTGCGCGACGAAGTTGGACACGACCCGGCCGTCGTTGGGGCGCAGGCCAGGGCCGTAGGTGTTGAAGATCCGGACGATGCCGGTGTTGACCCCCCGGGCTCCCCGGTGGGCCATGAACAGCGCTTCGGCGTAACGCTTGGACTCGTCGTAGACGCTGCGCGGCCCGATCGGGTTCACGTTGCCCCAGTACTCTTCCCGCTGGGGTCGTTCGAGCGGATCGCCGTAGATCTCGCTGGTCGAGGCGAGCAGCACACGGCAGCCGTTGGCCTTGGCCAGGCGGAGGGCGAACTCGCTGCCATGGCTGCCGACGGCCAGCGTCTCGAGCGGAAGCCGCAGGTATTCGTCGGGAGACGCTGGGCAGGCCAGGTGGGCGATGGCGTCGAATCCGCTCCCCACCGGAGGCGATGCGCATACGTCACCTTCGACGAAGCTGAACCGCCGGTGCTCAGCCAGGCGCTCGAGGCTGTCATGGTTGCTGGTCGCGAAGTTGTCCACGGCGACGACCTCGTCACCGCGGGCCAGGATCGCCGTACAAAGATGGGATCCGAGGAAGCCGAGGGCGCCGGTCACGAGCACTTTCATGCCGCGACCTCCTCGTCGCGTTTGGCAGCGACACAGATGCCGATGCCCGCGTAGACGAAACCCTCGTCGGCGGCCGCAACGGGATCGAGCACGTTGCGAGCGTCCATGATGACCCGGCCGCCCATCACCGCGGCGAGCGCAGCGAGGTCGGCGGACGCGAACTCGGGCCACTCGGTACCGATGATCAGGGCATCGGCGTCGTTACAGGCCGAGAACGACGACGAATGAACCTCCATCCCCTGCACAGTCCCGGCTGGCACGGTCGGGTCGTAGGCATGGACCGAGGCACCTAGGCTGACGAGGCGCTGGGCGATTTCCAGCGCCGGAGAGTCCCGTAGATCGCCGGTCCCCGCCTTGAAGGCCAGGCCCCACAACGCGATGCGCCGGCCGTTGACATCACCGCCCAGAGCTTCGGTCACCTTGTCCACGACCCGCAGGGTGTGACGGGCGTTCATGGCGATCGCCGTCTCTACCAGGCGAAGGTCGCAACCCAGGCGTTCGGCGGTGTGGGCCAGGGCCTGGGTGTCCTTCGGGAAGCACGACCCTCCCCAGCCCGGCCCCGGTCGCATGAAGGCGTGCCCGATCCGGTGGTCGCTGCCCATCCCGGCCACCACCGAACGAATGTCGGCGCCAGCTGCCTCGCAGATCTCAGCCATGGAGTTGACGAAGGTCAGGCGGACGGCGAGGTACGCGTTGGAGGCGTACTTGATCAGCTCCGCGCTGGCGACGTCGGTGCGGAGCACGTGGGAATCACCGGAAGAACCGTACAGGTCAGCCACATTCCGGGCGACGTTGTCCGAGCGGGCCCCGACGACGATCCGGTCCGGGGACAGACAGTCCCGCAGTGCGCTGCCTTCGGCGAGGAACTCGGGGTTCGACGCCACGTGCACGTCGTGGCGCGCAAGCGCGCTCTCCACCATCTCACCGGTCCCCACCGGCACCGTCGACTTGGTGATCACTGTCGCACCGGGACGAAGCCACGGGCCGATCTCCGCGGCGACGGCCCGGACGAAAGACAGGTCAGCCTGCCCGTCCGCGCCCTTGGGCGTCGGCAAGCACAGAAAGACGAACTCCGCCCCGGCAGCGGCCAGCGCATTGTCGGTACCGAACCGCAGCCGCCCGGCAGCGAGCATCTGCTCGACTAGCTCGGTGAGCCCCTCTTCGACGATCGGCACGCGCCCCGCAGCAAGCTCGGCGACGCGTTCCGGCGAATTGTCGGTGCACTCCACCTCATGGCCGAGCAGCGCCAGGCTCGCGCTGAGCGTTAATCCCACATAGCCCGATCCGATGACAGTGATCTTTCGGCTGCGCACCGAAGGTAGCATATCTCGCATAATTCCATTGAACATTGTTTCCCCCTAAATCAGTTATATCCGCGATTACCGTGTGCTCGGAGAGGAATCGTTCCAAAAAGGGCGTAATCGCACCAGATCCTGGCCTAGCCGGTAGCTCCAGGGCTGGTCCAGACTACGATATGGCTTGCGTCTAAGAGGAGAATTCTGGATAACTAGTATCTTGTGTTAGAAGTAGTTTTACGTTCTGATGCGGGGGATAATGGGAGCATGTCTTTAGCTTCTGCTCTGGTGCTGCGTGCGGGTGACCGGGACCGGCTGGCGGATCTGGCGCGGCTGCCGAGCGCGCGGTCCGGGCTGGCCAAGCGGGCGCGGATGGTGCTGCTGGCCGCGGACGGGATGCCGAACGCGCAGATCGCCCGGNNGGGGTGTCGCGGCCGACGGTGATCGGCTGGCGGGACCGCTACCAGGTGGGCGGGATTGGCGCGCTGGAGGACCAGCCGCGATCGGGGCGCCCGGCGGAGATCGACGAGATCAAGGTCGTGGTGGCGACGCTGGCTGATGACGGCCGGCCGCCGCCGCGGCTGGGGATCACCCACTGGTCGGCCCGCTTCATGGCCACGGAGCTGGGCATCTCGTTCGCCAGCGTGGCGCGGATCTGGCGCAAGTGGCACCTTCAGCCACACCGGATCGAGACCTTCAGGTTCAGTACCGACCCGGAGCTGGGGGCCAAGATCCGCGACGTCGTGGGCTTGTACCTGGCGCCGCCGGACAACGCGGTGGTGGTCTGCGTCAGATGAGAAGTCCCATTCCTACACCCGGCACGGCAGCTCTGCCTTGTTCGCCGCCCTGGAGACCGCCACCGGGAAGATCACCGCCGACGCGTGCTACCCGCGGCACCGCCACCAGGAGTTCCTCACGTTCCTGCAGAAGGTGGCCGCCACCCATCCGGAGTTGGACCTGCACGTCGTGCTGGACAACTACGGCACGCGCAAGCACCCCGAGATTCGCCGGTGGCTGGCCCGGCCGGAGAACCAGCGGATCACCTTGCACTTAACTCCGACCAGCTGCTCCTGGCTGAGCATGGTCGAGGTCTTCGGCATCATCACCCGCCAGACCATCGGCCGGGGCTCCTTCGGCCCGGTCCGCGAACTGACCGATGCCATCGGCGCCTTAATCGACGGCTGCCAGCCATTTACCTGGATCAAGGACGCCGACCAGCTATTAGCGTCAAAAAAACTAATGCCACGCGGCACCAGTATCCCGCGCCTGCGACGCACTCGAACCCCGCATCGAGGGGGTCGGGGCTGCGGTCAGCTGCGCTTGCGCCTGGGCTTGCGCCTGGGCTTGGCCGCGGCCCGCTCGTAGGCGGCGAGCAGCCTCGGGACCTGCGACTCCCAGCTCAGCGAGCTCCGTAGCCGCTGGGCGCCGAGCTGCCCCATCTGGGCCTGCGTTTCGGGATCGTCGATGAGCTCGACGATGCACTTGCTGAGCGAGGCCGCGTCGTTGCGTGTCGCGTACAGGCTCGCATCGCCGGCGGAGACGCGCCCCTCGTGCAGGTCGAACTGGACGATCGGCTTGCCGAGGGCCATGTATTCCATGATCTTGTTCATCGTGGAGATGTCGTTCATCCGGTTGGCCTCGTCCGGGTTGACGCAGACGTCCGCGGTCGCGAGCACGGTGCCGAGATCCTCATCTGACAGCCGCCCGGTGAGGACCACCTGATCGTCCAGCCCCAGGGACCTGACCCGCTCGCGCAGCCGCGGCAGTTCGGGACCCGAGCCCACGAGCACGAACTGGATATCCGGGCGCAGCAGTTCCGTAATGATCATCCGGGCGGCCTCGATCAGGTAATCCAGGCCGTCCTGGCGTCCCATCACGCCCACGTAGCCGACCAGGTACCTCCGGCCGCGGCGCCACTTCTCGTCTGGCCGTGCGCCGGCGAACCTGGTGATCTCCGGCGCGGATCGCACCACGAACACGTCCTGGGGCGACATCGCGCCGCGCCCGAGAGCGATCTCGCGGTAGCTCTCGTTGGTCTCGATCGACACATCCGCGCAGCGGTAGGTGAGGCGCTCGAACAGCCTGGTCAGCCGGACGGCCCGGCCGTCCTCCCGGTGGCCCTTCGCGACCATCAGCTCCGGGCACGCGTCATGGTGGTCGTAGATCAGCCGCGACCCGAGCGCGACCAGCGGCAGGGCAGCCAGGAAGAGCAGGTCGGGAGGGTTGCAGATGTGCACGATGCCGATGCGGTGCCTGGCGCGGATCGCGAGCGCCAGGCGGAGCTGAGCGCCGATCGCGATGGGGTACTCGAGCAGGTAGCCCGCCAGCCGCCGCGCCTCGGGGCCGGGCCGGTAGCGGTAGATGCGCACGCCGCTGAGCGTCTCGCGGCGGAGGGGATGCTCCGCGGTCCGCGGGCAGACGACATGCACCTGATATCCGGCCGCGACGAGGGCCAGGGCCTCCTGCCAGACCCGCCGGTCGAACGGCACCGGAAGATTCTGGACCAGGATCAGGACATGCGGGCGCTCGTCGCGCGCCCTCCGTAGACGGGCGGTCATCGCACCTTCCGAAGCCAGATCGAGCTGGGTTCCGCGCGTGCCGCCAGCTCGGGGACGGACTCCGGCTGGCAGCGCCACAGCCATGAGGAGAAGAACAGCATTTCCCAGTCGGCGTTACCCGACAGGAACGCGTGCAGCAGGTAAGCCTCGGTCCAGTCGCGCCCCTGCCGCAGCCAGTTGCTGGGGTACTCGAACGGCCAGAACACGTCGTGCACGTGGACCACGACGCCAGGGGCCAGCCGGGGCAGTATGTGCAGGAAGAGCCAGATCACGTCTGAGCCGGCCTTGGCCACGTGGGTCGAGTCGATGAACAAGATGTCCTGCGGTCCGAGTTGCTCATAGAGCGTCGGCTCTACGTCCTGGACCGGCTTGCGGATCAGGGTGAGCCTGCGGCGGTCGGCCTCGGTGATGACCCCGAGCATGCGCTGGGGGAAGGGCTCTATGCAGGTGATCTCCAGTCCGGACAGCCCCTGGTCGGCGTCCGCCTCGTCGAGGACGACCGCCGTGGAGTAGCCGGAGCCCACCTCAAGCAGCCGGGAGGGCCGCAGGTAGGACAGCATCGCCCGGTAGACCGCGGCGTCCGCGGGACCGTAGAAGCGGTTGCCAGGGGCGAAGCGCGGCCCCGGGAACGGCTCAGCCAGCACGGCCTGCAGCCGCGCCGCGAGCGCAAGCTGGCCTTCCTCGGCCAGGTCCACGCCGGGCGCCCCGGTCCATCTCATGGCCCGGTCGAGGTCGGCGTCCGCGGTGAGGGGCGAGTAGAAATGGCCGGGGGTAACGTAGGGCGGTTTGGCGGCTACCGCTCGTACCGCGCGGGCCGTCCTGACCGCACGGTGGATCAACGGCTTGGACAAGGTATCTCCTTCATGGGCAGGGTCAGGCGCAACCCGGCTAGTAGGCACCAGAGCCTCGGATGACCGCGGATCCCGTCTTCCAGAGCACCTGCAGATCCAGGGCGAGCGACCAGTTCTCCACGTAGTACAGGTCGAGCCGTTCCGCTTCCTCCCGCGACAGGTCCGACCGCCCGCTGACCTGCCACAGGCCGGTCAGGCCCGGCTTGACCACGAGCCTGCGGCGCATGTGGCCGCCGTAGCAGGCGACCTCCTCCGGCAGGGCCGGCCTGGGTCCGACCAGGGACATGTCGCCCATCAGCACGTTGATGAGCTGCGGCAGCTCGTCAAGCGACGAGCGGCGCAGCCAGCCACCCGGGCGGGTCACCCGCGGGTCCCTACGGATTTTGAACAGGACCCCGTCCGCCTCGTTATGGGCGGCAAGCTGGGACTTGCGCTGTTCGGCATCGGGCACCATGGTTCGGAACTTGTAGAAGGCGAAGCCCCGGCCGTCCTTGCCGATCCTGGTCTGGCGGAAGAACACCGGGCCGTGATCGGCGAGCCTGATGGAAATCGCGATGACCGCGAACAGGGGCGCGAGTGCGAGCAGCGCCAAGGCGGCGCACGTCTTGTCGAACACGCTCTTGATGACTTGTTTGGCCCCGTCCAGCTCGGGGTGCTCCACGTGCAGCAGGGGCAGCCCGGCCACGGGGCGGATGGTCGTCCGCGGGCCGGCCACATCGAGCAGGGCCGGCGCGACGAACAGGTCGGTGTCGGTCTTCTCCAGTTCCCAGGCCAGCTCGCGCAGGCGGCCGCCGTCCATCTCGGGGCAGGCCAGCACCGCGACGGTATCCGCGCCGAACCGGCCCACCGCCGCCGCGACGCCGTACAGGCCGCCGGCCACGGGCACGCCGACCGCGGGCGCGCCAGCCACGGGCACTTCGGCCGCGGAGGCGCCGGCGACGCGGTCAGGCCCGGCCCCCTCCGGCGCGTCGACCAGGCAGGCGGCGACCACCGCAAGGCCGTGGTATGTGTCCCGGCGCAGCACGGTGACCAGGCGAGCCACTGCTGCCGCATGGCCCACCGCGACGACCCGCCGCACGCACCAGCCCCGGACCCGCTGTCTGTGCAGGCGCTTGCGGAGCAGGTACCTGACCGTCAGGTCCATGACGGCCAGGCACGGCAGGGCGATCGTCACGTACCCGCGGGCCAGGTCGAGCTTGGCCACGTAGGAGATAACGGCCACGCCCGCGGTCAGGTTGACCGCCGCGCTGAGGATCCGGCGGAACTCATCGGAGCCGAGCCCGATGAACCGGGTGTCGTACCCGCCGGCGAGCAGCACCGACAGCCACCACACGACGGGCAGCCCGAAGGTGAGGCTCAGGTAGGTGGTCGGCAGGTAGGCCGGGGCCCCGAAACGGACCCTGGCCGCCACCGCGCCGGCCGCCAGGGCGCACGTCCAGTCGGCCAGGGCCGCCTGGCGACGGTAGGCGCTCGTCCACGTCCTCGTGCCCGGGATGGCGGCATTCCTGTCGGTCGGCATCCGGCTGCCGGTCTCGACCGCACTTTCGGTTACGCTCATGCCGCGAACCACTCCCCAGCGTCCTGGTCCCGCCAGCCAGCTATATGCCGCAGAACGCGCAAGGCTCGCTCAATCAACGCAATGGTTCCTCTCCGAACCTAAAGCCGATGTGTCCGTTATCGTCAGGAAATCACGTAAGGCAGCGTGATTTGATCTGCAGTCTGTACATACGATTCCCCGGCGTTAGTCCCCCCGGTGCCGGGCATGGCAAACACTAGCAAACCCGTGGCGCCCCACTACCCAGAGGGGTGATTTTCGCTTCGTCTTCTCCGGGCAAAGCGGATATCCTCACGGCTGGATGTATATCGCGCCACTGGCATAGGGTGTCCGTAGAATCCAGAAGGAGGCTGAGGCATGTTCTCTGCTAGGTCGGCGGCCATTGATGCCGACTACCCGCGAGCCCGATCTGCCGCGGGTAAGAATGTCGCAGTAGAGGCCTTTATTCGGTATGCCGCATTTAATACTTATCCCACTTGTGCGGCCATTGCGGCTGCAGGCGAGTGAGCGGCCGCGGCGCTAGCGCCGGGGCCCCCGGGGCCGGTCCGAGGCGTCGGTCCCGCGTCCGTTTCCGGGCGGTGGGGCGACGCCACATGCGGCCCGCGGGCGGCTCCGGGCCGGCCGACAAGAACACCCTGGGTGCCACGGCAGCCCGGGCCCTGGGCTGGACGTTCGTCAGCAATGCGCTGAGTAAGCTGGGCACGGTCGGGATCGGAATCGTCCTGGCCAGGATGCTCGGCCCGCACGTTTTCGGCACCTACGCCGTCGCGTGGGTCGCCCTGCTGGCCATGCTGAGCCTCAACGACCTGTCGGTAAGCCTGGCCATCGTCCGCTGGCCGGGTGATCCGGCCGAGATCGCGCCGACCGTCACGACCATCGCCGTGACGGGCAGCGTCGCCATGTATGCCGTCTGCTTCTTCGGCGCGCCCAGGTACGCCGCGGCCATGGGGGCGCCGGCGGCCTCTGACGTCATCCGCGTTCTGGCGCTCAACATCGTGCTCGACGGGCTGGTCTGCACGCCGGTCGGGCTGCTGGACCGGAACTTCCGCCAGGACCGCAGGATGATCGCGGACCAGGTCAGCGGGTGGCTCGGCGCCCTGGTATCCGTGGGCCTGGCCTGGGGCGGGATGGGCGCGATGAGCCTGGCCGTGGGCCGGATCACCGGCGCGGCGGCGGCCGCGGTCTTGTACATCGCGTTCTCGCCCGAGCCGCTACGGTTCGGCTTCGACCGGAGCAGGGCCCGCGCGCTGCTGCGGTACGGGACGCCGCTGGCCGGGTCGACGGTGGTGGCGTTCGCCGTCACCAACGTGGACCAGCTCGTGGTGGGCCGCATGCTCGGCGCCACCGCCCTTGGCTTCTACGTGCTCGCGCTGAACCTCGCCACCTGGCCCGTCGCCATGTTCTCGCTACCGGTCCGCAATGTCGCGCCTGCCGCGTTCGCGCGCCTTCAGCATGATCATGACGCCATGCGCGCGGCCTTCTTGTCGTCGTCGGCGCTGCTCTGCGCCGTGGCGCTGCCCATATGCCTAGTGATCGGCGGGTCGGCCACGCCGCTGATCCGGTTCGCCTACGGCGCGCGCTGGCTGCCCGCCTCGCGGGTCCTGCTGTATCTGTCCCTGCTCGCCGCGCTGACGATCTTCTTCCAGCTGGCCTATTCCTACTTCGTGGTGCTGGCCAGGACGCGCGTCGTGTTCACCGTTCAGCTTGGCTGGCTGCTGGCGCTGCTCCCCGCACTCATCGTTGGCGCCCGCCTCGACGGAATCCTCGGCGTCGCCGTGGGCGAGACCGCGGTCGCCGGCTGCGTGATCCTGCCGTGGTATCTGCAAGAGCTGAGGCGGGCGGGCATCCCGCGGCGCGTGCTGGGCTCTCACCTGTGGCTTCCGCTGGCCGGTGCCGCGGTAGCGGGCCTTGCCGCGGTCGGCGCGGCGCGGGTGTTGCCGAACGACCTGGCCGCGCTCGCGGTCAGCGGCATGGTGGGGCTGGCCATCGTCGGCCTGCTGGTCTTCCGGATGCGGGCCGCGCTCACCCGGCTGCGGCAGAGCCGCGCTGAGACGGCCGCCCCGAAGGTCCCGGCCGTCGCGAGCGGCACCCTGGTCTCCTCAGCCGCTATGAACGCCGGGACCGGTCCCCTGCATGCATCCGGCGGCACTATCGCCCAGGATCGGCCAGCGCCCAGGCCCCAGACAGGCGGCTTGGCCGAACGCCGGTCCGATGAGACCTACCCACCGGCGCTGACGCGGGACCTACTGCCGCCATGGCCTGCCTACGGGGACGCGACGGGACCGCTGCCCATCTTCGACTACGTCGTCAAACGGAGGTTCCCGCACCGGGGTAACCATGCGGCACCGCTGGGCCGGCAGCCGGCCACCGACATGCGGCCCGGCGACCTGGACTCGGGCCCGGCCGGGGAGCTAGGGCGTGGAGGCTGGCGGTAGCTCGATGATGATCGCGGACGGCGGTCGCGGACGGCTCGCGTACCGGCAGCAATCAGGGCATTCCCTTGTGAAGGCAGCATTTCGTGCCGGATAGCCAAATATGCCAAATGCAGACGGATTTCGCATAATAGAGTGGGATGGGCCTGCCCGAATATCCCGGTAAACGTCTGCATATTCCGGACTATGTTCTCTGTGGTCGCGGAAATAAATCTCCTCCCGCATTACTAATTGCTGGCCCCGGCCGCTGTCGTCGTGCATAATCCATTGAGTGACAACAGTCGTGATTCCCGCACATAATGAGGGCCCAGTAATCCGGCGCCTCCTCGAAAAGCTAATAAACGGCGCCGACCCGGGCGAGATGGACATAATAGTCGTTGCCAATGGCTGCACAGATGACACCGCCGAGGTGGCGGCCTCTTTCGGGTCGGCCGTCCAAATCGTGACCCTTCCCGTCGCCTCCAAGCATGAGGCACTGACCGCTGGAGACCGGGCTGCCACAGGCTTTCCGCGCATTTATGTCGATGCAGATGTCGAGTTGCGGGTAGACGACGTCCGGGCCCTGGTGGCGGCGCTGGGCCAGCCGGGAGTGCTGGCCGCCGCGCCGCGCCGAGAACTGGTCATGACCGGACGGCCGTGGCAGGTGCGCTGGTACTACGACGTCTGGACGCTGCTGCCGGGGGCCCAGCGCGGGCTGTGGGGCCGGGGAGTCATCGCCGTGAACGAGGCCGGGCACGCGCGACTGGCCGGCCTGCCGCCGCTTCAGTCCGACGATCTTGCCGCATCGCTGATGTTCAAACCGCACGAGACGGCGCTCGTGCCCGGCGCTCAGGTCGTCATTTACCCGCCGAGGACGTTCGCCGGCCTGCTGTCCCGTAGAGCCCGCTGCGTGACCGGGGGCGTGCAGATCGAACGCGCGGAGGGTCTGGATAGCTCGGGTGACCGGACGCGGATCTCCGACCTGACCGCCATCGTCCGGCGTCGGCCAGGCCTGCTGCTGCAGGTCGGGTACTTCCTGTCGGTGGCCCTGTTCGCTCGGCTCAGGGCCAGCCGCGCCCTCGTCCGTGGCGACTACCAGACCTGGCTGCGCGATGAGAGCAGCCGTCCGGCCTCCGCCACGGCGCCCGCCCGCCCGGCCGCGCAGCCGTCCGTGGCCAGGCCCGCAGTCCCCCTGGCCGCCGCGGTCCCCGTGACCGCCGCGGTCCCGGTGGCCGGCGCGGTCCCCGTGGCTGGCGTGCCGCGTCAGCTGGACCGCAGGGACCGTGTCCAGGACAACAGGTAATTCGTCGGTGCCCGTCAACTCGATCGCAGAGAGCATCGCCGACCAGGAGATCCGTTGACCGAAGAGAATCATTATTTGGTCTGGATGGCGGCCGTGTCATGGGATGGTATCCGTGGTACCGACCGGCACATGGCGACGGCAATGGCGTCCCATACCCGTATTCTGTGGGTCGATCCGCCAGTCTCACCAGTTACGGCGGCGTTGCGGCGCAGCGCGACTCGTTATTCGCTCAGACCGGAAATCTCTGTCGTAAATCGCCAAGTCACCCGCCTCACGCCAAAGGCCATGCCGGGGTTGAGCCGGCCTGGTGTGCGCGTGACGACGGCCGCACTTGTGCGGCTGCAGACGAGGTGGGCTTTGCGCCGACTCGGCATCCAACCGTTTGCCGTCGTGGCAACCTATCCTCGTGACCTCCTCGGTTACTGGGGCGGTAACGTGGTAAATGTTTTCTATGGTACCGACGACTACGTGGCCGGAGCCGAGCTCATGGGCCTATCTGCGCAGTACCAGCGACGGCAGGAAATACGAGCTGTGGGCCGGGCGGATGTGGTGGCGGCGGTTTCGCCACGGCTAGCAGAGCGGTGGGCAGGCTTCGGCGCCAACCCCGTTGTTATCCCTAACGGCTGCTGGCCGATCAAGGTCGGCGAGCGGGCCGCTCTGCCCGAGTTGAAGGATCTGCCTCAGCCGGTTGTAGGTCTCATAGGGCAGCTAACGGATCGGATCGACCTGTCGGTCCTGAATGCAATCGCCGACGCCGGACTTTCGCTCTTGATCGTCGGCCCGCTGGATCCGCGGTGGGAACAGCAACAACGGTTCAAAGAATTGATCAACAGATCGCACGTCCATTATGCGGGCCCGGTCCCAGCTGAGGCGGTTCCGTCGTATCTGGCGGCTATCGATATCGGGATTACACCGTATCGGGATACACCTTTCAACCGGGCATCATTTCCACTGAAGACGCTCGAGTATCTTGGCGCGGGCGTCCCAGTGGTCAGTACGGACATTCCGGCGGCCCAGTGGTTGCGCGCTGACCTCACTCGTGGAGAACAGGCCCGATGGGCCGACCGTATCATGCTGCTGGCCAGCAACAGCGCTGCCTTTGTCAATGCCATTCACCGGATCGCGGGGAGCAACAGTCCCTCTACGGCGGGCAGCGGCTTCCCCGGCGTCGCGACAAAGGACCCCACCAGAGCCAGTCAGTGCATAGCATTCGCCGCCAGGCATACCTGGGAGCGCCGCGCCAACTCGTTTGCCTCTGTAATCGGCCTGCCACAACAAGCCTCGAACCAGTCCGATGAGGTACTTAGCCGTTTATAGCAGCGTCGTCTTATAGCAGCGTCGTCGACCAGACTCAAATGTTTGACTACCCAGCCGTACGTAGTCAAGGCTTGAAGGGGCGTGTAGGTGGATCGCAAGAACCGTGTTGTTAGAAAGCGCTCTCAGGAGAAAATCCTTAAGGTGCTGATGAACCCCGGACCGGATAAGCTGACGGACAATCCTTGTCTACTGTTGCTCTTCAGCGAAGTAATGAGGCACGGCGTTAAGATCGGCTCGTACCACAAGAAGAAAGATCTTCTGAGCCGACCTGACGTGATACATATTCATTTTCCCGAATGGTTTGTTCGCTGGAAACGCCCGTGGCTTGCGCCGCTCGATGTCGTAGCCATCTTGGGTCTGCTTTGGCTCGCCCGCCGCCGTGGTGCGGTTCTCGTATGGACGGGGCACGATCTAGAGCCTCACGAGCTTTCTCGCCCTCGGCTCTGGCGAGCCTACAATAGGCTCTTTATTTCCCAGGTCGACCTCCTGATTTCCTTTAGCGAAGGGGCGACATCACTGCTTGTTGAACGGCATCCCCGACTGGCGCGAGTATCAACGGTAGTAGTGCCACATGGTCATTACCGCGACTACTACACGGCTCAGCCCCAGGCCGCGACCCTCCGCCAAGAGCTAAAGCTTGATGATCGACCTGTCCTCCTCTGTTTTGGGCTGATACGCCCGTATAAAAATCTGCCCGGTATAATACGGGCCTGGCGGCAGTTGTCTGAGCCCCGACCGCAGCTCGTGATAGCAGGCCGCCCGATGGGTTCGGAAATCGCGGAAGCCATCGAGCAGGAGGCCGGTGACTCCACGGATGTTCACTTGCTGCTTCGCTTCATCCATGGCGACGAAGTGCCGACCATCTTCGCGACAGCGGATGTTGTTCTCATGCCCTATATGGCCCGGAGCGCGCTAAACTCGGGCGTCGCCCACTTGGCGCTCTCCCTCAGTAGGCCGGCCGTACTGAATGCCACTCCAGCAAACCAAAATTTGCGTGATGTATTCGGCGGTGAATGGGTATGGCTCTGCGATGGCACGCCAGAGGATGCTCTACGTACCGCACTGGTAGCGGCCGCGACTCCTCGGCCTGAGACGCTGGATCTCGATGTAATAAATTACAAACGACTGGCCGCCGAGACCATCGGCGCCTACTCGGATGCAATCGCCAGACGAGGTGCGCATTGATAATCCCGTTGGCCACCTTGGAGCCGCCTGGCCGAGCATGGTTGATGGACCGCTGTACCAGCAAGAGCAGGTAGAACGGACCATCAACCAGGTAGCCAGGCCGTGGGCACAAGGGAGGAAAGCCGCCTAAC
>PLIQ01000661.1:4919-5044 GCA_003140115.1 Actinomycetota bacterium | reverse complement strand
CAGGACGGACTCCTGTTCCTGGATCGGGACAAGTTCGCGGCCGCCTTCGCCGCCGATGTGCCCGAGAAGCGGGCGGCGTTCATGGCTGACGCTCAGGTCGGGTTTGGCGTCGACGCGCTGACCGG
>PLIQ01000661.1:0-4836 GCA_003140115.1 Actinomycetota bacterium | reverse complement strand
AAGCCGTCATGCGGGGTGTCGATGTAGATGATCTGCGGCTGCGTGGCCACCAAGTCGGGTGCGGTGTCGAAGAACCGCTTCACGTGCGGCTGCTTGACGTGCGTGGCGCCCGCCTCGGCATCCTTGAAGCCCTCGATGGTGATGAACTCGTTGTCGTCGGTGAGGCTCCGGGCGAACTGGAAGAACAAGCAGCCCTCCTCGGCGTTGACGTCCTTGGCGTAGGAGTCCGCCACCGCCAGCCACTCGCTCATCTTTTCGGGCCGGATCTGCATCTTGATGTTGATCAGGATCATGGGTCTCCTCCTGCTAGGTGCCAGTCGTCATAATGTCTGCTCGGTGCCGGTCGTCATAATCGTGGTGCGATTGCCAGCGCCGGTCAACCGCGGCGCCCGAGCCACCGCTCGACGCTGCGCACNNGCGCGGCGAAGCACGCCGCCGCCGCCCACGCCGCGGGCCGCTGCCGCAGGCCGTGATCCTGCATCGGCGCGTGCGCGACCCGCCCGGGGCCGAAGGCCGCCCGCTCGGCGGCCAGATCCCCCCACCACCGCACCTGCGCCCGCGGCCGGCAGTTGACCACGTGCGTCACGCCCTGCTCGGCCAGGCCTGCCACCGTCCGGACCGGCGGCACGGCGCTGATCGCGATGCGCTCGTCCCCGATCCAGCTCAGCGCCGGACCGGCCGCATCTGCCCAGAACATCCCGCGCGGGCGCAGCAGGAGTGCGCGCAAGCTCCGCAGTTACGAGGCCTCGACCTTCGGCATGATCTCTTCCTTCAGCCGCTTGAGGTCATCGAGCGTCTTGGCGACCGGCACGTCCGCGAACGGCGGCCACAGCAGCGGCATCGTCAGCCCGGCCTCCTTCAGCCGCTTGAGGTTGTCGGTGACCTGCGCGGCGGTTCCGACCAGGATGTTGCTGCCTTTCCCGAGCGGCGTTTGATCCGTTTCCTGGTCCGTGATCGTGAACCAGATCATGCTGGCGATGTCGAGGTCGTCGATCGAGCGCGAGCTCTCGAGCTTTTCAAGCTCCTGCTGGATGGCGCCGCGCCACTGCTGGAGCTCGTCCGGAGTGTCCTGGATCCCGATCCAGCCCGCCAGGTTGTACTTCGTGACCCGGTTCGCCGCGCGAGCCGGGTCCTTGAGCCCGCTGAAGTAGATCGGCGGGTGCGGCTTCTGCACCGGCTTCCAGCCGAACCCGCTGCTCTCGAAGTCGGCGAACTCGCCGTGGTACTCGAACACGTCGTTCGTCCAGATGCCCTGCAGGATCTCGATCGTCTCGCGCACGTGCTTATGCCGCTTGGGGTAGATGTGCGACGCGCTCGCGGCCGCGAACTCCTCGGGCATCCAGCCGGCCCCCACGCCCACGTTGAGCCTGCCGTTCGACAGGTGGTCCACCGTGGCGAGTTCCGCGGCCAGGAGACCGGGCGCCCGGTACGGCGTGTCGCAGATGCTCATGCCGATCCGCACCTTGGACGTCTTCGCGGCCAGCCAGGGGATCAGCGGCGAGCCTTGGAACCACTGACCGCGGGAGGACACCGGCAACGCCTTCGGGAACCCCTCGATCAGGCCGAACGAGTTCTGCATCTCCGCGCGATCAGAGGCCTCGGGAACGATGAGCCGGTCGAGCGTCCAGACGGAGTCGAAGTCGAGCTCCTCGGCGAGGCTGGTGAGATCCTCAAGCTCCTTGACGGTCACTTTTTCGCGGAAGTTCGGCAAGTAGAGAGCGAGCTTCATCAGACGGCCTCCCAAGGGCATTCCCGCCGGTTGCGCATCACGATCGGGCCTGCAAGGGCCCTCATAACGAAGCAGCGTAGCCCCGGTAGGGCTGCCCGTCGACACCTGCGTTCGGCGAACTATCATCACGCCATGAGGCTGGCGGAGCACGAGGCGCGGGCCAGGCTTGAGTCGCACGACCACGGGATCTTGTGCACCGTGCACGCCGAGCGGGGCGTAGACGCCGTGCCCGTCGCGTACGCGGTGGACGACGACGGCTACGTGGGCGTGCCCGTCGACTTGGTGAAGCCGAAGGCGTCGCTACGACTGCAGCGGGAGCGGAACCTGGAGGCGGATCCGCGGGCCACCCTGCTGGTCGAGCACTGGGACCGCAGCGACTGGTCACGGCTGTGGTGGGTGCGAGCCGAGTTGCGCTGGCCGGGCGACACCGCCGCGAGCCGGGCGGCGGCCCTCGCGGCCCGGCTGGCCGGGCGCTACCCCCAGTACCAGGACCAGCCCTTCGCCCGGATACTGGTGCTGCACATCGTCGGCCTGGTCGGCTGGGCCGCCGCCGACCGTTGATCCCCCGGGAGACCGTTAATGTCGCATTCGCAATGGCACCGGTTCTACACCTCCAAGGTCGCGGCGCCTCCCGGGCTGTTGTTCGGCCTGCTGTCCGACATGCCGCACTACAACCGCTGGCTTCCCCCGTCGGGCCAGTTTGACCACACCACTGACGTCGAGCCGTATCCCGTCCAGCTCGGGAGCCGCTACCACGACGGCAAGCCAGACCAGCCGGGCCAGGACTGGTGGGGCACCGTCACCGGTTTCCAGCCCCCCGGGTCGATCGACTTTCACCACACCATCCGGGTCCGCCAGTTGCGGGCCACCGTCGATGTGCACATCCACTACTCGTTCGAGCCGGAAGGAGCGGGCACCGTCGTGAACCGGTGGCTGGTCCTTGACTTCGCCATGCCGATTGCCATCCGCCCGCTCAGGCCGGCCATCACCGCACGGTTCGACCAGGAGAACCTGCGGACGCTAGCCGCGGTCAAGCAGTACGCCGAAGCGCACGCCAGCGATGACGTGCCCAGCCCATGACCTCGGCCCCCATCGGCCAAGTACCCTGGGGCGATGTTCTCGCCGCAAGGCCCGTCTGTACGTGAACTGGCCACGCAGGCGCTGTCCTCGGTCGAAGGCGGCTACGACCTGCTCGCTCCGAAGTTCGACCGCACGCCGTTTCGCACCCCCGATATCGTGCTCGACGCGACCGTCGGCGCGTTGCGCCCGCTCGGCCCGTTCGGCCGGGGACTGGACGTGTGCTGCGGCACCGGCGCGGGCCTGCAGGTCCTGCGATCCTTGTGCCAGGGACCGGTCATCGGCGTCGACTTCAGCACCGGCATGCTCGCGCAGGCGCGCCGCGCGCACCCGGACGCCAGGTGGGTACGGGCCGACGTCCGGGCCCTGCCCTTCGCCGGGGCCTTCGATCTGGCGGTCAGCTTCGGGGCGCTCGGGCACTTTCTACCTTCCGAACGACCCGGGCTGTTCGCCGCCGTCTACCACGCCCTACGCCCGGGCGGGGTGTTCGCCTTCCCGATCGGCGCGCCCATGCCCGTCACCTCACGCTGGTACTGGGCCCTGCTCGGGTTCGACCTGGCCATGCGGGTCCGCAACGCCGTGTGGCGTCCCCCGTTCGTCATGTACTACCGCACCTGGCCGCTGCCCGCGGTCCGCGACGACCTGACCGCATCCGGCTTCACCGTAACGACCGTCCCCTTGACGGCTCTCGGCCGGCCCGAGGACGGCAGCGCCCGGTACCGGCTGGTCCTCGCGCGCACCGCGCCATGACCGAGCGCTACGTGCTGGGTCTCGAAGAGCTCGACCAGACGCAGGTCGCGCTGGCCGGCGGCAAGGGCGCGAACCTGGGGGAGCTGTCCCGGATCGAAGGCATTCGCGTACCGGCTGGCTTTTGCGTGACCACGGACGCCTTCCGGCGGATCATGACCACGGCGCCCGGGATCGACGATCAGCTCGACCGGCTGTCCCGCGTGGACCCCGGCGACCGGCAGGCGGTCCGCACGCTCAGCGCGCAGCTCCGCCGGACCCTGGAGGAGATCGCCCTCCCCGACGAGCTGGCCGCGGCGATCACCCGCTCGGTCACCCGGCTNNGTCCGATCCAGCGCGACGGCGGAGGACTTGCCGACCGCCTCCTTCGCCGGCCAGCAGGACAGCTACCTGAACGTCGTGGGGTCGGCGGCGGTCCGCCAGCACGTCAGCCGGTGCTGGGCCTCCCTCTTCACCGAACGGGCCGTGGTCTACCGCCTGCGGAACGGCTTCGACCACCGCAAGGTCCAGATGGCCGTGGTCGTGCAGCGGATGGTCTTCCCGCAGGCGGCCGGCATCGCCTTCACGGCCGACCCCGTCACCTCCAACCGGAAGGACGTCTGCATCGAGGCCAGCTTCGGCCTCGGCGAGGCCCTGGTCGCCGGCCTGGTGAACCCGGACGTCTACCAGGTGCGGGACGGTGAAGTCGTCGCCAAAGCCGTCATCGCCGAGCCAGCGCTGACCGATGCGCAGATCGTGCGGCTCGCTCAGCTGGGCCGGCGGATCGAAGCGCACTTCGGCCGACCCCAGGACATCGAATGGTGCCTGGTCGACGACCGGTTCCAGATCGTCCAGAGCCGGCCGATCACCACGCTGTTCCCCATCCCCGCGACCAGCGACCAGGGGAACCACGTCTACGTCTCCGTCGGTCACCAGCAGATGATGACCGACGCCATGAAGCCCCTGGGGCTCTCCTTCTGGCAGCTGACCACCCCGCGTCCCATGGCCGAGGCCGGCGGCAGGCTGTTCGTCGACGTCACCCAGATGCTGGGCTCGCCCGCGAGTCGCGCGGCCCTCGCGACGGCGCTGGGCAGATCCGATCCGCTGATCGGCGACGCGCTGGCGACCATCTTCGAGCGCGGCGACTTCATCCCGGTCCGGCCGGACACCGACGGGGCCGAGCTGCCGGTCGGCACCGCCCCCGCCACGATCGAGACCGATCCGGCCATCCCCGCCGAGCTAGTCGAGCGCGGCCAGGCCTCCATCGCCGCGTTGCAGCGCGACATCCAGGCGAAGTCCGGGCC
>PLIQ01000651.1 GCA_003140115.1 Actinomycetota bacterium | reverse complement strand
GTGAGCAGCGGGGCCAGCGAAAACGCACTCCGGCCCGCCCTCGCGGCCAGTCGCCTGCGCAGCAGCCGGGCCAGTGGGGATCCGGCGGCGAATATCACCCCGCCGGGAATCATGAACACGCCCCGGCGGTGCGCCCAGGCGGCCACGTAGGCACTCATCCGCTCCGGGAGGTTGCCCTGGGCCGGCGTGCCGTACGCCTCGTGCAACTCGGCGATGAGCTTGATCTCGATCCCGACCACGGCCAAGGTCTCCGCCGCTATCTCGACAGGGAAGGCGGGTAGCGCCGGCAGCGCGGCCCACACCCCCGCGGCTCCCCCGGCCGCCGCCGAAGCACGAGATGCCCCGTCGATGAGGCTGTCGGCGATGTCATCGGCGGACTGGCCGGGGAACTGCTCCCGCAGCGCCGCCTGGTCCCGTACCCGCAGCCGTGGCGCCATCGCGGTCACCTGCCCGGCCAGCCAGCCGGTGCCCGAGCCGGCCCCGCGCCGCGCCGTCCCCATCCCGCGCCATACGGCCCGGGTTCCGCGCCCGGCCACGCGCGCGCTCGAGCCCGCGGCCTTGACGAAGGCCGCGGCCAGCCGCTGCCGGTCCTGCGGGCGTTCGGCCTCGGTGACGTCGGCGGCTACCTCGGCGGCGCGCACCGAGATCTCGTCCGGTTGGGTTTCCGGTTCAGACATGGCATGAACCTACCCGGCCCTGCGGCCAATCCACCTGACCGGCCGGTTTACCTGTTCAGTTAGGACTGTACGGCGTATACCGCAGGTCCGGAGCGGGCCGGGACGTGGTGGCGCGCAGCATGGCGGTTTCCCGGGCCAGCAGGGCGCGTTCGGCATCCAGCCGGCGTACGGTGTCGGCCTGGTCGAGCAGGCCTTGCCGTTCGGGCAGGTCGATAACCATGGTGGCGGCGATGACATAGGAGAGCAGCCCCGGCTCACTGGGCAGCTCCTCGATCCGGACGGTAGCGCCGCCCCGTTCGGTGAGCGCCTCCAGGTAGGCGCGGAACGCGACCTGGACCGCGCGCACGAACGGTGCGGCGAGCGCCGGGTCGACCGGATCCTCGGCGAGCAGGTCGACCTCGCCCTGCAGGTACGGCAGCGTCTGATCGAGGGACAGGAGCCTGAACCGCTGCGTGCCCACGGTGACCAGGTCGAAGCGCCCGTCGTCGAGCTGGTCGACCCGCCGCAATATCGCGGTGCAGCCGATCTCGTACAGCGACTGCACCCCGTCGATCCCGGTCTCACGACCCTTGCGGATCGCGATCACGCCGAACCGCCGGGGCTCGGGCCGTGCGAGCAGATCCCGGACGAGCTGCCGGTAGCGTTCCTCGAAGATATTCAGCGGCAACAGCATGCCGGGATAGAGCACGGCCCCGAGCGGGAACAACGGCAGCATCTCGGCCATACCATGACAGTACGCTTTGTCCGGGTCGGCCGGGATAGTGACTTATGGCAGCAGCACGATCTTGCCGAGGATGTGGCCCGTTGCGAGCTGCCGGTAGGCGTCCTGGACCTGGTCGAGCGGGAACGTCGCCGCGATCGGCACCTCGAGCTCGCCGGCCGCGATCAGCCCGGCAAGTTCGGCGAGTACGCTCGCGCTGGCCCCGGCTCCGTTGCCATCCCCCTTGACCCCGTACCGGGCGACCGCCTCGAAGTTGGCGATCGTGTCGATGCGAGACGCCTCGACGCCAAGCTCGAGGGCCAGCTGTACGTAGTCCGCGCCGAACGTGTCGATGAACGCGTCCACCTTGCCGGCCGCCAGCCGGATCCGGTGGGCCACCCCGTCGCCGTAGGCCACGGGAATGACGCCGTGCCCGGCAAGCCAGCCGAAGTTGGCCTGGCTGGCCAGCCCGATCACGGTGGCGTCGGCCCGCCGGGCCAGCTGGACCGCGAGCGAGCCGACCCCGCCGGCGGCGCCGGAGACGACCACCGTGTCGCCCTCGGGCAGGCTGACCGCCCGGACCGCCGCGTACGCGGTGGCCCCGGCCACGAACAGCGCCCCGGCCACCTCCCAGGGCACCCCGGCCGGCTTGGGGGTCAGGTGCTGCTCCTCGACCACCACGTACTCGGCCTGGCTGGCCCGGTTGTCGGTCCAGCCAATCACCTCGTCGCCGACCGAAACGCCGCTCACTCCGGGCCCGGTCTCGGCCACGATCCCGGCCAGATCGCTGCCCTCACCGGACGGGAACGTGGCAGGCCACCTGGCGGCCAGCAGCCCCTCGCGGATCTTGGCCTCGCCCGGGTTGATCCCCGCCGCTTTGACCTGGACCAGGACCTGTCCCGCCCCCGGCACCGGGCGCGGCACGTCCACGACCTTCAGGACCTCGACCCCGCCGTACTCATCGAACCGGACTGCCTTCACTGGCCTGCCTCCTAATCCCTGGCTATTTCCGGCTGTAGCCAACTACCGGCCGCTCCCCTTTATGCCGCCCGCAGCCCTCGCCACGAGGAGAATGTCGGCGGCGCGCATAAGGTGCCTCTGTGACCGGTCGCTGGGATCGCGCTGGAGTGCTCGCACTGGCGCCCGACGCGTCGTCGCTGCGGGCCGCGCAGCCCCTGACGTCCGGCCGGTCGTGGCTGGTGGCGGCGGCCGCGGACGACCGTGCGCTGTGGGGTGAGTGCCGGGGCAGCGCCACCGCGCCCTACCGCACCGTGATCGACCTGTCGGGTCCCGCGTACCGCTGCTCCTGCCCGAGCCGGAAGTTTCCGTGCAAGCACGCGCTCGCTCTGCTCCTGCTGTGGTCCGACGGCGTGGTCGGGACGAACGACGACCCGCCCGAGTGGGCCGCGAGCTGGATTGCCGAACGCGCCGCCAGGACCAGTGACCCGCAGAACCCCAAGGCCCCGGCCGACCCCGCCGCGGCCCAGCGCCGAGCCGAGCAACGGGAGGCCCGCGTCGCGACCGGCCTGGTCGAGCTCGACCGCTGGCTCTGCGATCAGGTCCGCCAGGGCCTAGCCGCCAGCCAGCGGGCCGGTTATCGGCATTGGGACGACATCGCCGCCCGGATGGTCGATGCTCAGGCGCCTGGCCTGGCCGAACGCCTCCGCGCGCTGGCCGCGGTCCCGTACTCCGGGGCTGGCTGGGAGGGGCGGTTGCTCGAGGAGTACGCGCTGCTTTGGCTGCTGGCCGCGGCCGGCCGGGACCAGGCCGGGCTGCCGCCGCCGCTGCGGGACACCGTTCGATCGCGAGTCGGCTTCACCGTCCGCCAGGCCGAGGTGCTGGCCAGCGCCACGCCGGTCGGGGATTACTGGCAGGTGCTGGCCAGGCGCGATCTGGACCAGGACCGGATCCGGACCCGCCGGGTCTGGCTGCGCGGCCGCGACACCGGCCGGACCGCGCTCGTGCTCAGCTTTGCCGCCGTCGGCCAGTCGCTGGATGACTCGCTCAGCGTCGGCACCGAGGTCGACGCTGACCTGGCCTTCTACCCCGCCGCCGTCCGGCTCCGCGCCCTGCTCGCGACCCGACGCGACACCTTCCCCGGCCGCCCGCCGACGGGTGTCACCGTCACAGGCCTGCTGGCCGGGTACGCGGCCGCGCTCGGCGAGGACCCCTGGCTAGACACCTGGCCCGTCGTGCTGGACGCCACCCCGGCCCGCGCCCCGCTACCCAGCCTGTACGACCAGGCCGGCGACGCCGTGCCGCTGCACCCGGGCGCGGGCGACTGCTGGGCGCTGTTCGCGCTGTCCGGCGGCGAGCCGCTGACGGTGGCCGGCGAGTGGACCCCGCGCGGCCTGTGGCCGCTGACCGCCTGGGACCAGGGCGGAAGGCCGGTACCGCTGTGAGTACATGGCACGACCTGGTCACCGCGAGTCTTATCGGTACCGAACGGGCCGTGGTTCCCGCGGTCGGTATCCCCGGCCTGCCCCCCGCCGAAGACGACGGCGGCGATCCAGCGGCCGTCCTGCTCGACCGGGCCGCGCTGCTGACCGCGGCCCGCCGGGCGGGTCGCCGGCCCGATTACGCCCAGCCACTCCCCCAGTCCGAGCCCGACTCGCGGCCCGTGGTGAGCCCGGCCGCTGACCGTCGGCTGGCGCGGCTGCTCGCTGGCGAGTACCCGGAACTGCTGACCGAGTGGCTGACCGCGGTCACCGCCCGCGGCCTGCGGGCGGCGCCCCAGTCACTTCCCGTGCTCCTTGACCGGGCACGCCGCGCCAGGTCGGCGGATCCCGCACTGGCGGATCTGGTCGCCGAGGCGGGCGGGCCGCGCGCCAGATGGCTGGCCGGACTCAACCCGGACTGGGAGTTCGCGGCGGCATCCGCCCTGTCCGGCCAGGACGCGTGGCGGCTCGGCAACACCGCCCAGCGGCGCCGCTACCTGGCCTGGTTGCTGGCCAGTGATCCGGACGCGGCCCGGGACCTGATCCGCGGCGGCTGGGACGCGGCGGGCCCCGCCGAGCGGGTAATGTTCTTGTCCGTGCTGGCCGACCGGCTCAGTCCGGCGGACGAGCCGCTGCTCGAAGCCGCTCGGCACGACCACCCCGAGGACGTGCGCCGCCAGGCCGCCGATCTGCTGGCGAGCCTGCCCGGCTCGGCGTTGGGGAAGCAGATGACCGAACGTGCCCGACGCTACGTACGGATCGAGCACGCCGCTCGCGGCCCGCGCCTGGTCATCACGCCGCCGACCGCCGAACCCTCCCAGCCGGACCGGGGCCGCCTCGTGCTCGAGATCGTCGCCCGGACTCCGCTACGGACCTGGACTGACCGATCCGGCCTGACCGCCGCGCAGGTCGCGGCCTTGCCCTCGGGTGACTGGGCGCCGGTACTGTTCACCGGCTGGGTACGCGCGGCGATCGCCCAGCGTGACCACGAATGGACGGCCGCTCTGATCGGCCACGCGCTCACCGGCCGCCCGCCGCGCATGGCCGGGGAGATCCAGGCGCTGCAGCGACTAGCCCGCCGCGCTGATCCCGCGCTGGGCGCACCAGATACGCTGCCCGAGCCGCGGCCGGACGCCTTGCCGGTCGTCGGCGCGGCGCTTGGCGTGCTGCGGTTTCGCCACGACATGCTGAAGGAGCTGAGCGATGACGGAAACGACGGCTGAGCCCCAGGTGGTGCTGCGTCCGCACGCCGAGGACGAGCACCGAGCCGAGCTGGCCGCCCTGGCCACCGCCGACAACCGGCCGCGTCCCCCGGGCTGGCGGCTGTCCCCGTGGGCGGTGACGACCTACCTGCTGGGCGGGCAGGCCGGCGGCACCGAGATCACGCCGAAGTACGTCGGCTCCCGCCGCCTGGTCGAGGTTGCCGTGGCCACGCTGGCCACCGACCGCGCCCTGCTGCTGCTCGGCGTGCCGGGCACGGCCAAGACCTGGCTGTCTGAGCACCTGGCCGCGGCCATCTCCGGCGACTCGACGCTGATGGTGCAGGGCACCGCGGGGACCGCCGAGGAGGCGGTCAGGTACGGCTGGAACTATGCGCGGTTGATCGCGGAGGGACCGTCCTGGGAGGCCATGGTGCCCAGCCCGGTCATGCGGGCCATGGCCGCGGGCCAGATCGCCCGCGTCGAAGAGCTGACCCGGATGCCCTCTGACGTGCAGGACGCGCTGATCACCATCTTGTCGGAGAAGACGCTGCCGATCCCGGAGCTAGCTAGCGAGCGGCAGGCGGTACGCGGCTTCAACGTCATCGCCACCGCCAACGACCGGGACCGCGGCGTGAACGAGTTGTCCAGCGCGCTGCGCCGGCGGTTCAACACCGTGGTGCTGCCGGTGCCGTCCTCGGCCGAGCAGGAGGTGGAGATCGTCACCCGGCGGGTCGCTCAGCTCGGCCGCTCGATCGGGCTGCCGGAGATCAAGCCCGGCGCCGAGGAGATCCGGCGCGTGGTCACGGTCTTCCGCGAGCTGCGCCAGGGCGTCACCGAAGACGGCCGGTCAAAGGTCAAGTCGCCGAGCGCGACGCTGTCCCCCGCCGAGGCGATCTCGGTCATCACCAGCGGCCTGGCCCTGGCCGCGCACTTCGGCGACGGCGTGCTCCGCCCCGCCGACGTGGCAGGCGGCATCACCGGCGCGGTCATCCAGGATCCGGTGTCCGACCGGGTGGCGTGGCAGGAGTACCTGGAAACCGTGGTCCGCGAGCGGGACGACTGGAGCGATTTCTACCGCGCGTGCCGCGAGGCGGCCGGCTAGTGACCGGCCCGGCGCTGTACGGCATCCGGCATCACGGACCGGGATCGGCGCGGTCGTTGCGCGAGGCCCTGGCTGAACTCGAGCCTGATGTGGTGCTGATCGAGGGGCCGCCCGAGGCGGACGCGCTGCTGGAGCTGGTGCGCGATCCGGAGATGCGGCCGCCGGTGGCGTTGCTCGGGTACGTGCCGGGACAGCCGAAGACGGCGGCGTTCTGGCCGTTTGCGGTGTTCTCGCCAGAGTGGCAGGCGATCAGGTACGCGCTGCGCGCGGGCGTACCGGTCCGGTTCTGCGACCTGCCAGCCGCGCACCAGCTGGCCATGACCGACAGCAGAAGACAGCAGTCACGCACCGACCCGATCAGCGACCTGGCCACGGCAGCCGGTTACGACGACCCGGAGCGCTGGTGGGAAGACGTGGTCGAGCACGTCCCGGGACCCGCAGTCTTCGACGCCCTGGCGGAAGCCATCGGGTTCCTCCGCGCGGAAGATCCCGAACCCGATCAGCGCGACGTGGCCCGCGAGGCGTACATGCGTAAGGTGCTGCGCCGGACGACCAAGGAGGGCTACCAGCGAATCGCGGTGGTCTGCGGCGCCTGGCACGTTCCAGCGCTGCAGCACCTCCCGCCCGCGGCGGCCGACGACCGGCTACTGCGCGGCCTGCCGAAGGTAAGGGCCACCTTCACCTGGATCCCGTGGACCTACGGCCGTCTCGCCTACACCTCGGGTTACGGCGCCGGCATCCGCTCCCCGGGCTGGTACGACCACTTGTTCTCCTGCGATGGGCAGCCCGTCGAGCGGTGGCTGGCCAAGGCCGCCGCCGTGCTGCGGGACGAGGGCGTTCCGGCGTCGTCCGCGCACGTGATCGAGTCGGTCCGGCTGGCCGAGGCGCTGGCCGCGCTGCGCGGGCGGCCGCTGGCGGGCCTGGAGGAGGTCACCGAGGCGGCCCGCGCGGTGCTATGTGAGGGCAGTGACCTGCTCGTAGGGCTCATCCAGCGGCGCCTGGTGGTCGGCGAGCGGCTCGGCGCGGTGCCGGCCGCCACGCCCATGATGCCGCTGCAGCGGGACCTGCAAGATCAGCAGCGCAGCCTGCGGCTGCGCCCGGAGGTGCAGCCCCGCGACTATGACCTGGACCTGCGTAAGCCGAACGACCTGGCCCGCAGCCACCTGCTGTACCGGCTCACCCTGCTCGGGGTGCGGTGGGGCGCGCCGCAGCAGGGCCGGACCCAGAACATCGGGACGTTCCGGGAAAGTTGGCAGCTGACCTGGGGACCGGAGCTCGACCTAGCCCTGATCGAGGCGAGCATGTGGGGCAGCACGGTGGTGGCCGCCGCGTCGCAGCGAGCCCGTTCCCTGGCCGTCGAGGCCACCGCGCTGGCGGACGTGACCGGCTTGGTCGAGCGGTGCCTGCTCGCCGATCTGGGCGACGCCCTGCCCGAGGTGCTCGCGGCGGTCAGGGACCGCGCCGCGCTGGAGGGCGACGTGACGCACCTGATGGCGGCGCTGCCTGCCCTGGTCCGGGCGGTCCGGTACGGCGACGTGCGCGGCACCGACCCCGGCCGGCTCGGCGAAGTAGCAGTCGAGATGATCACCCGGATCTGCGCCGGCCTGCCCGCCGCGGTGATATCCCTGGACGAGGCGGCCGAACGGGCCATGCGCGACCGCATCAACGCCGTGCATTCGGCCACCAGCCTGCTCGCGGACCCCGGCAGCCGCACGCGCTGGCTGGATACGCTCGCCCGTGTCGTCCCGCGCTGTCCTCCTCTTATCTCCGGCCGCCTGACCAGGCTGCTCCTCGACGCGGGACGGCTTTCTCCGGACGACGTGGCGGTGCGGATGTCACGCGAGCTGTCCGTCGCCGTGCCGGCCGCGGCCGCCGCGGGCTGGGCCGAGGGGTTCCTGGCCGGCAGCGGCCTGCTGCTTCTGCACGACGACACGCTGCTCGCCCTGGCCGATGCGTGGCTGGCCGGGCTGAGCGCGGACGCCTTCGCCGCCGTGCTGCCCGCGCTCCGGCGCACCTTCGGCCAATTCGCCCCGCCCGAGCGGCGAGCCATCGGTGACAAGGCGGCCCGGCTGGGCGGCAGCAACGGGCCGCCGGTCATGCCCGTATCGCCGGACGACGACCTGGATCAGGACCGGGCCGCGATCGCGGTGCGGACCGTGGCCGCGCTCCTGGGCCGACGCCCTGCATCGGTGAGCGGATTATGACCGCTGACCACGACGAGCGGATGCGCCGCTGGCGACTGGTGCTCGGCGCTGCCGACGGTACCGGGATGCCGCTACACGGCGACGACGCGCGGATCGACGCCGCGCTCGGCGCCCTGTACGACTCCGATGAAGGCGCCGGGCTCGAGCCCGTCGCCAAGCGCCAGGCTGGCCTGGGCGCGTCGGCCCCCCGGGTCGCGCGCTGGCTCGGCGATATCCGCACGTTCTTCCCGGTCAGCGTCGTCCAGGTGATGCAGAAGGACGCGATCGAGCGGCTCGGCCTGACCCGGCTGCTGCTCGAGCCCGAGATGCTCGCCGCGGTCGAGCCCGACGTGCACCTAGTCGGGACCCTGCTGTCGCTGAGCCGGGTGCTCCCCGAGCAGGCACGGGAGTCGGCCCGCGCCGTGGTGCGTACCGTGACCAAAGACTTGGAACGGCGGCTGGCCCAGCGGACTCGTTCGGCCGTCACCGGCGCGCTGAACCGGGCGAGCCGCACGAACCGGCCCAGGCGCCCGGCCGACATCGACTGGGACCGCACCATCCGCGCCAACCTGCGGAACTACCTGCCCGAGCAGCGGACCGTCGTGCCGGAGCGGCTCGTCGGCTACGCCAGGAAGCAGCAGGCGGTGGCGCGGGACGTCATCGTGTGCCTGGACCAGAGCGGCTCGATGGCCTCGTCGGTAGTGTACGGCGGAGTGTTCGGCGCGGTGCTGGCCTCGATCCGGTCCCTGCGCACGTCAGTGGTCGCCTTCGACACGGCGGTCGTCGACCTGACCGAGCACCTCGGCGACCCGGTAGACGTCCTGTTCGGCACCCAGCTCGGCGGCGGCACCGACATCAACCGTGCCCTGGCCTATTGCCAGCGGCTGATCACCCGCCCCGCCCAGACGATCCTCATCCTGGTCAGTGACCTGTTCGAGGGCGGCGACACCGGCGAGATGCTGCGCCGGGTCGCGGACCTGACCACCGCAGGCACCCAAGTGATCGCCTTGCTGGCGCTGTCCGACGACGGTGCGCCGACCTACGACCATGAGGTGGCCGCCGCCCTGGCCGCGCTGGGCGTCCCCGCCTTCGCCTGCACCCCCGACTCGTTCGGTGACCTGATGGCCGCCGCCATCGACCGCCGCGACATCGCCGAGTGGGCCCACCGCCAGCAGGCCTCCGCCTAGAACGCCAACGAGGCCCGGGCCCGGGAGCGGTCAGGGGCGGCGATCGGGGGCCGCCGCGCTAGGTTAACGGGGTGATCACGCAGGAACTGCTCGACGAGCTCTGGGATTTCGGCGACCCGGCCGGGTCGGAGCTGCGGCTCGCGTGTGAGGCGGCGTCGCAGGCGCACACTGACGCCGAGCAGGCCGAGCTGCTCACGCAGCAGGCCCGGGCGCTCGGGCTGCAGGGACGCTTCGACGCGGGGCGGGCGCTGCTGGAATCGCTCGGCCAGGCCGCCGATGCGGCCGTCAGGACGCGGGTCAAGCTCGAGGCCGGCCGCCTGCTGAACAGCGCGAGAAAGGCGGAGGAGGCCGTGGTCGAGTTCGAGGACGCGGCCGCGCTCGCCCGGTCCGGCGGCCTGCTGTTCCTCGAGATCGACGCGCTGCACATGCTCGCCATCGCCGACAGGGCGCGGTCCCGTGAGCGGGTGGCCGAGGCGATCGATCGCGCTCTGGCGGCGCCGGATGACCGTACGCGGCGCTGGCTCGTCTCGCTGTACAACAACCTCGGCTGCTCGTACTCCGAGGCCGGCGACCTCGACCAGGCGCTGGCAGCGTTCCTGCAGGCGCAGGAATGGGCAGAGCGGGTCGGCACCGAGCAGCAACGGGCGTGGGCACGCGAGGCGGTCCAGGAATGTGCCCCGGCGCGGCGGGCGCCTGATGCCCGGTGAGCCCGGCTTCCGCCGAGGCCAGGCGGATGAGACTTCGCCGGCTCCGCCAACGAGGATCACGATCTACGGCCGCAGTTCTAGCTGGTCGCGGTAAGCCGCTCGATGATCTCGCCGGCCGGGCACTCGGTTGCCGAGCGGTAGCCCTGCCCGGCCCACAACGACATCCGGCCGGTGTCGCCCTCGGCGGCGGCCGCGGCCCGCAGCGGACGCGTCGCGTTGTTGATTTCCGGGTAGGCCGCGGGCGCGCCCTGGTGGTCGCGGATGAACCGGTTGACCAGCCCGCGGGCCGGCCGCCCGCTGAAGGCCCGGGTCAGCGTGGTCGCGGTGTACCGCGGGTCGGCCAGCGCCGCCTTGTACCGGGGATGCGCGCCGCTCTCCGGGCAACGCAGGAACGCCGTGCCGCACTGCGCGGCCGCCGCGCCCGCCGCGATCACGGCCTGGACCTGACGCGGGCCCATGATGGCCCCGGCGGCGATCTGCGGCAGACTCGTGACTCTCGCCACCTCGCCGATCAGCGCCAGCAGGCCGTAGTCTCGGCCGGGCTCGTCGTCGTTCATGAACGTCCCCCGGTGGGCTCCGGCCTCATAACCCTGGACGCACAGCGCATCCGCGCCCGCCGCGGCCGCGATCGCCGCCTCACCGGGACTGGTCACGGTGACCGCGACCAGGCTGCCTGCGTCCTGCAGGGCCATGACGACCTCGGCGTCGGGGCATCCGAAGGTGAAGCTGACCATCGCGGGCGGATCGGCCAACAGCGCCGCCACCTTGCCGTCGAAGCCGTCGTCGTCCCAGGTCCCGTCGCCTAGGGGCCCGGCGGCACGCAGGGAGCCGAGGTATCGATCCAGCGCCGCGGGGTCCGCGTACGGCGTACCGGAGACGAAGATGTTCACCCCGAACGGCTCTGCGGTCGCGGCCCGGACGGCAGCGATCTCGGCCGCCATCGCCGGGGGCGTCTTGTAACCGCCGGCTAGAAAGCCCAGCGTCCTGGCTTGCGCCGCCGCGACCACCAGGCCGGTGGTCGAGGGACCGCCCGCCATCGGCGCCACGACGAGCGGCCGCCGCAGCACATCCGCGAACCTGGGCCGGGCCATAACAATCGAGCCTAGTGGCGCCGGGCCAGCAACTGCCTCCGCCCGCGCTCCGGTAGGTCGTGCTCATCGAGCACAGTGAAGTCCGTCGGGAGCAGCGACGCGGGCTCCCCGGCGGCCAGGCACCACCGCGAGGACAGGTCCGGTCGCGCCTGCCGGGCCTCGACGGTAAACGCCTCCCAGCCCAAGAGGCCGCCGGACGCTACCGTCTCGGCCGCCGCGATAAAGACGGCCCGCTCCCACCAGCCGGTACACAGGACGAGCGCATGCGAACGCGGCGGCGCCGGCCAGGCGGCGAGATCCGCATGGACCAAGGTGACCAGGTGATCCAGGCCTCGTCGGCGGGCCTCGTCGCCGAGCATGCCGAGGGCCAATTCCGAGATGTCCACCGCGGTGACCGACCGGCCACGGACCGCGGCCAGCAGCGCGGAGCCGGAGGTGCCGCAGGCCAGATCGGCCACCGGGCCGTCCGGCAGGTCCATAGCCAGCGCCCGGACCGCGAGCGGATGCGTCCTGAAGGACGGCGCGAACCCAGCGCCGTACCTGGCATTCCACCGGAGTCGGTCCGGATGGCCGTCCGGCGGGACTCGCCCGCCCGAGTCACCAGCGGGCATGATCGTGGATACTACGGCCAGACCGAGGCTGGATAATTACAGCACCGAGTGCCAAAATAGGCGTTCAGGCGATCTGGCCCGGCGAGGGAGAACCGATGGCAAGCACGCGCGAATGGTTCGAGACGGTCGAGGAAGCGCGCCGCCGGGCCCGGCGGCACCTGCCCAGGTCGGTCTACATGGCGCTGGTGGCCGGCGCGGAGCAGGGCGTCACGCTGCGGGACAACGTGGCCGCCTTCACCGAGCTGCGGTTTACCCCGCCGCATATCGCCGACCTGCCCGCGACCCGGCAGCTGGGCACGTCGGTCCTCGGACAGGACATCGCCCTGCCTGTCATCGCGTCCCCGACCGGGGTGCAGGCCGTGCACCCCGAAGGCGAGGTGGCAGTGGCGCGCGGGACGGCCGAGGCGGGGACGGTCGTGGGCCTGAGCTCCTTCGCCAGCATGCCGGTGGAAGACGTGGCGGCGGCGAACCCGAACCTGTTCTTCCAGGTCTACTGGTCAGGGAGCAAGGACACGATCCTGCAGCGGATCGAACGGGCCCGCCAGGCCCGGGCCAAGGCCCTGATCGTCACCCTGGACTGGTCCTTCTCCACCGGCCGGGACTGGGGCAGCCCACCCATCCCGGAAAAGATGGACCTGCGGGCGATCGTGCGGTTCGCTCCGGAGGGTCTGGCTCGCCCGGGCTACGTCCGTCAGTGGCTGCAGGCCGGCGGCCTGCCCGACCTCACCGTGCCCAACATGGCCGCCCCCGGCGAGCCGGCGCCCACGTTCTTCGGCGTCTACGGCGAGTGGATACAGACCCCGCCGGCCAGCTGGGCCGATCTGGCCTGGCTGCGCGAGCAGTGGGGCGGCCCGTTCCTGGTCAAGGGCGTGATGCGCGCCGACGAGGCGCGCCGCTGCGTGGACATCGGCGCCACCGCCATCTCGGTGTCCAATCACGGCGGCAACAACCTGGACGGCACCCCCGCCTCCATCCGGGCGCTGCCCTCGGTGGCCGACGCCGTCGGCAGCCAGGTCGAGGTCCTCCTAGACGGCGGGATCCGGCGCGGCAGCGACGTGGTCAAGGCGCTGGCCCTGGGCGCCCGGGCGGTCATGATCGGCCGCGCCTACCTGTGGGGACTGGCCGCCAACGGCTCGGCGGGCGTGAAGAACGTCTTCGACGTGCTACGCGGCGGGATCGACTCCACGCTGCTCGCGCTCGGACGGCCTTCCGTTCACGACTTGTCCCCCGACGACATCATCGTCCCGGCGGACTTTGCCCGGGGAATGTCCAAGTGACGGCTCCCTAGCTGGGGCAGCAGTGGCCGGACGGTCCGCCGCTGCGCGCAGCCCTGCCAGACCCCGAGGCTGTACCCGATGTCGTCCAGCAGCCGAGCGGCGACGTAGCGCGGCGGATCCAGCGGCGGCCGCCGGTCCAGCCAGTCCAGCAGCGGCGGCGCGAGGACCAGCGCGGCCAGCGGCCATCGCATCCGGCGCACGGCCATCGCAGCCGGCAGCGCCACCGGCCACCAGGTCCGGGAGATGGCGCTGCCCAGCGGCCGGCCCGCGGCGACCGTCCCGCCGCCGGCCAGCCGAGCCGCCAGCGGCCAGGCGGTCCCGGGGGGGGGCCGGGGCCATTCCTCGCCGGTAACCCGCGCAAGACGCCGGGCGAGCAGCGCGATGCCGGTACCGGTGCAGGCGGCGCCCGCCGCCGGGCGGCCTGAAGCGGCCGCCAGCCAGGCCAGGGCGGTCCAGGCGGAAATGTAGAGCGGACGTACCGTCCCCGGGTGGCGCTGCTCCAAGATGGCGGCCGAGGTGCCGTAGTCCTTCCGGCGGATGAACCACTCGCGCAGCCGCACGCGGTGCTGATGCGGCATGGTGGCGGCCGGCTCATAGCGCACCCGCCAGCCGGACGCGGCCAGCCGCCAGACGAAGTCGACGTCCTCCCCGACCCGCATGGTCTCGGCGAAACCGGTCCCGGCCGCGGCCCGCCGCACCACCAGCGCCGCGCCGGGCACGTAGGGGACGCGCGACCCCGGCCGGACGATGCACGCCCGCGCACCCATGTCCAGGGTGGAACTGGCTCCCTCGTACCGGGCCAGCCAGGTACGCCCGGGCTCGTCGGGTGCGATGCGCGGCGCGACCGCGCCCACCGCCGGGTCCGCGAAGTGCGGCAACAGCGCGTCGAGCCAGCCCGGGCCGGGGACGCAGTCCGAGTCGAGGAACGCGACCAACGGCGTGTCCGCCGCGGCCAGGCCGGTGTTCCGGGCCGCTGCGGGCCCCCCGTTCACGGCGCGGCGCAGGACGCGCGCTCCCGCGCCGGACGCGACCCGCGCTACCGCCGCCGGGTCGTCCGAGCCGTCGTCGACCACGATCACCCGCGGCATCGCAGCCAGACCGGCCAGGCAGCGGGCCAGTTCAGCCTGCCGGTCGCGGACGGGGATCACCACCGTTACGTCACCGGGACCCCAGCTATTGGCGAGCGCCCCGGCGCTCGGCGCGGGATGCGCGATTCCGGTGTCGAGCAGACGGCGGGCCAACGCGCGGGCTCGTGCGTTGGCCGGCACCGGCGTCCCGGACCACCAGCCGGCCACGTGACGGGCGCCGGACGGCGTAAGGCGCAGTACCCGGACCGGTGAACCGCCGACCAGCACCGTTCCGCCCGCCAGCAGACGCGAGCCCGGATCCGGGCGCAGGCCAAGCCCAGCGGGAGCCAACTCGTCCTCCGGTCCCGGATCCATCGCCACCAGCCAAGATTAGTACGAGTGACGGTCTCGGTACTATGTGTTACCTAGATCCTGGAACCGCGAACCCGGCCATCGGGTTCTCGTCGCAGGCTCGCTCCGGCGGGCGGCGGCCGATCGTCACCGGGACCCGGCGGTGCGAATGGTCGACAGCCGCACGGGGTCGCGCGTCACCTGGCTGGATCACGGCGAGGGCAGCCTCGCCGTGGCCTTGCACGCATTCCGGGTCAGGCCCGTCCAGCGGCAGGCCGGTGAAGAACTTGGCCGCCATGCACCCGCCGCGGCACGAATCGAAGGACCCGCAGGAACGGCAGGCTCCCCCGGTCTGCGGCCCGCGCAGGTCGGCGAACAGCGGCGACTCGCGCCAGACCGTTTCGAATCCCCCTGGCTGCCGGACGTTTCCGGCCAGGAAGTTCTCGTGGATGGCGAAGGGACAGGCGTACACATCGCCCACTGGGTCGATGAGGCAGACCACGCGGCCCGCCCCGCACATGTTCAGCCCGGGCAGCGGCGGCCCGTACGGCGATAGGTGGAAGAACGAGTCGCCGGTGAGTACGTGCTCGCCGTGGGCGGCCAGCCAGTCGTAGAGCTCGCGTTGCTGCCCGGCGGTGGGGTGCAGCTCGGGCCACACGTCCACGCCGCGGCCGGACGGGCGCAGCCTGGTCAGCCGCAGCTGTGCGCCATGATCATCGGCGAGCTGCTTGAACGCGTCGAGCTGTGAGACATTGTGCCTGGTCACCACGACAGAGACCTTGAAGCCGCGGAATCCGGCGGCGGCGAGGTTGGCCATGGCCCGGGTGGCCGTCTGGTACGACCCGAGGCCGCGTACCGCGTCGTTGACCTCCGCCGTCGCTCCGTCCAGCGAAATCTGCACGTCGATGTAGTCGCTGGCGGCCAGCTTGCCAGCGGCCGCGGCGTCGAGCTTGACCCCGTTGGTGGAGAACTTGACTCCGACCTGGTGGGCGGTGGCGTAGTCCACCAGTTCCCAGAAGTCCGGGCGGACCGTCGGCTCGCCGCCGCCGATGTTGACGTAGAACACCTGCATCCGCTGCAGCGTGTCGATCACCGTCTGGCACTCGGCGGTGGTCAGCTCACGCGGGTCCCGGCGGCCCGAGCTGGACAGGCAGTGCACACAGGCCAGGTTGCAGGCGTAGGTGAGCTCCCAGGTCAGGCAGATCGGTGAAGTAAGCCCGAGCTCGAACAGGTCAGTAAGTTTCGTCGCTGCCCGGCTGGCATGCGGACGGCGCCCGGCCCGGCCGGGGTCTTCGCCGACCGTTCCGTCGAACGCCGGCGGGGCCGCGCGCAGCGGCGAGGCGGGATCGCCGGCAACGATCATGCTGGAGTCGGCCAAGGTGGCAAGCGCACGCCGATAGGTAGGCAGCTCGGTCTCGAGGACCCCGGCGGCGGCGCACGCGGCACGGGCAGTGGGATGGTCGGCGAGGTTCTCGAGCACCCTGAGCAGGACGGTGCTTTTGAGGAAGGAGAGATTTCGGGTACCGAAGTGGTAGAGCATCGCGCCGAACGGCTCAGGGCGGATCGCGGCGCGAGCGTCGAGGCACCAGGGGCGGTCCAGGTCGAAGGTCGTGCTGACCTGGGACGCTAGGTCAGTAGACACCACACATGCCGTCGATCGAGACTTCCTCAACCAGAAGATCCTCGGTGACGAGCGACTCGGCTTCTTCCTCATCTGCAGCCGCCGGCGGAACGGTCAGGAGTTCGCGCATGAGTACCTCCATGTCTTGTGGCACCGGGTGCCATCGTAACGGCACCGAGTGCCACAGATCAAGGCTCGGGGGCGCGGCCGGACGTAAAATAGCCACCGGACGGCCGACCGGATCAGCGGGCCGGATCAGCGGGATGGTGGCGGAACGATGTCAGCGGTAGTGGGACCGGGCGACCAGCCCGACGAGGGCGGACAGCCTGGGCGCCGGCGGGCGACCTCCCAGGCCGAGCTGGAGCACGTCGCATTCGAGCTGTTCGAGGCGAACGGGTTTGAGCAGACCACCGTCGAGGACATCGCGACGGCCGCGGGCATCGGCCGCCGGACGTTCTTCCGCTACTTTCCCTCCAAGAACGACGTCCCGTGGGGCACGTTCGAGCTGGAACTCGAGCGCATGCGAGCTCGCCTCAAAACCTGCCCGCGCGATGTTCAGCTGATGGACGCGATCCGGGCGGCCCTGGTCGACTTCAATCAGGTCGAGCCCGGCCAGATCCCGCTGCATCGGCGCCGGATGGAACTCATCCTCCGGGTCCCGGCCCTACTGGCCCATTCCACCCTGCGGTTCGCCGCCTGGCGTGAGGTGATCGCCGAATTCGTCGCCGACCGCACCGGACAGCGACCGGACGCCCTCGCGCCGCAGGCCATCGCGCATGCCGTCCTCGGCGTGGCCGTCGCCGCCTACGAGCAGTGGCTCGACGACGAGGACGCCGAGCTCGGCGCCCTCCTCGACGCCGCCGTGCGCGAACTCGGCGCCGCCTTCGCGCCCCCGGTTACCGGGTCGATGGTGCCGTTGTACCAGTTCTAGCGATGATCCGCCCGGTGCGGATTAGCGATAACCGAGGGCCCGTTCTGCTTTCTTTTCGCTAATGTCCGGAGAAAAGGTGAGAGATGCCCCCGGCGATTGCCGCCCCCACCGTCAACACGAGCCAGATCAACGCCAAGACGATGAATCCCATTATGGGGTTCACGGTGACCTCCTTCCCTTTTCTCTAGCTGTGCGGCACGTGGCGTCCTAGCCACTGCTGGAACTCACTGTAACGCTGCACCCCGAGCCAGGCTTGTCGGGGAGGTTGGCGTTTCTTACGGGGATCGTGCGCCCCGTATGGGGTGCGTGTGGCCCCGGCCCCGTCGAGGGGACTGCGCACCTGTGCCCGGCGGCTAACCGTCGAGGTCGTGGTTACCCTGTG
>PLIQ01000100.1 GCA_003140115.1 Actinomycetota bacterium | reverse complement strand
CGGCCTGTCCGCAAGGGGGGCTGCTATGCGGCCAAGGGCGCCAAGGGCCCTTGATAATCGCGCGCCGACCTGCCTTGCCTGGGATCGATGACAGTTCGATGCTCGTCAGTTCGGGTGTGCAGATCAGGCCATCCTGTCGTGTGGGCAACCGGCCAGAAGCAGCCGTCAGGATACACGCGCACGTCGGGTAGTTTGACTACCGGTGTACTCTATGTATATGGTCTGTAACGGAAAGCGATTACCGCGCGTGCCGCCATGGCGTACGGCACAGACCTGCTCAGGCGTTGCAGGCTTGGCGTGTCAGCAGCCTCCCCACCCGAGTCATCACGTCGGGTGCTTTCAATGGAGGCTATCTCGGTGTCTTCTACACCGGCAGGAAGGCAGGAAAGCCTGAAGCCCACCGACATCCTTAGCACGACGCCGCACCAGCACTCGCTGGCGGCATAGCTGAGGTCGCTGGATCCAGCCACGCCCTCCGCCAGTCGTACGACAGTACCGACGGGGACGAGGACTAGGCAGCCGACCATCAACGGGACGGCTTGGGCCGCGTCGTCGGTGTGAATCAACGCGTCTCCGTCTCTGTCTCAAGAGAGGATTCGCGAGATCAAATGTCGATCGTTGAATGTGATTTTCTACTTCAGCCCCGTCTGGACAGCGGATGACCCGGTCCACGGTCAAGCGAAGGCCCATCTCAGGCTCGTGGAATCGATGGGCGATGACCGGGGCCAGCGCCGGACTGATGGCGCTCATCGTCGTAGTTACGATTGGTTCCCTGGTGACGAGCAATGCGGCCGGGACGAGCGCCCTTGCTGTTCGTACCGCCACCGCGTATGAGCACGCGGCAACCGCGATCGCCGCCGAGGAGTCGCTCGAGCGGAAGTATCGCCTCCAGCCCGGACCGGTTCCGAGGGCAGGCCATGCAGCGGCAGAAGCCTCCCTCGAGCAGGCCATACGACAAGTGGCCGTCCTGGGTGACAGCGCCGATCGAAACCTCGCGAAGGTGGTGCTACGCGAGCACAGCGCCTACGTCGCAGCCAGTGCACAACTGTTCCTGTCAGTCGATCGCCACGATCCGATGGCCGTAACGAACGCCATAGACGCCCGAACTGTCGACCCAGTCTTCGGCGTCATGGAAGGCCAGGTCTATGCCGCGGCCGCGCTACACGAATCCAGGGCTCTCAGCGCGACGGCGTCGGTCCGCGAAATTGGACGTTTTGCGCTCCTCGTCGATCTTGCCACGCTGCTCGCGGCAATCGGCCTGGTCGTCGGCGGATCGGTCGTCGTGACCCGCTACCACCGGGACCTCCAATCCGAAAGTGAACATAACCGGTATCAGGCCCTGCACGACCCGCTAACGGACCTTCCGAACCGGACCCTGTTCCAGGACCGGACCGGTGTAGCTCTGCGCACCGCCGCTCGCTCGGGCGACACCGTGGCTGTGTTGCTCTTGGACCTCAATCGTTTCAAAGAGGTCAACGACACCCTCGGCCACCAATACGGTGATCACCTCCTTCTTCAGGTGGCGGATCGGCTCAGGGGCTCACTGCGCGACTCCGACTCTGTGGCCCGCCTCGGTGGTGACGAGTTCGCGATTCTTCTCCCCATTTCTGGATGGGAAGGGGCACTAGCGGCCACGCAACGCGTCGGTGCCGCCCTGCACGACCCGTTCTCGATGTACGACATCGCTCTCGACGTCGACGCCAGCATCGGAATCGCCATCGCCGAACCCGGCGACGACGTCGAGACACTTCTGCGCCACGCCGATGTAGCCATGTACGAGGCCAAGACCGCTCACTACCCATTCGCCCGCTACGAGGCGTCTCGCGACGACAACAATCTCTCCCGCCTCGTCCTCCTCGGAGACTTGCGCCGAGCCATCGCCACCGGCGAGTTGACCTTGCACTACCAGCCCAAGATCAGCACTAGCACCGGCATGCTGAGCAGTGTCGAAGCCCTCGTCCGCTGGACGCATCCCGCCCTGGGTTTGCTACAACCCGACGAGTTCATCCCGCTCGCTGAGAACACCGCAATCATCCATGCGCTCACGACCGAGGTGCTGCGCCTCGCGCTAAGCCAAGCCCGAAAGTGGGCCGACGCAGGACGCTCGATCCCCGTCGCGGTGAACATCTCCGCACGCTCCCTGCTCGACCCGAGATTCCCGGCTCACGTACAGGAACTTCTGGACGCCCATGGCGTCGCGCCGCACCTATTGAGCCTTGAGCTGACCGAGACAGCTGTAATGACCGACCACGGTGTCGCCCTCACCGTCCTTCAAGCCCTCGACTCCATGGGCGTATCGCTGAGCATCGACGACTTCGGCACCGGTTACTCATCCATGTCGTACCTCAAGACCTTGCCGGTCAAGGAACTGAAGATCGACCGCTCCTTCGTAATGGGCATGGCGAACGACCCCGAAAACGCCGTAATCGTGCGCTCCGCCATCGACCTGGGGCACAACCTTGGAATGACCGTCGTCGCAGAAGGCGTCCAGGACAGCATTACTCGAAGCGACCTAACCGATATGGGGTGCGACCTCGTGCAGGGGTACCAGATCTGTAGGCCGATCCCAGCCAAAGAACTCGAGCTGTGGATCGAGACCTATCTCGTTACAAACCCATCTCCGCCCATTGCTATGAGAAGGTCCACAGGCATGGCCAGGGAGGTTCCCGGTAACGGCGAATTAAAGATTGTGATTGTCGCGGGACCGCTCTCGGGGATGAGCGATCGCGCTGACGGCATTAACGAGGACGTCTGGATGCGCGCCGATGGCGGCAGCCATCGCAGCGCGCAAAGACGGTCTGGCTTAACCGACTGAGGTCACTGTTTGGACTCCCGTCCGGGTCGGCATCGGCCTCTGGTCATCAGAATATTAGCTTTGCTAACGATATCCGCCGGGGAGCCAAACGGGGGTAGCTATTCAGCCTGTGAGTC
>PLIQ01000049.1 GCA_003140115.1 Actinomycetota bacterium | reverse complement strand
AGACGCGACGTGACTCACGTTAGCGGGACATCCAGCCCCACGAACCGTCCTGCCAACGTGAAGCACGCCCGCCGATCCAGCCCGCCATGACTCACATTTGGTGGGACAGGACATCCGGTCCGTAGGGCTATGCGGTCCGGGCGGCTCTGTCTTGGACCTCCTCGACTGCGCGGAGGATCATCGGCGTGGCGCGCTGGATGGACCGATTTGTTCATCAAGCGAGTAACGACTATCCAGGAGCGTCGCGGCAACGGTCACCAGCGCCCGTTACCCCCCGGCGCCGGACTCTAACCACGGCGTCGTGCTGGCATGGTCGTGGTTATCACCGTGGTGAGGATCAACGCAAGCGGCCATCACGCTGCGTAGCGCATGTTGACTGTGGCCATCACGCACGCCGGCGGTGATCGGCGCGGCTGACCAGTTCGGCCACCCTACGACCAACCTCCACAATGAGTGAGGCGCCCTGCGCCGCCGCCCTGCGCCCTGCCAGGTCGGCGACCTGCCAACCCGAAGTGAGCACGGAACGGCATGTTCTGGGCGGCCTCGGCAGGCCCGCCTGGTCCGGTGAGCGCCGTGCAGAACAGGAACTCAGGCGTCGCAAGGCTCGGCTGCGACGTGGAGGAGCAGCCTGCTTCAGCTCAGCGGTGGCGTGGACGCTCAAAGGCGAAGCCGCACCCGCCCGCTGCGATTCAACTGCTGCGTGTGTCCTCGTGACCGGCCTGGTCCGGTGGGCTGCCCTGCTCACCAGCCAGGTCCGCACCGCGGTCCTCCAGCGGGGCGCCGATATCCCAGGCCGACCCCTCGACGGCGGGCAGGCCACCGATGATCGGAGCGACCGAGCCGTCCTCGGCGGCAGCCTCGCCTGTTCTGGTGAGGTACCTGGGATCTTCGGCGGGCTGGGAAGTGCCCGGCTCTTGCGGGCGCGACAGGGCCAGCTCTTCCTCGGGCGGCGTTGATACGGTCGTATCGTTGTCGGTCATGTTGGCCATCTCCTTGGGGCGAGCACATTCACGGTCCGGCGCAGAAGCATTGGCCTAAGCCTGCCCCGCAGGGACAGGACAACACCCAGCCCCACCGCGGGCAAGAAGACCACACCGCTCGCGCTGCGCGACAATGTCAACTACAACCACGTGCTGCACGACAGCGTCGTCATCGTGTCGGTCGAGACCGCGACGGTCCCGCACGTCGGCCGCTCTGAGCAGATCACGGTCGATGGCCTCGGATACGAAGACGACGGGATCGTCTACCTGACGGTGCGCTACGGCTTCCAGGACGACCAGAACGTGCCGGCAGCGCTCCGGCAGGCCGCCGCGGAGGGCCTCCCCGTGGAGATCGATGTTGAGACCGCGACCTATTTCGTCTCCGAGATCACCATCGTCCCCGGTGACGATCCCGGCATGCGCGCGTGGCGCAAGAGACTCTTCCTCTTGCTGGCACGCATGTCGAAGAGCCCGGTAGATTTCTTCGGCTTGCCACAGCGCCGCATCGTAACCATGGGTTCCTACATTGAGCTCTGACCGATCTCGGCAGCGTGCGGAAGACGCCGCGATGCGGGCATCTCGCCAACAGAACTGGCTGCCCGAGCGGACCTCACGCAAAGCGTGATCAGCGCCTATGAATCCCGACATCTCACCTCCGCACGGCGCTGCGCGCACTGTCCCCAGACCGGAGTTGCCACCCTCTGGCACGGTGGGTCCCGGTAGTACTGACGAACGATCTGGCTTCACACTGCACCTCCTGGGGGTGTTGCGCAGTATCGGGCTGGGTGGCCGGCTGGGTTGGCTGGCTGATGTGATCCACGGCCCTTTCGCTGGCCCCCAGTTGTGCAGAGAGCCCAGTCTCCGCGCAGCTGATGTCCTACTGGCCGTCGCCAGAGACCGCGGTGCATAGCGTCCCATCAGGTGCCCCATCGATCTCGCAAGTAGCACGGCGCACAGCAGCGGCCTGGCGTATTCGACGGCTGACAATGGCCAGTGCATCTGACTTATCTGCTCCCCAGAGTCGTCGCTCCATGCACATCCTGGGCATCATGCCGAATTGTGCTGAGCGGATCCAGGACCGGTGCCTGCCGGGAACGCCTGCCGACGGTGACGCCCCCGACCCTGATGGCCGCACAGCCCACCCTGACTTGGCCTGAGATTACTTCTTACGTCACCTCTGGGGCCCATGCTGCCCGCCTCGCCGCATGGTATTGTGACGTAGCTTACAGCGATGAGAGCAACGGCCTTCTGACTCGCTACCTGGCCCTCTGGCAGCTCTCCGCTCCGGTTGGCGCGCCCGCGCCCGGCCGTTGAGTTACTCCAGAGGGGCGAATCATCCGCGATGGCGAGCGACGGCGCCGTGTACGACGATGGGCTCTCCCTCGGCATGCGGGCCCCCGCCGCGCACTGGGGCAAGCTGCCCCGCGGTGAGCAGGAGATCCTGCTGATGCGCCTTCACGGCGGCATGACACAGGCCCAGATCGGCCAGCAGCTCCGCATCTCCCAGATGCACGTCTCCCGGCTGCTCGCCCGCGCGCTCGGCTACTTCCGCCCGCGTCTGCCCGGCCTGCCGGAGCGCGCATCCGGCACCGGTCTCGCCGAGGCACCCGGCACGGATCGGACCGGAGCGGCAGCTCACCGGCGCGGGGCGCCAGGAATCGCGGCTGCGAGGTTGCCTGCGGTGACCAGGGGACTGGCGGCGCTCATGCCGGGACTACCTGATGACGTTCAGGCCTGAAGAGGAGCCCGGGGCGGCGTCGGCCGGCGCCAGTGCCGCGCGGTCATCGAGGCGGTCGGAACTTGATCTGACCAGGCGAAACGTGGGTCCGGTCTGGCGTCAGTACCTGCGGGCGATGGGACCGGGGCTGGTGACCGGGGCGTCCGATGACGACCCGTCCGGGATCGCCACCTACTCCCAGGCAGGCGCCCAGTACGGCCTGGCGTTCTTGTGGACCGCCCTGCTGACATTGCCGCTGATGGCCGCGGTCCAGGAGACCTGCGACCGCACGGCCCTGGCGACCGGCACCGGCCTGGGCGAGCTGGCCGTCAAGCACTTCAGGCGGGTCGGCCGGGCAGTCCTGGCCGTGCTGCTGGTCGCCCTGATTGTGGCCAATGGCCTGAACATTGCCGCGGACCTGGTCGCCATAGGCTCGGGCATGCAGCTCCTGCACGCCGGGCCGACCTGGCTATGGGCACTGGTGGCGGGCGTCCTGATCACCACGCTGCTGGTGCTGGGTTCCTTCGCCCGCATCGCGCTGACCTTCAAGGTGCTGTGCGCCGCGCTGCTGTCCTATCTGGTGGTGGCGGTCCTGGTCACCCATCAGTGGGGAAGTGTCCTGAGCCACACGCTCATCCCGCATGTCGAGCTGAACAAGGCCTACCTGGCGCTGCTGGTCGCCGTGCTGGGCACGACCATCTCGCCGTACCTGTTCTTCTGGCAAAGCGCCCACCGCCTGGAGGAAATGCGCGACGAGCCCGAGGGCGGCGCACAGGCACAGCCGCTGAAGCGGCAGCGCCCGAAACGGGCCCGGCGCAAGCAGTCCACCAGCCGCCTGGATGTGTTCACCGGCATGACGTTCTCTAACCTGGTCATGTTCGCCATCATCGTGGCCACTGCCCAGACCCTGCACGCCCACGGCAAGACCAGCATCCAGAGCGCAGCCCAGGCCGCCCAGGCGCTCACACCGTTCGCCGGGCACTTCGCCAGCGCGCTGTTCGCGCTCGGCTTCATCGGCAGCGGCCTGCTGGCCATCCCCGTGCTCGCCGGCGCTGGCTCGGTCGGCATGGCCGGCCTGCTCGGTAAGCAGTGGGGGTTCGAACGGTCCATCCGCAAAGCCCCCGTCTTCTACGGCCTGGTGGCCCTTGGCACTGTCGGCGGCACAGGCCTGAGCCTCCTGCACGTCAACCCGATCAAGCTCCTAGTCTTTGTCGCTGTCATCAACGGCGTCGCCGCCGCGCCCTTCCTCGTGGTCGTCATGCGGGTATCGGGCAGCCGGCGCATCATGGGCGACTATGTCAACGGCAACACCGCCAACATCCTCGGCTGGCTCACCACCGCACTCATGGCCGCCGCCGCCATCTCCCTGCTCGCCACCGCGGCAACCGGCATCTGACCGATCCGAATCGCTCCGGAGAGTCCGGAGGCTCTGATGCATCCGGCCTTCCGCTGACCGTATTCAGTAGCCGGGCCAGCTTCTGCGCCCTCGGCAGCGCTGCGGTCCACAGCGGCTTTTGACGAGTCCGAGCATCGTGCCCCGGCGGTGGGAATTAGATCCCGCCATGGTAGGCATCAGTAGCCTTCGGCGCTCCCCCGGCCACGCGAGGAGCTTCCACAGCCGCTTGAAGATTGCACCGGCCAGCGCTGCCCAGCAGCTGAATGCCACACCGAGCGGCTTGTACAGCAACTTGATCATGAGCGCCGCCAGCACCGGTCGGCGTCACTGCGAGCTCGAGGCAGACGTACCCATGCCGTTCGAGCACGCGTCGTGGGCGCCACGTCGGCCACCAGCGCCACACGAAAAGTGGGCCAGAGCCAGTTTCTCGTAACCGTCGTCACGATGTGGCATGTTGTGCCTCCGATAATTACGAGCCTCAAAGAAGTACATGACGCGGGCCTGGCCGATTAAGCTCCCGCCTTTCATCCTCTGTAATGAGCTGCCGTGCCACTTCCAGTTCCCGGCTGCTGATTTTTGACTCAGGGCGGGCGCGGTCCATGGTCGGCGTCGTGTCTTATTGCCGCACTGCCCTTACCTCGGAATGTTCAGGATCTCGATGGTGCCGCTGTTCTCGTCGGTGACGTATGCCTGGCGCCCGTCGGGCAGCACCGAGATGCTCGTTGGAGCTTTCCCGGTCGGGATCTCGGCAATGACGCGGTTATCCGCAGTGTCGATCACCGTGACCGTGTTGCCATCGTTGTCTGCCGTGAAGAGGTAGCGCCCATCTGGCGAGTACGCGATGTCTAGCGGAAGCCCCCCGACCGGGATATCCGCGACCTCCTTGTCGGTCACGGTGTTGACCAGAAAGACCGCGTTGCCGTTGTAGCTCGTGACCGCCAGGCGGCTGCCGTCGGGTGAGAGGGCTGCGCTGTACGGGGTCTCGCCAACCTCGATCGTTGGTATGATCGCGTTAGTGTTGGAATTTAGGACCGTGACGACGGTAGACATGTGATCCGTAACGTAAAACCGCCCGTTTTTATTATCGAATACGACCCAGTGCGGGTTCGGCTCGACGGGGATGTCGTGGGTCACCTTTTTGGTCGCCAAGTCGATCACGTCCAGGACGTTATCCTGGGGATGGCCCTGCACCATGTTGTGGTTCGCCACGTAGAGGTACAGTCCGTCCGGGCTTGTCGCCGAGGGGCCCGCGGTAATGGTGTCCACCGGCACGGTGCCCGTCACCTTGCCGGTAGCGGTATCGATGAACACGACGGCAGGCACCGAGTGGCTCCCGTAGACGCTGACGTAGGCGGTCCGGCTGTCAGGCGAGAACGAGACGGACTCGGGCGGCCCCTGGGGGATGTCGATGATCCCGGACACCAGGTCATTGGCCGTGTTGAGCACGGTGATCGTGTGTGTAACTTGATTGGTGATGTAGGCGAAC
>PLIQ01000377.1 GCA_003140115.1 Actinomycetota bacterium | reverse complement strand
GCCCTTGCCGAAGCGGGAGTAGGCATCGAGGGCCACGCTCGCGTGCTCCTCGCCGAAGGCCACGGTCTCGATGGAGTTCTCCTGCAGGAACCGAGCCAATGCGGTCTTCCCTCTGGGTCCGAACCGCGCCGTCAGCACGATTGCGGTCTCCAGCCGGGTGGGTGCGCCGATCCGGGTTGCCGGTGAGGCGGCGAGTTGATGGACGATGCGTTCATAGCCGGATTCCTTGCCGATGACGGCCAGGATCGCGGACGAGTCGATGATCATGCGCCGTCCGCGCCGAAACCGAGGATCTCCTCGCGCTCGGCCTTGGACGCTGGCTGGCCGAGCTGATCCGGCGGGATCAGTGGCCAGATTTCCTCCTCGAGGAACCGGGTAAGGCGTTCCTCCCGCTGTCTGACCGCCGGACCGGATCTCGCCTGGAGAACCTGGCGCAGGGCATACCGAACGGCCCCGGTCTTCGTGGTGCCGACTAGGCCCGCGACCTCGGCCGCCAGGCGTTCGGTCTCGGGATCCTTGATGTTAAGCGCCATACCAAAATGGTACCATCAATGGCAGAAAGGTACCATCACGTCGCCGTCGTCAAGTCGTTCAGGAAGTCGATCAGGCCGGCGAAGTAGACCTGCTGGTCGTCGTACATGGCCATATGGCTGCCGTCCGGGCAGTGCAGGTACCGGCCCCGCGGCAGGCGGTCCGCCATCATCCGCATGTGCGCCGGGTCCATGGTGTCGTGCTGCGCGCCGATGACCAGCGTCGGCACCTCGATCGAAGCCAGCTCGGCGGTCCGCTCCCAGCCGGCCAGGCTGGCGTCGGCGCTGATCCCCAGCTCGCTGGGACCCTGCATGGACACGTAGATCGCCGGGTTGATGTGCGCGAACGCGCGCTGCACCGGGTCGGGCCAGTCCGCGGGCGGCATGCGCAGCACGTGGTAGACGTAGTGCTGCTCAATGAGCAGCTCCATGTACCTCGGGTTCTCGGTGTCCCCGGCCGCCTCGAACGCCTTGATCCCGGCCAGCGCCGCCTGGTCCATCTGCGGCATCAGCACCCGCTCGGCGTAGGCGTTGTAGGCCGGGACGCTCGACATCATCGAGGAGATGACCAGACCGCGCAGGTGCTGCTGGTGGGCCAGCGCGTACTCCATGGCCAAGATCCCGCCCCAGGAGTGGCCGAGCAGCACGAAGTTGTCCCGGTTCAGCCCGAGCGCCTGGCGGACCTGCTCCACCTCGTCGACGAACCGGTCCAGATCCCACAGCGAGGGATCCTCCGGCTGGTCGCTGAACCCCGAGCCGAGCTGGTCGTAGTAGTAGTACTCGATCCCCGCGGCGGGCAGGTAGCTGTCGAACGCCTCGAAGTACTCGTGGGTCGCTCCCGGCCCGCCGTGCAGCAGCAGCACCCGCAGGTCCGGATGGTTGCCGACCCGCTTGACCCAGACCTGATAGGTCCCCTTCGGCGTGCGCACCGGGACCTTCCGAGCGCCCCCGCTCAGCACGTCGTCCCGGCCGGAATAGTCCAGATACCCGCTCACCGGCGCCTCCGTCCCATCCGCGCTGATGCCACCCGGGGCAGGAGTACCCCGGGTGGCATTATGCCAGCGCGCCACAGGTGGCAGGCTTCGACCATGTCATCGTGGAGCACCGCGGCGGACTGGCTGACAGTAGCCGGTTCGTCCCTGCTGGTCGTGGGAACCTGGGCTCAGGCCCGGGCGAGCCTGGCCGAATACCGGGATCTGTTCAAGGACATGCCGGCGGCCGCACGCGCCGCGCTCGAGGCCAGCAAGGCCAGCCGGATCACGATCCTCAGGTCCCGCGCGGTCGCCGTGGTTACCCCCGCCGCCATGGCCTTCATCACCGAGATTCCGCGCCAGCTCGAGCAGATCCGCGAGGAGCACGGCGAGGTTGCCGCGCGGGCCGCCCGGCTGATCCGGCTCGCCACCGTCTGGTCGGTGCTCACCGCCGGAGCGGTGCTGCTCCTGGCGGCCGCCGTGATCCAGCTCGTCCTCGCCTACACCTGACCCCGCCTCGCGCTGCGTATAGTGCGGGTGTGAGTTCCGAGATCAGCGCGATCTTGCTCGACGCGGGCGGGGTCCTGGTCTTCCCGCAGCCCGACCTGTTCCGGCCGCCGCTGGCGGCGCTCGGCGTATCCCTGGACATCGCCGCGTTCGAGCGGGCCCACTACCAGGCCATGGTGGTCCAGGACGTGGCCGCCGCGCCCCCGGTCGCGGGCACCTGGTGGCGCGAGTACCTGGTCGGCTACTTCGCCGCCTGCGGCGTGGCCGAGGACCAGTGCCGCGAGCTAGCTACCGAGGTCGCGGTGGCGACCATGGGCCGGGCCTGGACCCACGTCGGCACCGGGGCGATGGCCGGCCTGCGGGCGCTGGCCGCCCTCGGCCTGCCGATGGGCGTGGTCTCGAACTCCGACGGCAGCGTACAAGCCGAACTGCGCCGCCTCGGCGTCTGCTACGCACCAGACGCGCACGCCCCCGACGCGCACGCCCCCGGCCCGCAACCAGCCGGGGTCCCGGTAGGCGTGGTCGTCGACTCGGGCGCGGTCGGCGTGGCCAAGCCGGATCCGGCCATCTTCGGCTTCGCGCTCGACGCGCTGGGCGTGCCCGCGAGCGGGACCGTGCTGCACGTCGGCGACAGCCTCCGGTACGACGTGGCCGGGGCTCTGGCCGCCGGCCTGCAGCCGGTCCACCTGGACCCGCACGGCTTCTGCCCGGCCCCGGACGGCCACCGCCACATCCGCACCCTGGCCGAGCTAGCCGCGTGGATCCCGGCGTTATCGGGTCGGCGCTCACCCCCCGCCGGCGATAGACTACGGGCTTGCCCGACCACGGCGTGAAAGGCAGAGTACGCGGCATGCGCTGGTCCACAATGCACATCCCCACGCTGCGCGAGGACCCGGCCGACGCGGGCGCCCCCAGCCACCGCCTGCTGCTCCGGGCCGGTTTCATCCGCCCGCTGATGGCCGGGCACTACTCGCTGCTGCCGCTGGGCCAGCGGGTCCGGCTCAAGGTCATCGGGATCATCCGCGAGGAGATGGACCGGATCGGGGCCCAGGAGATCGTGATGCCGATCATGCACCCGGCCGAGTTGTGGCAGCTCAGCGGCCGCTGGGAGCTGATGGGCGATGAGATGTTCCGGCTCAGGGACCGGCGCGGCACCGATCTGGCCCTCGGCATGACGCACGAGGAGATCGTCACCGACCTGGCCACCGAGCTCGAGTCGTACCGGCAGCTGCCGCAGATGTGGTACCAGATCCAGACCAAGCTGCGCGACGAGCCGCGGCCGAAGGCCGGCCTGATGCGCACTCGCGAGTTCACCATGAAGGACTCCTACAGCTTCGACCTGGGCCCGGACGAGCTCGACGTGTCGTTCCGCCTGCACCACGACGCGTACGTCCGGATCTTCGAGCGGCTGTCCATCCCCGCCGTCCCGGTCGAAGCGTCCAGTGGCACGATGGGCGGCTCGGACTCCACCGAGTTCGTCTGCCCGTCGCCGACCGGCGAGGACCTGATCGTCCTATGCCCGGAGTGCGGTTACGCGGCGAACATCGAGAAGGCGACGTCGCGGCTGGCCGCCGTAGACGATTCGGCCGAACGGGCCGTGGCTCTCCCCGCCCCCGAGCCGTTCGACACTCCCGGGGTACGGACCATCGAGGACCTGGCGGTCCGCTACCAGGCCCCGGCCGAACGCCAGATCAAGACCCTCGTCTACTACCTGGACGGCGTGCTCACCCTGGTCCTGCTGCGCGGCGACCACGCGCTGAACGAGCAGAAGCTCATCGACGCCACCGGCGCGAACGAGGTCCGCCCGGCCCAGCCCGACGAGATCCGCGACGCCCTCGGCGCGCTGCCGGGCAGCCTGGGCGCGGTCGGGACTGTGCCAGTCAGTCTTGGCGGACCCCCGATCATCGCGGACGAGGCGCTGCGCGGCCGGCGCGGCATGTACACCGGCGCCAACCTCGACGACACCCACCTGCGCGGGGTGGACGTCGAGCGCGACATCAACGTCGGCCAGTGGGCCGACCTGCGCGAGATCGCCGCCGGCGATCTGTGCGTCAACTGCGGGCACGGCCTGGAAGTGGAACGCGGCATCGAGGTCGGCCACATCTTCAAGCTCGGCTCCAAGTACACCGAGGCCATGCAGATCCGCGTGTCCGGCCCGGACGGGAAGCCGGTCAGGCCGCTCATGGGCTGCTACGGCATCGGCGTCGAGCGCGCGATGGCCACGATCATCGAGGTCCACTACGACGCCAAGGGCATCATCTGGCCGGTCGCGGTGGCCCCGTTCGAGGTCGTGGTGGTGATCGCCCAGCAGGACGACCCCGCGGTGGCCGAGGCGGGGGAGGAGATCTACGTGGCCCTGGCCAACGCCGGCGTCGACGTCATCGTGGACGACCGGCAGGTCCGGGCCGGGGTCAAGTTCAGCGACGCCGAACTGGTCGGCATCCCGTTCCGGGTCACCATCGGCAAGCGCGGCCTGGCCGCCGGCGCCGCCGAGTTCACCGAGCGCGAGTCCGGCACCACGGTCCAGGTTCCCCTGGCCGACCTGACCCAGCACGTCCGCGAGGCCATCGCCAAATCGATCGTCGCCACCCGCTGAGCGGCACGCCCTAGCCGCCCGCTACCCGGCCCGGCGGTCGCGAGCCTGGCAGCGCAACGCCCGGAGCACGTCGTCGCGCCCCTCGATGAGCAGCCGGCGCAGCGCGTCGGGCGGGTCGGCCCGGGCTATGTAGTCGTCGGTGGCCTGGACCGTCTCCGGGGAGAGCGGGCACACCAGGTAGGCGCCGCTGACGAAGTCCTGGGCCATGGCCGAGGACCAGTCGCGCCAGACGTCGCCCACCACGGCGAAGTAATCTCCCCGGTACGGCTCGATCAGGTCCGGGCGATCCAGGTCGACGAAGCCGGCCAGCGTGGCCCGGAACGTCGCGATGGTCAGCTCGCCGCTGACGAGCGTCTGCCAGGTCTCCCGCTTGGCCTCGGCCGCAGGGATGGCCGCCCGGCAGGTCGCGGCGTGCCGCTCGCCGGCGTCGGTCGCGTCCCGGGCCAGCTCCGCGCCGATTTCGCCGGGCCCGAAGCTCCCGGAACCCGAAGGGCTCGGGGCGCCGCGGCTCACTAGCCGCCCGAGCAGTGCCCAGCGCAGGTCCGTGTCGACGGTGAGCCCGTCGAGCCGCACCGACCCGTCCAGCAGCTGGGCCAGCAGCGCGAGGTCGTCGGCGGAGGTAGCCACGCCCGCGAAGGCGCGGACGTAAGCCAGCTGCGCGTCCGAGCCGGCCGGCGCCGCGGCGAGCAGCTCGCGCAGCGCGCCGGCCATCAGGGCCAGCCCGGTGTCGCGCCAGCCGGGGTCGGCGAACCGGTGCGTCGCCTGACCCGCCTGGCGCAGCAGCGTCTGGACCACGCCGATGTCGGCCACCGAGGAGACACCCGACAGGACCAGCCGGACGTAGTCGCGCGCCGCCATCTCGCCGTCGCGGCACATGTCCCACGCGGCCGTCCAGCACAGCGCCGCGGGCAGCGACTCGGGGAACAACCCGATGGACGCCTCGATCAGCGTCTGCAGCGAATGCTCGTCGAGCCGGATCTTGGCGTAGGTGAGGTCGTCGTCGTTGACCAGGACCAGATCGGGGCGCCGCTGCCCGGCCAGCTCCGGGATCACCGTGCGCGGCCCGGCCACGTCGGTCTCCACCCGCAGACGGCGCGACAGGCCCGCCTCGGTCCGGTCGTACAGGCCGATCGCGATCCGGTGCGACCGGAGCAGGGGGTGCGTCGCCGCGGCTTCCTGTTCCACCGCGAACTCGGTGAACCGGCCCTCGGAATCCACCGCGTAAGACGGCCGCAGCGTGTTCACCCCCGCGGTCTGCAGCCATTCCCGCGACCACGACGCCAGCTCCCGGCCGGAGGTTTCCTCCAGCGCGGACAGCAGGTCCGCCAGCGTCGCGTTGCCCCACGCGTGCGCGGCGAAATACTTCCGCACCCCGGCCAGGAAGTTCTCTCGCCCGACGTAGGCCACCAGCTGTTTGAGCACCGCCGCGCCCTTGGCGTAGGTGATCCCGTCGAAATTGACCTCGACCGCGTGGATATCCGGGATGTCGGCCGCGATCGGATGGGTGGACGGCAGCTGATCCTGCCGGTAAGCCCAGGCCTTGTACAGCTGCGCGAACGTGGTCCAGGCCGACGTCCAGCGCGTCGCCTCCGCCTGGGCCAGCGTGCCCGCCCAGGTGGCGAACGACTCGTTCAGCCACAGGTCGTCCCACCAGCGCATCGTGACCAGGTCGCCGAACCACATGTGCGCCATCTCGTGCAGGATGGTCTCGCCGCGCGCTTCCCGGGCGAAGTCGGTGACCCGCGACCGGAAAATGTAGGACTCCAGAAAGGTGACGCAGCCGGCATTCTCCATCGCGCCCTCTTTGAATTCGGGCACGAAAAGCTGATCGTACTTCTCGAACGGATACTTTATTCCGAACGAATTGTGGTAGAAATCGAAGCCCTGGCGGGTCACCTCGAAGATCTCGTCCGGGTCGAGGTACTCGGCCAGCGACTGACGGCAGAACAGGCCCAGCGGGATGCCGTCGTGCTCGTCGCGGACCACGTACCAGGGACCGGCCACGACGGCCGTGATGTAGGTCGGCACGACCGGGGTGGGCGGGAAGTGCCAGCGCAGCGCCTCGCCCTCCGCGATGCTCGACTCGGGGGCCATGTTCGACACCACCAGCCAGTCCGCCGGGGCGGTCACCGCCAGCTCGTACGTGGCCTTCATGTCGGGCTGGTCGAAGCACGCGTACACCCGGTGCGCGTCGAACGTCTCCAGGTCCGAGTAGAGGTAGACCCGGCCGTCGGCCGGGTCGGTGAACCGGTGCAGCCCTTCGCCGCTGCGCGAGTAGGCGCAGTCGGCCACGACCCGCAGCACATTACTGGCCGCCAGCCCCTCCAGGGTGATCCGGTCGCCGTCAAAAGCGTCCAGGCTGACCGGCTCGCCGTTCAGGGTGATCTCGCGCACCGCGGGGGCGGTGAGGTTGATGAAGCTGGCCGAGCCCGGTGCGACGCAGTCGAACCTGATCACGCTGACCGAGCCGAACACCTCGTCGTCGCCTGTGAGGTCGAGATCCACGTGGTACGAGGCGACGGTGATGATCGCCGAGCGGGCCGCCGCCTCGTCGCGGGTCAGGTTCGCTGTCACCGGTTGGTCCCTTCGTCCTATTGGTCCTGCACGGAATTCACGGCAGCGGCGTCTGGTTGACGCTGCCGAGAACAGCGGACCCGGCTTACTCGTGGTAAGGAGCGCACATGACCGAGCAGGAGCCTACGGGTGTCGACTTCTGGTTCGACCCTATCTGCCCGTGGGCGTGGATCACTTCACGCTGGATGCTTGAGGTGCAGCAGGTCCGGCCGGTGACCACGAGCTGGCACGTGATGAGCCTGGCGGTGCTGAACGAGGAAAAGGAAGACCTGCCCGAGACCTTCCGGGAGGCCTTGCGGTCGGCCTGGGGCCCGGTCCGGGTGGTCACCGCGGCCGAGCAGGCCTACGGCCCCGAGGTCGTGCTGCCGCTGTACACCGCGCTCGGGAACCGGTTCCACCACGACAAGGCTCCGCGCGACGCCGAGACGATCACTGCCGCGCTGGCCGAGGCCGGCCTGCCGGCCAGCCTCGCGGCCGCGGCGGACTCCACCGAGTACGACGCGGCGGTGCGCGCCTCGCACGCCGAAGGCATTAACCGGGTCGGGTACGACGTCGGCACGCCGGTCATCTCGATCGGCGAGCTGTCGGTGTTCGGCCCCGTCATGTCCCCGATCCCGCGCGGTGCGGAGGCCGGGCGGCTATGGGACGGCGTGCTCCTGATCGCGAGCGTCGACGGCTTCTTCGAGCTGAAGCGGTCCCGGACCCGCGACCCGATCTTCGACTGAGTCCTTTACCCAGAGGTTCGGGCCCGTCGGCGGCTGCCGGTCTGTGCCGGGGGCCGGTCTGGCAGACTGGCCCCCGTGCGCGTTTACCTGGGATCCGATCATGCGGGTTTCGAGCTGAAGACCCGCCTCATCGAGTGGCTGGCCGGAGCCGGCCACGAGCCGGTGGACTGTGGCCCGGAAACGTACGCCCCGGACGACGACTACCCGCCCTACGTGATGAGCGCCGCCCACGGCGTCATCAGCGACCCGGGCAGCGTGGGCATCGTGATCGGCGGCTCGGGGAACGGAGAGCAGATCGCCGTGAACAAGATCCCCGGCGTCCGCGCGGCGGTGGCCTGGACCGACGAGACCGCTGAGCTGGCCCGCCTGCACAACGACGCCAACGTGCTCAGCCTCGGCGCGCGTATGTACAGCGTCGAGGACGCGATCGGCTTCACCCGGATCTTCCTGTCCACCCCGTTCTCCGGAGAGGCTCGGCACGCCCGGCGCCTAGCCGAGATCACCGGCTACGAGATAACCGGCGAACTCCCACCCCGCCCGGCCTAGCCCGAACACCATTAGGGCCGTAACCGAGACGCCCGGCCGCGCCCCGATCCACCCGATCGCCATCGCCGCCGCGCCCCGCCCGGCCGGGTCGCCCCGCCATCGGTCCGCTCGCTCTCTCGTCTCTCGTCCGCCGGCCGCCTCTCGTCCGGCGAGGCCGCCTCGCGCCGCCGACCGCCGTCCCCGACCGCCCCGGCGCCGCCCGCATCCGCCGGAACCACCGGCCCCGCCGGAACCACCGGCCCCGCGGGCCGGCCGCGCACCGCGTCGGCTTCGGCCGCCTCGGCGAAGGCTAGGTGCTCGGCGTGCGGCCGGGACACGTCCCGGGCCCGCATCGCGGCGCTGATCGTCACCTTCATGGCCGCCACGAACCCATTGTCGCAGGCCCGGTTCCCGTGGGACAACCCGGAAACGGCTCCTAGAAGTTGACCGGGCACCAGGGAGCGGGGTCCCAGGACAGTGCGGTGGAGAGCTGCCGGACGGCGCCGGGACGGCCTTCGGTCACGAGCCCTGCGGTGGCCAGCGCGCCCAGCGTGGTGCCGCCCAGGTAGGCCGCCCCGAGCTCCCTGACGTCGAGCACCACGTCCGGCGCACCCGAGGCCGGAACGCAGGAAGCCTCCAGGCCGCCGCCGTCCGGCGGGGCGCCGGCCGTGGTCAGCCGCCACCGCCCGGCGTTGGCCGGCAGCAGCTCGTCGCGTACCTCGATGACCACGTCGGCGGGGGCGGAGTACCGGCGCCGGGTCAGCGCACCGGGGACGTTGATGATCCGCACCCACAGCGCGTCCGTCAGCCGCGGCCGCGCCCGCCGGGGGTCGGCCAGCTGGAACAGCAGCGGGTCATCGACGGGCCGTCCGCGCACGTGGAACTCCGCGACCAGATCCCGGCTGAGCAGGTCAGCCGCCAGCGCGGCGCTGGCCGCGGCGTCGCTGGCAACCATTTCCCGCACGGTCAAGGAGCCGTCCGGCAGCGACGTGTCACGGTCCCAGCGGCCCTCGGCCGAATAAGTTGCGTAACCCCGCGGCCCGCTGTCGTCCTCGGCCAGCACGCAGTGCAGCGGGCTCGTGTTCTGCCGCCGCTCCGGCGGGTCGTACACCGGGCGCTGCCACCACGACTCGGTCCGCGCGATGAAGCCGGGCCGCCACGGCAGGACCGTGTCGTAGACCTTAGCCAGCTCCGGCAGAACCGACGCCGGCTCCGCGATCCGCAGCCGCAAGCCGTCGTACGCCGGAGCGGTCCGGGCCAGCGTGCCCTCGCCGCGGTGCAGGGTGAAGTCGGCGTGCCACATCGCCCGGCCGTACCCGAACCGGGAGTAGATCACCGACTCCGAGGCCCACAGCACCGCCAGCGGCTCGCCGCGGTCCCGGACGTCGGCGAGCTGGCGGCGCATCATGGCGCTCAGCACGCCCCGGCGCCGGTGCGAGGGCAGCACGCTGACCCACGTCACGCCGGCCGCGGGCAGCGTCTGGAGCCCGGGCACGGTGAGCTGGAAGCTGAAGGCGCCCGCGGTTCCGACCAGCGTGCCGCCGTCGAAGGCGGCCAGCGTGCGGTCGAACTCCAGGTTCAACAGAACCAGCTGCCGGTCTTCTTCGGACAGCGGTGAGCCGTGGAAGGCGTGCATGTCCACGGTGCGGAAGGCGTCGAACTCCTCGGAGCTGACCGGCCTGATCGGATACGGGTGATCGCCGCGCGGGGCCGATGTCGTCATGATGCCTTCGTACCCCGCCCGCTGCCGTGGCGCGACTGGTTTAGGCCGTCCAGCCCTGATCGACTACAGTGTGCCCTCTGCCTCAATTTCGCGTTATGCAAAGAGCCCCTGACCTGACCTCCCGCAACGTGTTCCCGGGCCGCTCGCGCAGGCCCCGTGGGTCGCCCCTCGCGAGCCGGTTTGGCATGACGCTTACCCGGCGCGCGACATGGTGACCCGGCCCCCGATCCGTGGCCGCCGCGGCGCGGGGCGCATCGTCAGGTTGCTGCGGGCCCAGCTGACCAAGCAGTTCATCACCAGGAACCGGCGGATGGCGTTCACCTTGTCGGTCGCGGTGATCGCCATCTCGGTGGGCGCGGTGCACGTCTCCGTGCGGTGGTTCTCGCCCGGCGTGATGATCTTGCCCATCCTGGCCGGCGGCCTGCTGATGTGGCCCCGGGCGCTGCGCATCTTCTTCGCCGTCGTGGCCGGCGCGGTGATCTACGACGTGGTCAAGGGCAAGGCCGGCCCCGGGATCGTGGCCACCATCGTGCTGACCGCCGCCTTCGCCTACGTCCTGGCCCGGACCCGCAAGAAGCTCGGCGTCCAGGGCCTGCGCGGCGACCGGATGCTGCTGGAGTTGCGGGACCGCATCCAGGCCCAGGGCAAGCTGCCCCCGCTGGGCGAGGGGTGGGGCTCGTCGGCGGTGCTCAAGCCGGCCGGCGGCTCCTCGTTCGGCGGCGACTTCGTGGTGTCGTTCTGCGACGGCAAGACGCTTGAGGTCGCCCTGGTCGACGTGTCCGGCAAGGGCATCGACGCCGGGACCAGGGCCCTGCTGCTGTCCGGCGCCTTCGGCGGGCTGCTCGGCTCGGTACCGAGAGAGGAGTTCCTGCCCGCCTGCAACGCCTACATGCGGCGCGGCTCGGCCACGGAGGGCTTCGTCACCGCGGTGCACCTGTCGCTCGACCTGGCCTCGGGGGAGTACGTGATCGATTCGGCCGGGCACCTGCCCGCCGTGCACTACGACGCGGCGGCGGGCCGCTGGCGCCTGACCAGGGCCCACGGGATCGTCCTCGGCGTGGTCCCCGACCTGCGCGGGGCCGCGGCCGAGACCGAGCGCGGCGTGCTGCAGCGCGGCGACGCCCTGATGCTCTACACCGACGGGCTGGTAGAGTCGCCCGGCCGTGACATCGACGCCGGCACCGACCGCCTGCTCGGCGAGGCCGAACGCATGCTGACCAGCGGCTTCAAGGCCGGCGCCCCGGCCCTGGTGGCCAACCTGCAGCGCGCAGGCGGCGGCTCCGACGACTGCGCCCTGGTCCTCATCTGGCGCACGTTATTTAGCCAGCGCGCCGGCCTGGGCTAGGAGGGCGTTGGCCTGGGAGATGAGCTTCTGGGCGGCCTTGGCGCTGATCGGGGTGTTGCCGAACTCGGCGCCGATGAGCAGGGTCTGCATCTGTCCGACCAGGGTGTCGCGCGCCGCGCCGAGCGCCCGCAGCTGGTTCTCGATGCCGGTGTAGGTGGCGTCGCCGGGGGAGTCACTGGCCAGAGCCCGGGTCGAGGCGGTGAGCGTGGCCAGCCCGAACTGCCCGACCGCCGCCTCGAGCTGGGTATAGACCTGGCCGAGCTTGGTCAGCGTCGGGTAGTTGATCAGCATGGCCCGCGGCAGCGCCGACGACTCGATGACGTGGCCCAGGACCACGCCGTCCGGGGTGTAATCATCCTTGAGCCCGAGCAGGGCCATCATCGTGGGCTGGATGTCGGTGTGGTCGGACCAGATCGTGCTGTTGACGCCCATCTGCACCACGCCGGGCCCGACCAGGCCGAGCCAGGTCGTGTTGGTCTGCGGCGCCACGTCGCCGTCGTTCCACGCGTCCTGCCCGCTCGGCTCGCTGACGCACGAGCTGCCGCAGCTGGCCGGCCCGCTGCTCAGCCCGAAGTCCGGGTTGGCGAACAGCGCGAACGTGCCGGTCCGTTTCGGATCCCCGGTGATCATGTGCAGGATGTTCATTTCGGCCGGGTCGGCCAGGTAGCCGGTCAGCGCGACGGTCTGCCCGGTGGCCAGGTCGTTCGCGGTGAGCCCCGCAGCCGCCCGCTCCATGGCCCGGACCGGGGCCGACGTCGCGGCCGGCTGCCCGTGCACGTAGATGACCGGCGCGGAGTCCGCCGCCACGTCGAAGGCAGTGGTGACGCTCTTGGCCGCCAGCATCCCGGTCAGGTTGCCGTCCACCTCGCCGACCTTGCCGTAGGAGCAGGCGATCGTCACGCCGTTGCAGTCGGCCGGGGTGGGTGCGGAGCCGACGAAGTGGGCGCCCTCGTCGGCGGTGATCACGAACAGCGTGTTGGCCTTGGTGATCCCGGCCGCGGCCAGATCCTTGAAGAACGTGCCGAACGCCGCATTCTCCTGCCGCAGCTGGCTCTCGTAGGCGGCGCTGCCTGGACCCAGGCCGGCCCCGGTGGTCCAGTTGTCGTGCACGTCGGACAGGTAGGTGAAGGTGACGGGGATGCCGTGCGTCTGCATGTACAGGGTGTAGGCCAGCCCCACCGGGCCGGTCAGCCCGTCGTACCCGGGGAAGCCGATGTCGCCGGTCGGATCCTTGATGACGTTCCCGTTCAGGTCGCGCACCGGGCCGGACGGGCTGATCACTGGCTGGATGACCTTGTTGCCGAACAACGCCTGGTACCCGCTGTACCCGTCCGGCTCGTCGGGCAGCAGGTCGGCCACCCCGCCATGCGAGGCCGCGCACATGGCCGACCCCTGCGCGCAGTGCACGGACAGGCCCATGAAGTCGGCCTCGGCCTGGTACGCCAGCTTGGGGTTCTCGGCCTCTTGGGCCTCGGTCGAGTTCGCCCCGTACACCAGCGGGATGTCGGGCAGGGTGTTCTCCAGTTCGGTGTCGGCCGCCGCCACCGAGCCGAAATCGCAGCCCGCCCGGGTGTAGGGCACCCACGGTGCCGGGGCGTTCTGGCCCTGCGGGGTGACCAGCGTGTAGTCGCTGTCACCGACCGGAGCGCTGGTCGTGGTGTTGTAGTCGACGACCGGGTCGGTCCAGTAGGCGAACGCCCCGGCCGTGTCGGTGGACCCGCCCGGCGTGTAGTAGTTGTACTCGTTCGCGACCGGAACGCCCAGGTCGCCGCCGTACAGACCGGTCTCGGAGGTCACCACGTCGTCGGCCGGGTACGCGATCAGCGGGGTGTGCTCGCGCGAGATCAGCGTCCCGTTGCCGGTGATGAAGTCGAGCAGGTTCGGCATCTGCTCCAGGTCGCTCGGTACGTTCGGGTTGTCCCGGGTGTAGTGCACGTTGTCGAACTGGATGTAGATGACGTGCTTGACCGACGACCCGTTCGCACCCAGGGCGCAGGTCGTAGTGGTCAGATCCGCCGCCGCCCGCCCCAACCCGGGCGCGGCCATGGCCGGCCCGGCCAGCATGCCGAGCACCACGGCGCCGCCCGCGGCGACGGTCATCAGCCTCGTGGCGGCCATGGGCGACTACCTCCACCTGCATCGCTAAGCACTGGCCACGGAACGAGCCGGCCAACATGATGGTAAGACCGGACGAATACCCGCAGGTGGCACGACGCGCCGGCGATCAGGTACCAAGGGTGACGCGGCGCCCCGCGTGAGGGGCCCGACCGCCCCGTAAATAACATTGCCGCGTAACATCCACGAAACTGACAATGACGTCAGGTGTATTACCTAGCATAACGTTGTTCGGTACTGCAAACTATTTTTCCCACGGCGTATCCTGCGCGAATAGTGGTGAACGCCTCACGCCCCGGCGCCCGGGGCGTTCGCCTGACCGACACGCCTGTCAGGTGACGCACGCGTCATTGTTTGCAATTAAATGTGAATTCCCTGGAAAATAGCGGGGTGGCCGGGGGCAGCAGCGAAACGGACCGGGCCGGCGTGCGCGAGCACGTCCGCCCGGGGGTCACGCGCGCCGAAGAGGTGGTGGCCAACGCCTCCGGGGAGAACTTTCCCGTCGCCCTGCGCGTGCTGCCGGCCGTCCGCCGGCGGCACCTGACCGCGCTGTACGGCTTCGCCCGGCTGACCGACGACCTGGGCGACGAAGCGCGCGAGACCGGCCAGGCCGACGCCGACCTGAGGCTGCGCCTGCTGGACGAACTCGACGCCGACGTGGACCGCATCTCCCAGGGCGCGACCCCGCACTCGCCGGTGATGCGGAACATGGCCGTGACCGTGGCCGAGTGCCACGTCCCGGCCCAGCCGCTGCGGGACCTGATCCAGGCCAACCGCCAGGACCAGCGGGTCACCCGCTACCAGACCTTCGCCGAGCTGGCCAGGTACTGCGAGCTGTCCGCCAACCCGGTGGGCCAGATCGTGCTGTATATCTTCGGCGTCGCCACCCCGGAACGCATCGCCCTCTCCGATCACATCTGCACCGCCCTGCAACTGGCCGAGCACTGGCAGGACGTGGCCGAGGACCTGGCCAACGGGCGGATCTACCTGCCCGCCGAGGACCTGGAGCGCTTCAGCGTCACCGAGGCCGACCTGGCCGCACCGAGCGCGGGCCCCGCCGTCAGGGGCCTGATGCGCTTCGAGACCGACCGCGCGCAAGGGCT
>PLIQ01000113.1:24865-30003 GCA_003140115.1 Actinomycetota bacterium | reverse complement strand
CGGAAGGCGTTGCCGTCCGAGTCGTTGGGGAACATGCAGCCGGCGACCTTGTCCGTGCCCAGCTGGGAACGGATCCTGTTCCACATCGGGATGAAGGAGTTGCACAGGTCGTTGACGCCGAGGAAGTACATCGTCACCCAGGTGGGCTTGAACGTCGACTTGCCCGGTGTCGGGTTGCCGCCCAGGTTCGCGTACCAGGCCTGCCACGGGACGTTGCCGCAGATGGTCGGGGTGCCCAGTTTCTCGGCCACGGTCGCGACCGGGTTGACCGTCTCCGGCGTCGAGGAGGTGACGATCAGGTCCACCTTGTCGCTGAGGATCGCCTGGCTGGCCAGCTGGCCGGCCCGGGTGGGGTCGGACTGGGTGTCGTAGGACTTGATCGTGACCGGGTAGGTCTTGCCGCCGACCTTGAACCCGTTCTTGTACTGCGACGTGGCCTGGATCGTGCTGACGATCCAGTTGTCCGAGGTGCCGAAGTCGGCCAGGTCACCGGTGAGCGGGTGGATGAAGCCGATCACGATGTCCTGGGTGCTGGCGCTCGTGGTGGACGAGGCCGTCGAAGAGGACGAGGCACCCTTGATGCTGGAGCTGCATGCCTCGAGCAGCCCGCCGCCCCCCACGACGGCCGCACTGGCGCCGGCCGCGCGCAGCAGGCCGCGTCGGCTGAACCCGCCGATGGAGCTGGCCATGGGGGACGACGCCCCCGCACCCCCCGGCATGGGTGACGATCCCCCCACACCCCCCCGCAAGGGTGACGTGCCGTCGGTTTGCGCAGTCTGGTCACTCATAGTGCAATCGATCTCCTTTGAGGTCGCGCCGAGGCGCGGGACCGCTTATGAAGTGACACCGTGACCCCGGCTGGGACCTCGGATGCCTGATGTGCGGGCTCCTAATCGCTATCTGGAGTTCGTTTCGCGCGGTGGCTGCGCGCCCGGTCCCGGCACCGCAGGCTCGATAGGCCCTGGCTCCGTGCGCTCTGCGAACGGGCGTACATATATAGAACAGTATGGCAACGCTAGGATGCCGATTCGCGGATAGTCAACGCACGTTATGTAACTGTTTCAATCCCGCAGACAGCCGAGGTCGAAGCCTCCAGCCAGTGCGAATGCAGTGCTATCCCCCTCGCCTCCGGGCGCTCTTGACGCGCCGCCTTCCCTCGTCGCTCCTTCGTCGCTCCTCAGTCCAGGACGGCGCCGCGCCCTTTGGCTCGCGGGGATTCCAAAGCGGCGGCGCCTTTGGCTCGCAGGGACCCGTCCCCCATTCTCCCGTCCGTCTCATGAGCCCCGCATGCCTTACTGTTCCCGCCGGAGGCGACGATTACTGGTCGGGCACGGTTGTCTGGCACAATGTGATGCTGACCGTCAGGCCATGCGACGCCCTCTCCTCGTTCGCCCGGCCTGGCTCATCTGAGCGGTCCCGTCGGCTGGTCCCCGGTCGGCGCGGTCCGCCGCTTCGTATCTATCGCTGGGAGAAGACCACAGCCGTGGCTGTCAAGATCAAGCTGAAGCGCCTGGGCAAGATCCGGGAACCCTACTACCGGATCGTCGTCGCCGACTCGCGCACCAAGCGCGACGGGCGCGCCATCGAGGAGATCGGCAAGTACCACCCGAAGGCCGAGCCCTCCCTCATCGAAGTGAACTCCGAGCGGGTTCAGCACTGGCTGTCGGTGGGCGCTCAGCCCACGGACCCGGTCCGCGTCCTGCTCAAGATCACCGGGGACTGGCAGAAGTTCCGCGGAGAGCCGGGGAGCGAAGGCACCCTCCGCATCGCCAAGCCGCGCGAGGACAAGCGGGGCGCCTTCGAGGCCGCCGCGAAGGCCAGCGCGGCCACCAAGGAAAAGGACGACAAGGCGTCCAGCTCGGCCAAGGCCGGCTCCAGGACCGCCAAGCCCGCCCGCGAAGGTGCCGCCCAAGGCACCCGAGCCAAGGCCGCGCCGGCCAAGGCCGACAGCGCGCCCACTGTTAGCGCGCCCGCCGCTAGTGCCCCCGCCGAAGCGCCGGCCGAGAGCCCCCCCGCCGAAGCGCCCGCCGCCGCCGTAACCGCTGAAGCCCCGGCCGCCAGCGCCCTCGCTGAAGCCCCGGCCGCCAGCGCCCCCGCCGAGGCCCCGGCTGACAGCGCCCCTGCCGAAGCGGCGGCCGCCAGCGCCCCCGCCGAGGCCGTGACCGCTGAAGCCCCGGCTGACAGCGCCTCCGCCGAAGCGCCAGCCGACAGTGCCCCCGCCGAGGCTGTGACCGCCGAAGCGCCCGCCGATAGCGCCCCTGCCGACAGCGCCCCCGAAGGCAGCGCCGCCGAGGAGGACGCGGCTAGCGCATCAAGCACTGAGGCCTGACGTGCTTGAGGAGGCCCTTGAGCACCTGGTGCGGGGCATCGTCCAGTATCCGGATGACGTCCGCGTCCGCAGCCGGGCGCTGCGCCGGGGCAGCGTTCTCGAGGTGCGCGTGCATCCCGACGACCTGGGCAAGGTCATCGGCCGGGGCGGGCGCACCGCCCGGGCCCTGCGCACGGTGATCAACGCCCTGTCGTCGGGCAACTACGTGCGCATCGACCTGCTGGACGCGAACGAGGTTCGCTGAGCCCGTGCGGGTCATCGTCGGCCGCATAGGCCGTCCGCACGGGATCCGCGGCGAGGTGGTGGTCGGGGTCAGGACCGACGAGCCTGACCTCCGCTTCGCCGTGGGCGCCAGCCTGGACGCCGGGCCCACCGCCGACGGCGAGACCCCGCCAACCCAGATCCTGCGGGTCGACGGCAAGCGCTGGCACTCCGGGCAGCTCTTGATCGCGTTCGCCGGGATCACCGACCGGACCGCGGCCGGGGAGCTGACCGGCAGCTGGCTGAGCGTGGACTCCAGTCAGCTGCCCCCGCCCCCCGACCCGGACGAGTTCCGCGACCACGAGCTGATCGGGTTGTCGGTGCGGACGTCGGCCGGCCAGGCCGTGGGCGTCGTCACCGACGTGCTGCACCACGGCCAGGACCTGCTCGTGGTCCGGCGCGCGGCCGACCAGGGCGAGGAGTACCTGGTCCCGTTCGTCAAGGCGATCGTGCCCGAGGTGGACGTGGCCGCCGGGGTCCTCGTCATCGATCCGCCGCCCGGCCTGCTCGACCCCGCGCAGGCCCAGTAGCAGCGGGGCCGGGAGCACCACGGCCCGTTCGGAAAAGAAAAGGGAGAGGGTGTGGGCCGCGAACAAGCACTGCGGATCGACATCGTGACGATTTTTCCCGAGTACTTCGACAGCCCGCTGCGGGTCTCGCTGATCGGGAAGGCGGCGGCGCGGGGCGACATCGAATTCGGCGTGCACGACCTGCGGTCCTGGGCCACCGACGTGCACCACAGCGTCGACGACGTGCCGTTCGGCGGCGGGCCGGGCATGGTCATGAAGCCGGACGTCTGGGGCGACGCGCTCGATGAGATCCTGCCCGGCTCACCCCGGGCCTTGCTGGTGGTGCCGACGCCCAGCGGGGTGCCGTTCACCCAGGACCTGGCCGCCCGGTACGCGGCCGAGCCGTGGCTGGTGTTCGCCTGCGGGCGGTACGAGGGCATCGACGGGCGGCTCGTGGAGGCCATGCGGGCCCGCCTGCCGGTGGAAGAGGTGAGCATCGGCGACTACGTGCTGGCCGGGGGCGAGGCCGCGGCCCTGGTCATGGTGGAGGCCATCGGGCGGCTGCTGCCCGGGGTACTCGGCAACGCGTCCTCCGTCACGGACGACTCGTTCGGGATACCCACGGACCCCGCCATGCGCGGGCTGCTGGAAGGACCCGTCTACACCCGGCCGCGCGAATGGCGCGGGCTCGAGGTGCCGGAGGTCCTGCTCTCCGGCCACCACGCGGCGATCACGCGCTGGCGCCGCGACGTGGCTCTGCGGCGGACCGCGGCGCACCGGCCCGACCTCATCGCGGCGCTGCGCGACCTAGACCGCCGCGACCGGCAGGTTCTAGCCGAGGCCGGATTCCCGGCCGAGGAGGGCCCGGGCTCGAGGGAGGACTCGCGTTCCGGTTAGCCGCGAAGATATGGCACACTGAAGTCCGCTGTCTTTTCCAGGCTGCGGCTGGGGGCCCCAGGTGCCCTGGCACGAGCCGGCTGCCGCCGGGTCCCCGAAACGACCACCATCGAGGAAATCGCTGTCATGCATACCGCCATCGCCGAAATCGAGCAGGCCCAGACCCGGTCTGACATCCCGGACTTCCGGCCCGGGGATACGCTGAAGGTCCACGTTCGGGTCACAGAGGGTACCCGCTCGCGGATCCAGGTGTTCCAGGGCGTGGTGATCCGGCGTCAGGGCAGCGGAGCTCGCGAGACCTTCACGGTCCGCAAGGTCAGCTACGGCGTCGGCGTGGAGCGGACCTTCCCGGTGCACAGCCCCTCGATCGACAAGATCGAGCCGGTCAGCCGGGGCCGCGTCCGCCGGGCTAAGCTGTACTACCTAAGGGAACTGCGCGGCAAGGCGGCGCGGATCAAGGAGCGTCGCGACCAGACTGGCAGCTGACGCGTGGGTCGGGCTGGGGGGCCTGGGATGGACGATCCGCAGGATCCGGGTACCTTTGCCTGGCCTAGCACCCAGCCCGTCCAGCCGCTGGGAGGATCCGGCCCCGACTGGGGGCCGGCCGGCGAGGAGCCGGACCCGGGCCTCGTGTCCGAGGACGGGGACGAGGACGGCGACGAGTACGAGGACGAGCCGGATGAACCCGGGGGCGCCCGGGCCGGCAAGCGGGAAAAGCACTTCTGGCGCGAGCTGCTGATTATCGTCGTGGCCGCTGCGGCCCTCACCTTGGTGGTGAAGGGGTTCGTCGCGCAGGTGTACCAGATCCCGACTGGGTCGATGGAGAATACGCTCCAGGTCGGCGACCGGATCCTGGTAAACAAGCTCACGTACCACTTCCGCGGCATCGCCCGCGGGGACATCATCGTGTTCAGCGGACAGGGCACGTGGGGGCCCGACGCGCCGCCCCCTTCGAGCGACCCGGTCGTGCGGATTCTGGACGACGTGCTGTCCGGCGTCGGCCTGCGGAGCACCCAGACCTACTACATCAAACGGGTCATCGGCCTGCCCGGAGACCGGGTGGCGTGCTGTACCGACGGGAAGGTGACGGTCAACGGCGTCGAGCTGAACGAGGGCTCGTACCTGTACCCGGGCAACGCGCC
>PLIQ01000113.1:10351-24843 GCA_003140115.1 Actinomycetota bacterium | reverse complement strand
CTTGATCGGTGCCGCGGACGTCGGCGGGACCGCGCTGAGCGCGGTGGTCGCCGTTCCGGTGGCCGGGGCGGCCGCGGGTGCCGGCCTGCTCGGCGCGCCGTGGCTCCTGCTCCGCCGCCGCCGCTAGCGCCCGGCTCAATAACGCGAACCGCGCATTGGGTCGCGAATTGCGCGCTTATCGGCGTCTTATCGCGGGCCTATCCGGATCGGCACGCCCCGCGCGGCCGGTCCCGCCCTCAGGTAATGGCGCTAAGCTCACTGGATGACGGTGAGGGTCGACGAGGGGTGTGGGTCTAGGTGAGCGGTCCGCAGGACAGCGCCGCGTCCGAAGCACGGGACTCCGGATCCGCGGTCAGGTCGGACACGGACTCGCCGGCAGCCGCCGACGAGACCGCCGCGAACGCGCAGGCCGACCGGCAGCCGGAGGCCGAGTCCGCCCCGGGGGCCGCCGCGGACTCGTCCGGTGCGGAGGGTTCGGCGCCGGCCGGCGATTCCGTCGATCCCGGCGCGCCGGCCACCGCCCACCGGCGCAAGGGCAAGAGCAAGCGCAAGCAGCGGTCGTTCTGGCGTGAGTTCCCGATCCTGGTCGTGATCGCGCTGCTGCTCGCGGTGTTGATCAAGACCTTTGCGATCCAGGCCTTTTGGATTCCGTCGGGGTCGATGGAGAATACGCTTGAGGTCAATGACCGGGTGCTGGTCAACAAGATCGTCTACCACATCCGCGATATTCACCGCGGCGACATTGTGGTCTTCAACGGCGATGGCTCCTGGGATCCGGGCACGGTCCCGGTGGCCGGGAATATCTTCCAGCAGTTCGCTAGCGGCTTTGCCAGCATGTTCGGCTTCGGGACTCCCGGCGACATCCTCATCAAGCGGGTCATCGGGATCCCCGGCGACCGGGTGGCCTGCTGCGACGCGCAGGGCCGGGTCACCGTCAACGGCGTTCCGCTGAACGAGCAGTCGTACCTGTATCCGGGCTCTGCTCCCTCGCTGTCCCGGTTCAACATCGTGGTCCCGCCCGGGCGGCTGTGGGTCATGGGCGACAACCGGTTCTGGTCCGCCGACTCCCGGGACCACATGGGTGATCCCGGCGGCGGGACGATCCCGGAGAGCGCGGTGGTCGGCCGGGCCTTCATCATTATCTGGCCGGTCAACCGATTGCGGATCCTGCCCATTCCGGCCACCTTCGAGCAGTCGGCCCTGAACGGCTCGCACGCGGCGGGACCGCCCGCCGTCGGCGCTGATTTGCTGTCCGCGCGGGCCGAGCCCACCAGGCAAACCGTTCCGCTGGTCCTGGGATTCGCGGGCGCGATCCCGCTTACCTGGATGCAGCGCCGGGTCCGGATGCGGGTCGCCCGGCGCCGCCGGCGGGGACCCAAAGCACCCGCCGCGCGGTTAGCCCGGGCCCGCGGCGTTGGCCGCGCCACCGTGCCAACTGGCGTACGCTGCGAACTGTCATGAGCCGCGATCCCGGGGCGCTGACCGCCAGCGACCCCCACCCCCCAGCCGCTCCTCCCCGGTACGTGGGCTATACGCCCCGGCGCGACGGGGGGCTCGGCGCCTACGAGTCCGTGCTCGCCAAGGCCGGGTTCGCGCCGGTGGCGGGCATCGACGAGGCGGGCCGGGGCGCCTGCGCGGGGCCGCTGGTGGTGGCGGCCGTGGTCGTGGACCCGGCTCACATCAAGCGCATACGCGGCCTGGCCGACTCCAAGCTGCTGACCGCCGCGGCCCGGGAGGACGCCTACGCCGAGGTGCTCCGCTGGGCGCTGGACTGGCACGTGGTGGTCATCGGCAACGACCAGATCGACGCGCTCGGCCTGCACGTCTGCAACGTGGCCGGCATGCGCCGCGCGTTCGCCGGGCTGCGCTGCCGGCCGGGGTACGTACTGACCGACGGATTCCCCGTCCGCGGCCTGGGCGCGCCCGCCCTGGCCGTCTGGAAGGGTGACCGGGTTACCGCGTCGGTGGCCGCCGCCTCGGTCGTGGCGAAGGTGAGCCGGGACCGGATGATGCGGGACCTGCACGAACGTTATCCCTTGTATGGTTTCGACCGGCACAAGGGGTACAACACCGACGAGCACGAAAGGGCCCTGGCCGAGCACGGGCCGTCGCCGGTCCATAGGTACTCATTCGTGAACGTGAACCGGGTGGCGGTCCAGGGTGACCCCTTGGCCCGGATAGACCCCATGGCGGTCCAGGCGGACCCCGTGGCGCCGATAGACCCCGCGGACCCGATGGAACTCATGGCCGCCGTGGATCCGGCGGACGCCATGGACCTGCTCCGTACCAGAGCCTGACGGGTGCATTCGGGGAGAACGAGAGGAGAATGAGCGCATGAGCGCGGAGGACCTTGAGAAGTACGAGGCCGAGATGGAGCTTCAGCTCTATCGCGAGTACCGCGACGTGGTCGGATTGTTCACCCACGTGGTCGAGACCGAGCGCCGTTTCTATCTCACTAATGACGTCGAGCTGAACGTACGGTCAAGCGACAACGGCGAGGTTTTCTTCGAGGTTACGATGCGAGACGCGTGGGTGTGGGACATGTACCGCCCCGCGAGGTTCGTCAAGAACGTGCGTGTAGTCACCTTCAAGGACGTCAACATCGAGGAGCTGGCCAAGGCGGACCTGGAGGTTCCAGCGGACAAGCCGGACTTCCCGGCATAACTTTTCGGCGGAGGGGCGGATGTTCGGGCTTCCTGACGGCGTTTTGGCCTGCCTGTTTGACATGGACGGCGTGGTGACGCAGACCGCGACGATCCACGCGGCGGCGTGGAAGGAGATGTTCGACGAATTCCTCCGCGAACGCGCCCAGGCCACCGGGACCAAGTTCGTCCCCTTCGATCCGCACCACGAGTACGACGCCTACGTCGACGGCAAGCCACGGCTGGACGGCACCAGGTCGTTCCTGGAGTCCCGCGGCATCGACCTGCCCCAGGGCACGCCAGATGACCCGCCGGGGACGCCCACCCTGTACGGGCTGAGCAACCGCAAGAACGACCTGGTCCTGGCCAAGATTGCGGCCGGCGGGGTCCAGGTGTACGAGGGCACGATCACCTATATCAAGGCGGTGCGGGGCGGGGGCATCGCCACCGCGATCGTCTCGGCCAGTGCTAATGCCCAGCAGGTCCTGCACGCCGCGGGCATCGAGGACCTGTTCGACGCCAGGATCGACGGGGTGGTGGCCAAGGAGCGCGGCCTGCGCGGAAAGCCGGCACCGGACACCTTCCTAGCCGCCGCCGAGGCGCTCAAAGTGCCCCCGGCCCATGCGGTGGTTTTCGAGGACGCACAGGCCGGCGTGGCCGCGGGTCACGCGGGCCACTTCGCCCTGGTGGTCGGCGTGGACCGGGTCGGCCAGGCGGCCGAGCTCAAGGCGCACGGCGCCGACATCGTGGTCAAGGACGTGTCGGAGCTCCTCGACCAAGACGGACCCTCGGACAAGGACGCCCGATGATCAAGCAGGCCGCGTACGGGACCGAGCCCTGGCGGCTCGTTGAGAAGGAACTGAACCTGGATCTCCTCGCCCAGAGCGAGTCGATCTTCGCGCTGTCCAACGGGCACATCGGGCTGCGCGGCAACCTCGACGAGGGCGACCCGCACGGGCTGCCCGGCACCTACCTCAACTCCATGTACGAGGTCCGGCCGCTGCCCTACGCCGAGGCCGGCTACGGGTTCCCCGAGAGCGGGCAGACCGTCATCAACGTCACCAACGGCAAGATCATCCGGCTGATGGTCGACGACGAGCCGTTCGACATCAGGTACGGGACGCTGAACTCCCACGAGCGCATCCTGGACCTGCGGGCGGGCACGCTGACCCGGACCGTGGACTGGTCCTCCCCGGCCGGGGCCCGGGTCAAGGTGACCTCGGTGCGCATGGTGTCGCTGACCCAGCGCGCGGTCGCCGCGATCAGCTACACGGTCGAGCCGGTGGACCAGGACCTGCGGGTGGTGCTGCAGTCCGAGCTGGTCACCAACGAGGAGATGCCCCAGCGGGGCAACGATCCCCGGCTGGCCGCCATCCTGGAAGCCCCGCTGGTCAGCGAGGAGCACCAGACCTACGAGGCCACCCCGCCCCGGGTCGTGCTGGTCCACCGGACGCGCGCCAGCCAGCTGCGGATGGCGGCCGGGATGTCGCACGTGATCACCGGCCCGGACAAGATGGCCTGCCGGACCGAGTCCTATCCGGACCTGGGCCGGTCCACGATGGCGACCGAGCTGGCCCAGGGCGAGCAGCTCAACATCGTGAAGTTCGTCAGTTACGGCTGGTCGAGCCAGCGGTCCAGGCCCGCGATGATCGACCAGATCATCGGCGCGCTGGCCGCCGCCCATCTGACCGGCTGGGACGGCCTGCTGGCCGAGCAGCGCGCCTACCTGGACGAGTTCTGGGACGGTGCCGACGTCGAGTTGGACGGCGACGCCGAGGTCCAGCAGGCCGTGCGCTTCGGCCTGTTCCACATCCTGCAGGCCGGCGCGCGGGCCGAGCTGCGGCCGATCGCGGCCAAGGGCCTGACCGGCAGCGGCTACGACGGGCACACGTTCTGGGACACCGAGACGTTCGTGCTGCCGGTGCTCACCTACACCCAGCCGGCCGCTGCGGCCGACGCGCTGCGCTGGCGGCACCTGATCCTCGACGTGGCCAAGCAGCACGCGACCGACCTGGGCCTGGCCGGGGCGGCGTTCCCGTGGCGGACGATCCGCGGGCAGGAGTGCTCCGGTTACTGGCCGGCCGGGACCGCCGCGTTCCACATCAACGCCGACATCGCCGACGCGGTCAGCCGCTACCTGGACGCCACCCAGGACGCCAAGTTCGAGACCGAGGTCGGCCTGGAGCTGCTGGTCGAGACCGCGCGGCTGTGGCGCTCGCTCGGCCAGCACGACGCGATGGGCCACTTCCGGATCGAGGGCGTGACCGGCCCGGACGAGTACAGCGCGATCAAGGACAACAACGTCTATACCAACCTGATGGCCCAGTCCAACCTGGCCAGCGCCGCGGACGCGACCGCCCGGCTGCCCGCCGAGGCCGAGGCGCTCGGCGTGAGCACCGAAGAGGCGGCGTCCTGGCGCGACGCCTCCAACGCGATGCACATCCCGTTCGACGAGCGCCTGGGCGTGCACCCGCAGCACGAGGGGTTCACCGACTACGCGCGGTGGGACTTCAAGAACACCCCGGAGGAGAAGTACCCGCTGCTGCTGCACTACCCGTACTTCCAGCTGTACCGCAAGCAGGTCGTCAAGCAGGCGGACCTGGTGCTGGCCATGTACCTGCGGTCAGAGGCGTTCACCACCGAGCAGAAGGCGGCCAACTTCGCTTACTACGAACCGCTCACCGTGCGCGACTCCTCGCTGTCGGCCTGCACCCAGGCCGTGATGGCCGCCGAGGTCGGCCAGCTGGATCTCGCCCATGACTACCTGGCCGAGGCCGCGCTGATGGACCTGCGGGACGTGGAGCACAACACCTCCGACGGCGTCCACATGGCCTCGCTGGCCGGGGCGTGGATAGCGCTGGTGGCGGGCTTCGGCGGGATGCGCGCGGGCAACGGCCCGCTGGCCTTCAGCCCCCGGCTGCCCGACGGCATCTCCCGGCTGATGTTCCGGATGCGCTACCAGGGCCGCAAGCTGAGCGTCACGATCCAGGGCGCCCGCGCCCGGTACCAGCTGGTGGACGGCGATCCGCTGACCATCACCCACCACGGCGAAGAGTTCGAGCTCGGGCACCGGGCCGTGGACCGCAAGGTGCCGCCGATCAAGGCCGGACCGCGCCCCGAGCAGCCGCCCGGGCGTCCTCCCTACAACCGCGTCACCGGTACCTGATCCGGCCTGGGCCCGTCCGTCCCCCGGGATGGGCCGGGGGGTGGGACAGCCATCGGCTTAGTTGTCTGTCGAACGATCCGGACAATGGAGTAGATGACCCAGGCGACGTGTCATTCACCGAAGCTAAATCCGGCTCCAGAACGCGACCCCTGCACAAGCCAGCGCCAGCCATCAAACCCGATGTAAAAGTCGCGTTATACATAGAACCCGCCGCTCACCCTCCCTGCCGCCTTCTTTGGCGAGTTCCTCACCGGTGAACGTGGGCGTGGTGCACTAAAGGAACAATAACGGCGATCTGCTAATATTTCCGCAAATGGGCATAGATCCTCAGTGTATCGAACCGTTATAGACGATTGCTGACTTGCTTAATGACCGGCTCCGTGTTATGGTCCCCGAAAAAGCGGAGTGTACGCGAGGCTAAATGCCCTACGAAACCGAGATGCCACTGGCTCTGAATTGTTCGATCGCTTGCGATCGTCCTCTTTTACGGAGAATATCCGCTCGATGAGAGCTACCTTTAGTCGCGCCTCAGGTAAGACGCGTGGATTCTCCTCGCTGGCCCTCGGCATCGTCGCTATCTTCGCCGTGCCTACGCCCGGCGCTACCCAATCCAGTGCCCCGGCGCTGACCATCGCCAAGAGCGCGGATGTCACATCCGTAGTGCCAGGCGGCACCGTTCACTACACCATCACGGTGACGGATACCGGTCAGACCTCGTACCCCGGCGCGACCCTGACGGACCCCCTGACCGGCGTCCTCGATGACGCCACCTACAACAATGACGCTCACGCCACCGCCGGTACCGTCTCGTTCACTACGCCGGACCTGACCTGGACCGGTGCTCTCAGCAGTGGCCAGACCGCGACGATCACCTATTCGGTCACCGTCAATAGCTCGGCGGACGCCCACAATGCGACGCTGACTGACACCGTCACATCTCCCACGCCTGGGAACAATTGCCCATCCGGAAGCACCGATCCACACTGCAGCATCACCGTGACCGTCGCCGCGCCTGCGCCCGTCGCGACCCAATCCGGTGCAGGTGTCCCGGCGCTGACCATTACCAAGAGCGCGGACGCCGCATCCGTAAGGCCGGGCGGCACCGTTCACTACACCATCACGGTGGCGGACACCGGTCAGACCTCGTACCCCGGCGCGACCCTGGCGGACCCCCTGACCAGCGTCCTCGATGACGCCACCTACAACTACGACGCCAGGGCCAGTGCCGGTACCGTCTCGTTTACTACGCCGAACCTGACCTGGACCGGTGCTCTCAGCAGTGGCCAGACCGCGACGATCACCTATTCGGTCACCGCCCATAGCTCCACCGACACCGGCGATGCGACGCTCACTGACACAGTCACATCTCCCACGCCCGGGAACAATTGCCCATCCGGAAGCACCGATCCACACTGCAGCATCAGTGTGGCCGTCGCCGCTGGGTCAAAGGGCCCCACCGGGCCAAAGGGCCCCGGCGGGCCAAACGCCCCCACCAGGTCAAACGCCCCCGCTGGGTCAAACGCCCCGGCCGGGTCAAAGGGCCCCGGCGGGTCAAATGTTCCCGCCGGGTCAAAGGCCACCGCGGATCCCCCGGACGGTGCCGCCGGGGTGCTCTCGATCACCGTGCCGGCCAGCGCCGACCTTGGCGCGACGGAGCCTGGCGGGACCGACAGAGCCGCGCTCGGCATTGTCGAGGTGACCGACAACCGCGCGAGCCCGGTCGACTGGACCGCCACTGTTTCCTCGACCGATTTCACCACCGGTGACGCCACCGCGGCGGAGACCATACCCGTTGCTGACGTCGAGTACTTGATCAGCGGTTTCACCGATACCACAGGCTCGGCCACATTGACGCCAGCCTCGGTGACCGTGATGTCCGGCTCGTCCCAGGACGTTGTCGCCGCCACGAACGTCGTGGAGGACAACTCGGCCAGCTGGAACCCGCAAATTGAGATCTCTGTGCCCGACGGGGCGATTGACGGTGACTACACGGCGACCATCACCCAGTCAGTGTCCTGAGGGGCCATGGTCGCCAGCCGCCACATTTCCGCCTCTAAGCCGGGACCCAGGCGCTGAACCAGAACGTAGAGCGTGCCCTCGCGGATTTAACCATCCGGTACCGACATTTACGGTTCGGTATCCACATCGACGTTGCCGTCCTTTGAGTTATCCACACCTGGCAAGACCGTCCTGCCGGTAAACCCGCTGGCAGCGATCGTCGAAGCCGGAGGTGGTCGCTATGCGGGCCAAGGACGCACTGGGCAAATCCGGCGAGCAGGAAGCGGCTAAGTACCTGGAGTCGCACGGACTGCGGATCCTGGACCGGAATTGGCGCAGCGCCGACGGCGAGATCGACATCGTGGCGGTCGAGCGTCAGGTGCTAGTCGTGTGCGAGGTGAAGTCCCGGACATCGGTGCGCTACGGCAGCCCGCTCGAGGCCGTCAGCCGGGCCAAGCGCGCCCGCCTGCGTCGGCTAGCGGTGCAGTGGCTGAATGCCCATGGCATCCGCTTCGATCAGGTCCGGATCGACGTCATCGGCCTGATCTACGAGGGCACCGGCGGATTCACCATCGAGCACATCAAGGGAGTGGGCTAGCCGTGCCTCTGGCCCGCGCGTTCTCGGTCGCCCTGGTGGGCGTGACCGGTCACGTGGTCGAGGTCGAGGTCGACATCGCCAACGGGCTGGTCGGGATGATCCTGGTCGGCCTGCCCGATACCGCGCTGCGGGAGGCGCGGGACCGGATCCACGCGGCAATCGTCAACAGCGGTGAGCAGTGGCCGCAGCGCAAGATCACGGTAGCGCTTTCCCCGGCCAGCCTGCCCAAACGCGGCAGCTGGTTCGACCTGGCCATTGCGGTCGGGCTGCTCACCGCGGCGGGCGCGGTGCCGCGGCCGGCGTCGGACGGGGTGATGTTCTTCGGCGAGCTGGGCCTGAACGGACGGCTGCGGCCGGTCCGCGGCGTGCTCCCCGCGGTGGTCGCGGCGGCGGCCGACGGCCGGTTCGGTACCGTCATGGTGGCCGAGCAGAACGCACCCGAGGCCGCCCTGGTACCGGGGATACGCGTCATCGAGGCCGCCAGCCTGACCGCGGTGACAGATTGGCTGCGCGGCACCCCGGGCCTGCGCGGCAACCCGCCCGCCGCCGAGTTCCGCCCTTCCGCCGACGGCGACGGCGACGGCGACGGCGACGGCAACGATCCGGCTCTCGCCCCCCACGCGCTGGCGCCCGACCTGGCCGAGCTGCTCGGCCAGTCCCTGGCCCGCCGCGCCGCCGAGGTAAGCGCGGCGGGCGGGCATCATCTGTCGCTGCTCGGACCGCCGGGGGCCGGCAAGACCATGCTGGCCGAGCGCATCCCGACTATCCTGCCGGCCTTGGACCGCGAGGCGGCGCTGGAGGTTACGGCCATCCACTCGGTAGCCGGAGCCTTGCCCCAGCAGGTTCCGTTGCTCAGGTACCCGCCGTTTCTCGCTCCGCACCACACCGCGACCAAAGCGGCCATCGTAGGCGGCGGCAGCGGCATCATCCGCCCGGGCTCCGCGTCGCTGGCCCACCGTGGAGTCCTGTTCCTCGACGAAGCGCCCGAGTTCGCCCGGGACGTGCTGGACGCGCTCCGCCAGCCACTCGAAGCGGGCGAGATCACAGTGGCCCGGTCCGGGGTCACCACTCGGTTCCCGGCCCGGTTTACCCTGGTCCTGGCCGCGAACCCGTGCCCGTGCGCCCGGGCCGCCGGGCGGGCTGAGGGCTGCAGCTGCAGCCCGGCCACCCGCCGCCGGTACCTGGGCCGGATCTCGGGCCCGCTGCTTGACCGGGTCGACGTGAAGATCGAGCTCGAGCCGGTGGGCCGCAAGGAACTGCTGAACGACCGTAACTTCGCCGAATCCAGCCGGACCGTGGCGCTGCGGGTGGTGGAGGCCAGGGACCGAGCTGCCCGCCGGCTGCGAGGCACTCCCTGGCACCTGAACGGTCAGGTTCCCGGCTCGGAGCTGCGCCGGACCTGGCCGCCCGCGCCGGGCGCGCTGGCCGTAGTCGAACGTTCCCTGGAGCGCGGTCAGATCAGTGCTCGGGGCGTGGTCAAGGTCATCCGCGTCGCTTGGACCCTGGCCGACCTGGCCGGCCAGCCGCGCCCGACCAAGGACGAGTGCCACGCCGCGCTGGGTCTGTGGCTCGGGGTCCGGCGATGAGCCCGGACCGGCAGGCCCTGGCCCGGGCCTCGCTCACCTATCTGGCCGAGCCCGGTGATCCCGCGCTCGGTGCCCTGCTGGAGGCATGCGAGCCCACCGAGGTAGTGGCCGCGATCACGGCGGGCACGCTGCCCGGGACCGGGCCCGCATGCGGCAAGAGCCCGGCCCGCCGGCGCGCGCTGGAGGCCGCGCTCGGCCGCTGGCGGATCCGCCTGTCCTGGCTCCCCGACGACGCGGGCCTCGCGGATGCCCGCCGTGACGGCATCCGGCTGGTCTGCCCCGGCGATCCGGAATGGCCCGCCAGCCTGGACGAGCTCGGCCCGGCCCGCCCGTACGCGCTGTGGTTGCGAGGCCAGGCCGACCTGCGTCAGGCCTGCCTGCGCTCGGTCTCGATGGTGGGGTCACGGGCCGCCACCGGGTACGGCGCGCACGTGGCCGGCGAGATCGCCGCCGACCTCGGCGAGCGAGGCTGGACGATCGTCTCGGGCGGCGCGTACGGCATCGACGCCGCCGCCCACCGCGGCGCGCTGGCCACCGGGGCGCTCACCGTCGCGGTCCTGGCCTGCGGCGTCGATTATCCCTACCCGGCGGGCCACGCGGACCTGTTCGCGGACATCGCCACGCACGGCCTGGTGATCAGCGAATGGCCGCCGGGCCGCCAGCCCGCCCGGCTGCGGTTCCTGGTCCGCAACCGCACCATCGCGGCGGTGACCAGCGGCACCGTGATCGTCGAGGCGGGCGAGCGCAGCGGCGCGCTGAACACCGCACGGCACGCCGCCCAGCTCGGCCGGCCGCTGATGGCCGTCCCCGGCCCGGTGACCTCGGCCCAGTCCGCCGGCTGCCATCGGATCATCCGGGAGTGGGCCGCCACCTGCGTCACCTGCGCCGACGACGTCATCGAGATGCTCTCCCCGCTGGGGGCATCCCAGACGCTTCCGCCCGGTGCCGCGCCGTCGGCCCCCAAGTCGGCCGCCGCCGGTGCGGTGCCCTCGCGCGACGAGCTCGACACCGACAGCGCCCGGGTCCTGGACGCCCTGCCCGCCCGCGGCGCCGTCGGCACCTCGACGATCGCCGTCGAGGCAGGCGTGGACCTGGACACGGTGCTGCGCTGCCTCGGACTGCTGGCCGGCTCGGGGTTCATCGAGCGCTGCGAGCGCGGCTGGCGCCTGCGCAGGCGGTAAACCCGGCCCTACCCGGCCATGACCGCGTCCTGCTCCTGCTCCTGCTCGTCCTCGAGGTCGAACTCGAGCTCTGCGGTACGGTCCCGGGCGGACTGCCGCAGCCCGTACCGCTCGACATGGTCCGGATCGGCCACGCTGATCGTCCGCAGGCCCTGGTCGGCGAGCCGCAGGTTGATCTCGTCGAGATGGTCGCGGACCAGTTGCTTCTCGGTGTCGGTGACCTTGCCCTTGTGTGGCTTGCCGGCGTGCTCCAGGGTCGCGTAATCGAGGCGATCCCCGCGTGAGCCGGCGCTCACCGAGGTCCGCGGGCCACGCCGGATCGGCCGTGCCGCGACCAGGAGCTGGTCCATCGGGTTCTCCGTGGCCAGCTTGTCGAAGGCGTCGGCCTCCATGACGATGCGGCGCGGCTCCAGGTCGTCAGGCAGGTACAGGTCGATGACCGCGACCCGCAGGGCGGCCTGCTCGATGGCCTCGGCCTCGTCGGTCAGTGCCTCGATCTCGACCGGGCCGTCGACCAGCTCGGGGTGTTCGTGGACCACGATGCGTGCCAGTGCGTCGTCGTGCGTGATGAGCTGGCCGCTCAAGTCGCTGAACCGGACAGTCTTCTGACCCATGCTCGATCCCTCTCTAGGCGCTACTTTCGAGCGCGTTCCGCGGTCTCGTCCGAGTGAACGCATGGATCACCCTGCCGCACGGTCTAGCGCTTGTCAAACTTCAGTTCGACCGGCGTGTCGGCATACGAAATTAGTCGCGACTGCCGTGTCACCTGGCCCGTTGCGGCTCGGACGCCGGTTAAGGGTGCAAACTGGCTCCATGGCCGTCGAGGAGAAAGCCGAGGTGAAGGCCGAGGAGAAAGTCGCGCCGGAAATGCTGCCGCCCGAGATGACCGCCGCCCTGGCCGCCTTCGAACGGCACCTGCGGGCCGAACGCTCCCTGTCTCCGCACACGGTCCGGGCCTACCTTGGCGACGTGGGCTCGCTGCTCGAGTACGCGCACCGCGCCGGCGCCCAGGCGCCCGCTGACCTGGCCGCCACCCACCTGCGCGGCTGGCTGGCCAGCCAGCATGCCTCCGGCGCGGCCCGCACCACCCTGGCCCGGCGCGGCTCTGCGGCGCGGACGTTCACCGCCTTCGGTCACCGCTGCGGCTGGCTGGCCGTGGATCCCGGCCCGCGGCTCGGCACCCTGAAGACCCGCCGCACCCTGCCCCACGTGCTGCGCCAGGACGAGATGCGGGCTGTGCTGGACACGGCCAACCGCGCCGCGCAGGCTGGCGCACCGGCAGCCACGGCGCAAGCTCGCGACTCGGCAGCCCCCGATTCGGCAGGCTCCGGATCGGCAGCCCCCGCACCGACGGCCGCTACGGCCGCCGAGGCCGCGGTCGCCCTGCGCGACGCCGCAGTCCTGGAACTGCTCTACGCGACCGGCATCCGGGTCAGCGAACTGTGCGCGCTGACCGCAGACAGCTTCGACCACGCCAGAAGGACCGTCCGGGTCCGGGGCAAGGGCGACAAGGAACGTACCGTCCCGGTCGGCGTGCCCGCCCTCCGCGCGGTCACCGCCTGGCTCGGCCAAGGCCGGCCCGCCATGGCCGCCGCAAGCAGTGGACCGGCCCTGTTCCTCGGTGTGCGCGGCGGCCGCCTGGACCCGCGTACCGCCCGCCGGATCGTCCACCAGCTCCTGCGCGAAGGAGGCGCGACCCGCGATACGGGCCCGCACGGCCTGCGCCACACCGCGGCCACCCACCTGCTCGAGGGCGGCGCCGACCTGCGCAGCGTCCAGGAGATCCTCGGCCACTCCTCGCCCGCGACCACCCAGATCTACACCCACGTGTCCATCGAGCGCCTCAAGTCCAGCTACCGCCAGGCTCATCCCCGCGCCTAGCCGCCCTGCGGGTGGCGCCCGGCAGCGGTCCGCGCCCAGAGGGCCACGGAGTCGAGGGGGCGACAGCCGGTCGGCCGCCACCCAGCCGGTGGCTCACCCGTCCCACCATCCACTCCGATGTCCCGATCGCCAGGATCTGCGCGAGGATCCCGCAGTTGGAGGCAGGTCGATGTGACATCGGTCCAGCTAGAACAAGTACGACGGTGACATCGACCCGGAAACCGGGACGCGCAGCCCGCGGCCAGACGCACCACGGGTCGCTCCCGCACCACAGCACCCGCCCGTACCACGGTACCGGCGCGCCGCCGAGCGACAACTCCAACCCGCTACACACCCGACCCCGGTGCCACCACAAACGGGATGAAACTGGGCCGTCAGTGTGTTCTAGTTGGTGAAACTGAGGTTTCATCGCGTCCCCGAGCCCCCTCCCGGGCCCCATCCAGGTCCACCCCCACCAGGGCCTCCGCCTAGGGCAGAGCACGGATGACCGGCTGTGCGCGGGCGACCGGGAACGTCAAGTATCCTTAGTGAAGGTCGCCGTAGCTGCGCCGCGTAGGCGCGTGCTCGGCGGCTAAATCGCGTGCCCGCTTGCTGTCCGGGGCTAGCCCCCCGGCGGGACGCGCCGCTCGGTCCGTCGGCCACCAGGCCGACCGCAGGCGCGTCAACCCACGGGCACCAGGAACCAACCGAGAAGCGTCGCACCTGAAAACGCGGCGCACGAAGGAAAGGACCGTGCCAGTGGCTCAGGTCGTCAGCATGAAGCAGCTCCTGGAGAGCGGTGTCCATTTCGGGCACCAGACCAGGCGCTGGAATCCGAAGATGAAGCGCTACATCTTTACCGAGCGCAACGGCATCTACATCATCGATCTCCAGCAGTCGCTGGACTACATCGACCGCGCGTATGAGTTCATCAAGGAGACCGTCGCTCACGGCGGCACCATCTTGTACGTCGGCACCAAGAAGCAGGCCCAGGAGGCGATCGCCGAGCAGGCGCGCCGGGTCGGGATGCCGTTCGTGAACCAGCGCTGGCTGGGTGGGATGTTGACCAACTTCTCCACCGTCTACAAGCGGCTGCAGCGGCTCAAGGAGCTCGAGGAGATCGACTTCGCCGACGTGGCCGGCTCCGGCATGACCAAGAAGGAGCTCCTGCACCTGCGGCGCGAGCACGACAAGCTGGACCGCACCCTCGGCGGGATCAGGGACATGGCCCGGGTGCCGAGCGCGATCTGGGTGGTCGACACCAAGAAGGAACACATCGCGGTCAACGAGGCGCGCAAGCTCGGCATCCCCGTGGTGGCCATCCTCGACACCAACTGNNGGCCTGATCGCCCGGGCCGGCGCGTCCAGCACGGATGAGAAGCCGGCCGGCAGCCCGATCGGCACCGAGGAGCCGCTCGCCGAGTGGGAGCGCGAGCTTCTCCAAGGGTCTGCGACACAAAC
>PLIQ01000113.1:0-10329 GCA_003140115.1 Actinomycetota bacterium | reverse complement strand
CCGCCGACGCAGCGACCGCCAGCGAGGCGGCCGCCGACGCAGCAGCAGCCGCCGACGAAGCGTCCGCCGACGATGCGCCCCTCACCGAAACGATCGGCGAGATCACCGACACGCCCGCGGCCGCAGCCGCCGACAACGAGTAAAGACGTAAAAAGACGTAAAGATCGAGAGACGAGGACATGGCGAACTTCACTGCCGCTGACGTAAAGCGGCTCCGGGACCAGACCGGCGCCGGCATGATGGACTGCAAGAACGCGCTCACCGAGTCCGATGGCGACTTCGAGAGCGCGATCGAACTGCTCCGCGTCAAGGGCGTCAAGGACGCGGGCAAGCGAGCCGCCCGCACGGCGGCCAACGGCCTGGTCACCGCGGAGCTCGACGGCACCTCAGCCGGCGTGCTGCTCGAGCTGAACTGCGAGACCGACTTCGTGGCCAAGACCCCCCTGTTCCAGGAGACCGCCGCCCAGATCGCGAACGCCGCCATCGCCAGCAAGGTGGCCGACCGGCTGTCCCTGCTGGGTACCGAGGCCAAGCCCGGCGTCACCGTCGAGCAGCTCATCGAGGAGGCTGGCTCGAGCCTGAAAGAGAAGCTCGAGCTCGGCCGGTTCGTTCGGTTCGATGGCGGATACGTGAAGCAGTACCTGCACCGCAGCGACGCGGCCCTGCCTCCCACCCTGGGCGTGCTCGTCCAGCTGGACAAGCCCAACGCGGAGGTCGCCACGGATCTCGCTCAGCAGGTCGCCGCCATGCGGCCGCTTTACACCACGCGCGGGGACGTCCCGGCCGACGTGGTGGAGAAGGAGCGCCGGATCGCCGAGCAGATCACCCGTGACGAGGGCAAGCCCGAGCAGGCCATCGCCAAGATCGTGGAGGGTCGGCTGAACTCCTACTTCAAGGACGCGGTGCTCACCGAGCAGGCGTTCGTGAAGGACCAGAAGACCACGATTAAGCAGGTCCTCAGCCAGAACGGGGTGACCGTCACCGGCTTCGCCCGGTTCCAGGTCGGCCAGGCCTAAGCCAAAAGCTAACCGGAAAGCCAAAAAAGCCAAACCGGAGAGCCAAAAGGAAAGCCAAACGATGACGGGAACCGCGGGGGTGCTGCATCCGAGCTGGCATCGGGTGGTACTCAAGCTGTCCGGCGGGTTGTTCGCGGGCTCCGAGCCCCTGGGCATCTCGCCGGACGTGGTCGCCCACCTGGCCACCGAGATCATCGCCGCGGTGAAGGAAGGCGTGCAGGTCGCCGCCGTAGTCGGCGGCGGCAACATGTTCCGCGGCGCGGCCCTGGCCGAACGCGGCATCGACCGGGCCCGCGCCGACTACATGGGCATGCTCAGCACGGTCATCAACTGCCTGGCCCTGCAGGACGTGCTGGAGAAGAAGGGCATCGACACCCGGGTGCAGACCGCCATCACCATGGGCCAGGTCGCCGAGCCCTACATCCCGCGCCGCGCCATCCGGCACCTGGAAAAGGGCCGGGTAGTGATCTTCGGGGCCGGGCTCGGCGCGCCGTACTTCTCCACCGACACCGCCGCCGCGCAGCGGGCCCTGGAGATCGGCGCCGACGCCGTGCTCAAGGGCACCAAGGTGGACGGCGTGTACGACGCCGACCCGTACACCACGCCGGACGCGGTGCGCTTTGCCCGGCTGGACTACACCGAGTACCTGAGCCGCGGACTGAAGGTCATGGACACCACGGCCGTCACCTTGTGCATGGACAACGGACTGCCGATCGTGGTGTTCGCGCTCATGGGCGAGGGGAACGTGGTCCGGGCCATCCGCGGCGAGAAGGTGGGCACGCTGATCAGCCGCACCAGCGCCCGAGAGGACCCGGAGGACCCGCTCGGACCGTAAAGAGGCCGTAACGACGACCGNNGACAGCCGCAAAGACAGCTAAGCTCCATAGGCACTGGAAGTAAACGGAGCCGAACATGATCGATGACACGCTCTTCGAAGCCGAAGAGAAGATGGACAAGGCCGTCACGGTCGCCAAGGAGGAGTTCGCCGTCATCCGTACCGGCCGCGCCCACCCGTCCATGTTCAGCAAGGTCACGGCCGACTACTACGGGACGCAGACCCCGGTCAACCAGCTCGCCTCGTTCCACGTCCCGGAGCCGAGGATGGTGATCATCCAGCCGTTCGACAAGAGCTCGCTGGCGGCCATCGAGCGGGCGATCAGGAACAGCGACCTGAGCGTGAACCCCAACAACGACGGCACCATCATCAGGATCGTCCTCCCCGAACTCACCGAAGAGCGTCGCCGCGAGTACATCAAGACCGCCCGGCACAAGGCCGAGGACGGCCGCGTCGCCATCCGGAACATCCGGCGGCACGCCAAGGACACCCTGAGCAAGATGATCAAGAGCGGCGACGCGGGCGAGGACGACGTGCGCCGCGCCGAGCGTGAACTCGACGACCTCACCCACACCTACGAGGCGCAGGTCGACGAGCTGCTCAAGCACAAGGAAGCCGAGCTCCTCGAGGTCTAGTGGACCCAGCCGGACCGGAAACCAAGGACCCCGAGAAACCCAAGGGACGCGCCGGGCGCAACCTGCCTGCCGCCATCGGCGTGGGCGTCGGCCTCGGCGGCCTGGCGGTGCTCACGCTGTTCACCGTCAAGGCCACGTTCCTGGCGTACATGGGGATCGCGGTGCTCATCGCGCTGGCCGAGCTGACCGGCGCCCTGGCCAAGCGCGACATCAACATCCCGGCCATCCCCGTAGCGGTCGGCGGCGCGGCGGTCGTGACCTGCGCCTACTGGCTCGGGCCACGGTACGCGCTGGCGTCGCTCGGGCTGACCGTGATCGCCATCTTTGCCTGGCGGCTGTTCGGCGGGACCTCCGGCTACGTCAAGGACACGACGGCGGGCATCTTCGCCGTCGCCTACCTTCCGTTCCTGGCCTCGTTCGTGGCCGCGATGCTGGTCCCGGCGGACGGTCCGCGCCGGGTGCTGACGTTCGTCATCTTGACCGTCTGCAGCGACATCGGCGGCTACTTCGCCGGGATCACCACCGGCCGCCATCCGCTGGCCCCGGCGATCAGCCCCAAGAAGACCTGGGAAGGGTTCGCCGGCTCGGTCGTCGCGTGCCTGGTCGCGGGCTGGCTCTGCGTGACGCTGCTGCTGCACGGCCACGCCTGGCAGGGCGTGCTCACCGGGGCGGCGGTGGTGCTGGCCGCGACGCTCGGCGACCTGGTCGAATCCATGATCAAGCGCGACCTGGACATCAAGGACATGGGCACCCTGCTGCCCGGTCACGGCGGCATCCTGGAGCGGCTCGATTCCCTGGTGGTCGCCGCGCCGGTGGTCTGGTTCCTGCTCTACCTGTTCATCCCGGCCCGCTAGCCCCAAGGACCCCAAGGACCCGCAAAAGCCTAGGCGCCGACGACCCAGCTCTTATGCTGGGCCGCCAGCCGGCTGACCAGGCTGGACGAGCCGCGCTCCTTGGCCAGTTGCCGGTCCCGTTCGGAGATCGGCAGGATCCACAGCCAGCGCACGGGATCCCCGCCGAACGCGAACCCCGACAGGTCCGGTGGTTCCGGCCCCTCCAGCGCGCCGGGGGAGTCGAGCAGCAGCACCGCCTCCGACCCCCCGTTGCCGAGCGGGAACGTCGACGGCTCGTGGTACCAGCGGACACTGTGGCCGGGCCCGAACCACGTCACGGCGTGCCACGGGTAGGTGGCCAGCCACAGGAACACCCGGGCCACCTGCGCACTCGGCAGCGTAGTCGCCACCGCCAGTTCGATCCGGGCGTAGCCGCTCGGGTCGTCAAGCACCTGCTCCACCACCGGCATCCGCTGGGCGCTCATGCCCACCGTGGACAGCACCGTGTACGGGCGCCGCGCCGAGGGCGGCCGTTCGGTAACCCCGGCCAGCGGCTGCTTGCCCGCCGAGGCGTCCCAGTAGTGCCCGCCCGGCCCGAGCCGGGGCTGCAGGTGACCGAGCAGCGCCTGCTGGAACTGACTCCAGCCGTTGGGCGACTGCCGCCACCGCCAGTAGGCCCGGGACCGCTCCAGGCGGGGCGCCAGCCCCTCCATGGCGTCGTCCAGTGACCAGCCGAACGGCGTCTGGCCGATCACGTCGGCGCTGTAGCCGGGCATGCCCCGGTCCATGTCGGACCAGCCGGCGATCACCGCGAGCGGCCGCCCGCTCTCCAGGATCGCCACCCCGTCGCCCTCCTCGAACCACAGCGCTTCCAGCGTGTCGGCCCGCAGCGGCGGGCGGCCGCCCGGATGCTTGGTCCGCCCGGCGGGCATCAGCGGCGCGCGCCCGGCGTCCAGCCGCGCCTGGTCGGTCGTCTGCGGCGCCGGCCGGTGGTTGGCGATCCAGGTCGCGGAGATCGCCCCCGTGTCGTCGTGCAGGTAGGCGGCCGTGACCAGGCCGTCGTACTCGACGGTGACCTTGCGGCTGCCGTACGGGCTGGAGCTCTCCAGCAGTGTCACCGGGACCTGCGTCATGCCCATGAACGAAATGTACTGACTTAATGGCCGAGCTCAAACCCGACCCGCGCCTTCGGGCCGCCGCAGCCAGCCCGCCGCCCTATCCTTAAGAAAACCCTTTCTATCGAACGGACATCGGTGACACCCGCTCGTCCCCCCTCACGCGATGCCGCCCTGGCGCGTCCCGTGCCGCTCACGCTGCTCCCGGATCCCCCCGGCCTGATCGCCCCGGCCGGGCGTCGCGGGCGCCCGCCCCGGCACCTCGCCGACCTGGACCTGGCCGGCCGCCGCGCCGCCGTCGCCGGCCTGGGCGAGCCGTCGTTCCGCGCCGTCCAGCTGTCCCGGCACTTCTTCGGCCGCTACACCGAACACCCCGACGACATGACCGACCTGCCGCTCACGTCCCGGGCCGCGCTGGCCGACGCCCTGCTGCCCCCGCTGCTGACCGCCGAGCGCGAGCTGTCCTGCGACGACGGGACCACGCGCAAGACGCTGTGGCGGGCGTTCGACGGGGCGCTGGTCGAGTCGGTGCTGATGCGCTACCCGGACCGGGTCACGATGTGCGTGTCCTCGCAGGCGGGCTGCGGGATGGGCTGCCCGTTCTGCGCCACCGGCCAGGCGGGCCTGACCCGCAACCTATCCACCGCCGAGATCGTGGCCCAGGTCGTGGCCGGCGCAAGAGTGCTGGCCAGCGGCCAGGTCCCAGGCGGGCCGGGCCGGGTCTCCAACGTGGTGTTCATGGGCATGGGGGAGCCGCTGGCCAACTACGCCAACGTGGTAGCCGCCGTCCGCCGGCTGACCGAGCCGGTCCCCGAGGGCATGGGCATCTCCCACCGCTCGGTCACCGTCTCCACCGTCGGCCTGGTCCCGGCCATCGCCCGCCTGGCCGCCGAACACCTCTCGGTCACCCTGGCCGTCTCCCTGCACGCCCCCGACGACGAGTTGCGCGACACCCTGGTCCCGGTCAACCGCCGCTGGAAGGTGGCCGAGGTCCTGGACGCCGCGTGGGACTACGCGGCCGTCACCGGCCGCCGCGTCTCGATCGAGTACGCCCTGATCAAGGACATCAACGACCAGGCCTGGCGCGCCGACCTGCTGGGCTCGCTGCTGGCCGGACGGCTCGTCCACGTCAACCTGATCCCGCTCAACCCGACGCCCGGCTCGAAGTGGACCGCGTCCCGTCCCAGCGCCCAGCGCGAGTTCGTCCGTCGCCTGGAGTCCCACGGCGTCCCGGTCACCGTCCGCGACACCCGCGGCCGCGAGATCGACGGCGCCTGCGGCCAGCTGGCCGCCTCAGCCTCCCCATGAAACCCCTGGCCCGGCTCCGCTGGCAGCTGGTCCACCGGGCCTGGGACGCTGCCCAGCGCGCCGGGGTGATCACCGCCGACACTCCCGCCGGGCGCCGGTTCGCCGCGTTCGGTCCCGGATCGATGGCGGCCTTCCCGCCCGGTTCGTTGTTCGGTGAGCGCTGGATCGCCATCGGCGACGGCACGCTGATCGGCGCCCTGGTGTCCCTGTCGGCCGGGATGGTGCCCGGTCAGGATCTCGGCCCGGCCCCGGTGCTGCGTATCGGGGACCGCTGCGTGATCGGCCGGGGCAGTCATATCGTCGCGCACCAGTCGCTGAGCATCGGGGACGACGTGTTCACCGGCCCCTACGTCTACATCACCGACCAGAACCACGGCTACACCGACCCGGACGAGCCGATCGGCCGGCAGATGCCGTGCAATGCCGCCGTGCGGATCGGCTCCGGCAGCTGGCTGGGCGCCGGGGCGATCGTACTCCCGGGCGCCTGCATCGGCCGCAACGTCGTGGTCGCGGCCGGTTCCGTGGTCCGCGGCACGGTCCCGGACCGGTGCGTGGTGGCCGGCGTCCCGGCCCGGGTGGTCAGGCACTACGTGCCGGGCGACGGCTGGACCCAGTCGGCGCTGGCCCCCACAGCCCGCCCCGCTAGCTAGCCCCGCTCCCGAACGCCTCCAGGGCGTCACGCAGGCGCCCGACCCGCCCGGCTAGCTGGGCCGCCGTCTCCTGGGCCTCGTCGTCGCACAACACCGCGGGCAGCTTGCGCAGCAGGGCCAGCGTCTCCTCCACCGCGCCCAGGCCCGTGGACAGGTGGTCCATGACCGACTCACTGGACCGCAGATACAGGTCGACGAACACCGATACCTTGGCCTTCAGCACCCACGGATCGAACGGCTTGGCCAGGTAGTCGACCGCGCCCGCCGCATAGCCGCGGAACGCCTGCTCGGGCTGCATGGTCGCGGCGGTCAGGAAGATGATCGGCACCTCGCGGCTCTTGGCCTGCCGCTTGATCTGGGCGGCGGTCTCGAAGCCGTCCATCCCCGGCATCATGATGTCCAGCAGCACGACCGCGTACTCGTCGGCCAGCACGGCTTGTATGGCCTGCTCGCCGGACTGGACGGGCACCAGGATCTGGTTCAACGAAGACAGGATCGCCTCGAGTGCGATCAGATTCTCCGGCCGGTCGTCAACCAGCAGGATCCGGGCCTGCCGTGACACTGGACCACTTCCTTCTCGCTGCCCCAAGCCTGCGCCGCCCCCCGGCTAGCTTGAGTCAATGATCTCACGATACGGTCGCCCCTGCAGCTTTCCTACCTGGCCGTCCGCTTGTCCTGCATCTTCGGCGAGAACACCTCGCCCCGCAGCGCCCGCTCGATCAACCCGACCGCGCGCGCGGTAGCGGCCAGCCGGACCCCTTCCTTGCGGTAGGCGGCCAGCACGGTGTCGATCGCGTGCGGCGGCAGCGCCCCGGCAAGCTCGGTCCGCGCCGTGCGGTAACCCTCCCGCGCGCCCTCCACGCACGCCTTGGCGTGGTACCTGGCCATCGCGGCCAGCGCCACCGGATACCGGCGCAGCACCCCGTGCAGCCGGTAATCGGGCGGCACCACGTCCAGCAGCCAGGTGACCGCGGTGGACTCGAACTCCTCGCTGTCCGGCGGGTGCACCCCGGCCGGCCATCCTGGCGGTGTATACCCGGTCATCCTCACAGCATAACCGGTAATCGAACGCGTATTCTACCACGATAGGGCTCGGCCAGCCACGCGGACCACCCTCGCCCTACCCCGTGACGGTCACCGCCACGGGTTACCGGCCCCGGGATCCTTCCCGAACACCTTCCTCTGCAAGGCGAACGCCGACACCGAACCACCGCACACCGCGGCGGGCAACTCGTTGTTGGAGGCCGCCCACTGGGTCCACTGCGACAGGGTCTTGCCCGCCACGCTGATCCCGTCGTTGTCCCGGTACCAGGCGTCGAACTTGGCCGCCGTGGCCGCCGTGATGACGATGTTCCCGCTCCGCAGCCAGCCCGGCGAGCCGGAGAAGATGGAGTCGGACCGCCCCAGGGTCCCCTGGCTGAGCATGCACTGAACCAGCAGGGCCGGAGCGTCCGAACTCCGGAACTGCCCCGCCTGGCTGCTGGTCGGAGCCGGCACCGGCGCCGCCTCCGCCGAGCACGCGGTCACGGCGCAGCCGAGCAACACCCCGGCTGCCGCCCATCGGCCCAGCCGGCCCGTCGTCCTCGGTCTGGAGGGTTGCCTTCGCTGCCGCACGTACGGCTCCCTGAATGGTGATCGGCTCTACCACCGTAGACGGCCAACGGCGCGACCCGGTTCGAGCAAAAAGTCCCGGTTAGTCTACCGTCGGCCCAGATATCCGGGCCCCTGGCCTGCATGACCCGCAAGAATCGTAGTAGATCGCGGAATCCTTGCGCCTGATCCAGCCTATTTCGGTGTGGTGTTCCCTAAAATGTCAGCGGTGGCAGCTAAACTAGAATTAGAAGTCGATAAAGATCATTTAATCCGAACGGACCGTGGCTCATGAGCGAAACACCGGTTCCCCGCGACCCCGGGCCGGACGGCCACCCGTCCGGCGTGCCCGCGGGATCCGGTGACCGCCCGTCGCTCGGGTCGCCAGGCTGGCGGCTGGTGCCGCAGAGCCCGGACTGGGATGAGGCCTACCTGGCCGCCATCGCCGACGACGAGGACCCCGGTGACCCGGACGAGGACGAGGACCCCGACAACGCCGCGCCGCCCGGGCTGGATGACCACGAGCTGGCCGCGCTGATCGCCGAGGCCCGCGAGATCACCGCGGACCGGGCCCGGGCGGCGGAGGCTGCGGCCCGGTGGGGCCAGACCGGGTTGCTGGGCGCCCTGGGCGCCATGGTGACCGGCCGGCGTGGCCCCGGGATGCCCGGGTCCGCGCAGACCTACCCGGGTGAGCATGCGAGCCCGGCGGCCGGGTTCGCCACCGGCCAGCCCCTCGACGTCGCGCCCGGCTGCGCGACGCTGGGGTCGTTCCTGGAGGACGCGGCCGGTGACGACGACCGTTACATCGGCGCGTCTGACGATGAACTGGTCGGCGTGATCTGCGCGCAGGACCGCGTGCAAGCCAATGCCAGTGCCAGTAAACACGCCGCGATCGCCGAGCTGATCCGCCGCCGCCCCGCTCCCGGCGCCGTCGTGGCGGGCCCGGCGCAGATGCCCGAGGGATGGGATGAGTTCACCGCCCCGGAGCTCGGCGCGGTGCTCGGCGTCTCGGCGGGTGATGCTGAGGAGATGCTGGACCTGGCCTGGCAGCTGGAGGTTAACCTGCCCGGCACCAGGGCCATGTTCCGGGCCGGGATCATCAGCCAGGATAAAGCCGCCCTCATCGCCCATGCCACCGCGCTGCTGGACCCGGCCGAAGCCCGGGCCGCTGAGGCGATGGTGCTGGGCCGGGCCGGGTCGCTGACCCCGGCCGGGCTGCGGGCCGCGATCCGCCGCGCCGTCATGGACGTGAACCCCGGCCACGCCAGGAAACGCCGCGAGCACGCCGCCACCAAGACCCGGGTGGAACGCTGGGCCGAAGACTCCGGCAACGCCGGCCTGGCCGGCCGCGAACTCCCCCCCGCCGACGTCCTCGCCGCCGACCAGCGGGTCACCGCCTGGGCCAAGGAACTCCGCAAAGCCGGCCTGGACGGCGGCATGGACGCGCTACGCGCCCGGGCCTACCTCGACATATTGCTCGGCACCGACTCCCGGCCCCCAGCCAGCGCGCATGCCCCGGACAGCACCCGCACCCCCGACAGCGGACACGCCCCCGACAGCGGACCCGCCTCAGGCGGCGGACACGGTCCGGCCGGGTCCCCGATCCCGGTGCCGTCCGGGCCGGTGGCCGGGGTGATCCCGCCCGGGTTCGCCGGCCGGGTCAACATGACCGTCCCCGCGGTCACACTGACCCACCTCGCGGCCCGGCCCGGGGAACTGGCCGGGATCGGCCCCATTGACCCCGATCTGGCCCGCGACCTCGCCGAAGCCGCCGCCCGCAACCCCCGCTCCACCTGGTGCGTCACCGTCACCGACAGCCAGGGTCACGCGATCGGCCACGGCTGCGCCCGCCCCGCACCCGCCAGCGGCCCCCGGCACCACGCCAAACCCGGCACACCGGGCGGCCCCGGTCCGCCCGGCCGGCCCCGGTTCACCTTCACCCCCGCCGGCCAGCCCGGCCCGCCCGGCGGCTACGGCAGCTGGCGGTTCTGCACCGGCATCCCCGGCCACCGCGACCTGCTCATCGACATCGAGCCGATCCCCACCGAGGACTGCGATCACCGGCACCAGGCCAACGGCCATGATCCCGGCGTCAAGCTCCGGCACCTCTCCCAGGTCCGGCACGCCACATGCACCGGCCCCGGCTGCCAGCGCCCCGCCACCCACTCCGACTTCGAACACAATATCCCGTACGAAGCGGGGGGACGGACCTGCCTGTGCAACGGCGACCCTAAGTGCCGCCACTGTCACCGGATGAAACAAGACCCCCGCTGGAAAGCCGAGCACCTCCCCAGCGGCGAAGTCCGCTGGACCATGCCCTGCGGACGCCATTACGTCACCGAACCCA
>PLIQ01000588.1 GCA_003140115.1 Actinomycetota bacterium | reverse complement strand
CCGTCGGAGGACTGGTCCCGGCCTGGGCGGATGTGGTGGTCGGTGCCGTCAGGTCTGGACAGCTTCGCGACCTGGAAGGAGGTCACGACCGTCTACCACGAGGGTGTTCCCGGTCACCACCTGCAGATCTCGCAGTCCCTGACCGAGCGGGAGACCCTGAACCGCTGGCAGCGACTGATGTCCTGGGTCTCGGGCTACGGCGAGGGCTGGGCGACCTACGCCGAGCGGCTCATGGGCGAGCTCGGATACCTGGACGACGACCCGGGGGCGTATCTCGGGATGCTCGACATGCAGATGATGAGCGCCGCCAACGTGGCCCTGGACATCGGGGTGCATCTAGAGCTGGAGATCCCCAAGGGCACCGGCTGGCGGGAGGGCGAGCGCTGGACTGCCGGGACCGCCTGGGAGTTCCTGCAGGCCCACTCCAGCTGGGACGAGAAGCGGCTGCGCTTCGAACTGCACCGCTACCTCGGCTGGCCCGGGCAGGTCCCGTCCTACAAGCTCGGCGAACGAGTCTGGCTCCAGGCCAGAGAAGAAGCCAAGGCCAGGGCCGGAGGTGCCTTCAGCCTCAAGGACTTCCACTCCAGGGCGCTCAGCCTGGGCGCCATGGGCCTGGATCCGTTGCGTGAGGCCCTGTCCCGCTGCTAGGACGGGTACGTAACTCCCTTGCGGGCTTTGAAAGCACTGATTCCCTCCAAGTCCGGGAAGCCGACGGAGAGTCAGAGCTGGGCGCGGATTCCCGAACCCGCCGTGGCGCAGGCTTGCGATGCCGCGCTAGCCCTCACCCAGAATGCGGCCGAACGTGCCTACCTGCTCACGACGCTCGCGGCGCAGCGTCCGGGCCATCGCGATGGCGTAGCCGACGGCCAGCGCCAGGTAGGCGGCGACGGCCAGGTAGACAGCAACGGCGGGGTAGTCGGCGACGGACAGGTAGTCGGCAACGGCGGGGGAGCTGGCGACGGCGGAGCCGGGGCCGGGCGCCAGGCCGCCGGGAACGGGCACCCCCACACCGCCCGCGCTCAGCGTGGTGAGCGCCAGGGCGATGGCGCCGAAGAAGCCCGCCGCCACCATCGGGAAGAAGCCCCCGAGTAGCATCCCGCGTCCCCGGCGCCGCCGCACGCGCAGGATCAGGCCGCAGCCCGCCAGCAGGATCACGCCGCCGACGGCCGCGACGGCCCACGTCGGCCACACGGGATTGACTATCACGGCGGCTTGGGTCCGCAAGCAGGGCCAGCACGGGGTCTGTGAGCCCGGCGTCACCGTGACGACGGGCGGCCAGTTCCTGAGCATGGTGTCGATCGCCAGGCCGGTAACGCCGGAGGTCAGAAGCAGGACGGCGGCCAGCTTCCAGGCCGCCAGGCCCGCCTCGGCGGCAGCGGCGAGCCAGCCGCGGTGCGCGCGGTGCGCGCGGACGACGGCCCGCACCGGCCCGAAGCTGGAGATGGCCGCCTCTTGCGCCTCACGTTCGGTCATCCCGACCTCCCGCCCCGCCGCGGCCGTCTCGCGCAGGTGATCTTCCGCCTCGGCCAGGATCAGCTCCGCCTCGGCCGCCGGCACCCGCAGCCCGCTGCGCATCTGGTCCAGGTACCCGGCGATCAGGTCAGAGCCCGCCGCGCTCATGCCGGCCGCCGAGCTCATGCCGGCCATCCCGGCTCGCCCCAGGCCGGGCCGGCGGCCGGCGGCCAGGCACCCTGGGTCGCCCAGCCGAGCAGGTTTCCCTTGAGCCGTTCACGCTCCATGCCCCGTGAACCTATGCCTAGTAATGCGAGGTGTCAATGGCGTCGCCGTGGCGCAGCTCGCGACCCGATAGCCTTCGCAGATCGACCGGGCTGGCCCGCTCATTGGGTGTGGGCGCTTCTCCGTCCGGCCCTTGCCCCGGAGCAGAGCCTGCCACCCGAGGCGATGGTTATGATCCGGCTTGTGGATGGAGACCTGCATGGATTCCCGCTCTCGCTGACCAGTTACGTCGATCGTGTGACTGACACAGCGCGGGTCGCTGCTCTCCTAGGCGAGCGCAGGCTCGTAACGGTGACTGGGCCCGGCGGGGTGGGCAAGACGCGGCTAGCGAGCGAAGTAGCTCGCCGGGTCTCGGGCAGATTCGCTGACGGGGTCTGGCTGGTTGAACTTGCCCAGGTGACTGATATGGCGCTGATCGCGCCCGCCGTGGCTAACGCCCTGGGCATTGCACGAGCCGGTGATCAGCCGACAGCGGCCTCGATCGGTACGACCCTGACGCGCCGGCAACTGCTCCTGGTCCTAGACAACTGCGAACACGTGCTCGGCGCAGCGGCCGAGCTGTGCAGATCGCTACTGGCGGTGGCGGATGATCTGGCGGTGCTGGCGACTAGCCGCGAACCGATCGGAGTGGCAGGAGAAACGCGGTACCGGCTGCGGCCACTGCCGGTAGCGGCGGCTGATGGTCCCGATCAGGAAGCTGATGCGGTGCTCCTGTTCGCCGACCGGGCTAGGCAGGTGGAACCGGATTTCATCTTGGACGAGACAACCGCGCCGCTGTCCAGGCGCCTGGTTGCCAGGCTCGACGGAATGCCGCTCGCCATTGAGCTGGCCGCGGCGCGCGTCGAGGCGCTCGGCTTGGGACAGCTGGTAACGCGACTGGAGGGCAGTTTCGCCGTTCTGGCCGGAGCGGGCCTAACCTCCGCGCCGCGCCATCGATCCTTGGCTGCCACCGTCGAGTGGAGTTACCACCTGCTAGATGAGACGGGTCAGCGGGTGTTTCGCCGGCTGGCGGTTTTCCCCGGCTCCTTCACCCTGGATGGAGCGACCGCGGTGGCAGGGGATGCGTTGCAAGTTGCGCAAGAGGCCTCAGCCGCGATGGATTCAAGCGCCGGGCAGCTAGCCGCAGCCTGCTGGTTGGACGCCGAGGACGCGATGATGCACGTAAGCCTGAAATGGTGCCTGGAACATGACCGGGCTATGGCTCTGCGGCTGGCAATGGCTCTGGCGCCCTGGTGGAAACTGCGCGGCCGCACCGCGTCCGGATATGAGTTCCTGAGCGCCGCAGCAGAGCACGGCGAGGTAGGAAGTGATGAGTGGTCCGCTGCGCAAGTGTGGCTCGGCGAGTTGTCGTCCGGAGCCAGCGACCCGGCGAGTCTTCAGCATTTCACCGCAGCGCGGAGATTTCTGGCGGCGCGACCGCCGTCGTCTCTTCTCATCAGGGCACTCAGCGGCCGGGGATCCTGCCTGGCGAATCTAGGCGATATTTCTGAGGCAAGCCAGGAAATTCGCGAGGCATTGGCAATTTCCCGCCAACTAGGTGACTCAGGCGGGGAAGCGAACGCACTGTACTGGCTGGCAGGCTTGGCGTACTACTCCGGTGATCAGGCCGTCATGCTGGACTTGCTGCAGCAAACCCGGCTGATCGATCCCGCCACGATACCGCCCCGGATAGCACGGCTATGCAATCTCGGCCTTACCATCGCCCTGACCGAGGCCGGTGACTACGCTCAAGCCCGCGAAATATGCTCTCAGGCACTGGCTGCTACCCGGCACGCAGGCGATCTCCTTTCTCAGGCGGAATGCCTGGCGCACCTGGCAGATATCGACCTGCGTACAGAACGGACGGAGGAGGCGGCCACACAGCTCGGCGAAGCTCTCGACCTTGCCTTGCGGACAGGTCATCAGCTGATGATCAGCGACTGTCTCGACTTCTGCGGTCATCTGTGCGCCATGCGCCTGCAATGGGATGCAGCCATAACATTGTGGGCGGCGTTGGCGGCCGGTCAGCAGCGAAGCGGGCTGCCCGACCCGCCGCAAGATGCCGAGCGCCGGAGAGGACCTGCGCAACGCGCTGAGCAGGAACTCGGCGCGGCGAAGACACTCATCGCGCGCGAGCGCGGATCCGCCATGACCTTGCACACTGCCGCTGAGTTCGCGATGCTGCTGGCCACCGCTCAACCCCAGAATGGCCAAACGGCCCAGGCGGTGCCGCTGCTTAGCGCACGGGAGCGCGAACTGGTTGCGCTTGTCGCACAGGGGAACACCGATGCCCAGATCGCCGGGAAACTGTTCATCAGCATCAGCACCGTTCGCTCGCATTTGGACCGGATCCGGGACAAAACCAGCTGCCGGCGCCGCGCCGACCTGACCCGCCTGGCTCTGCGAATCGGCCTGGCCTGATCCCGGCCAACCTGCGTTACCCGATGACTCCGAGAACGAGAAATATGCCGACTATCCCCACAGGGACGGCGATTCCGGCCGGGAGCGAGTTGCTAGCCGTGTACGCGGTGGGTGCGTCCGGCCCATTCCGGTTCGCGGAGCACGAACTTCTGGATCTTCCCCGTGGATGTTTTCGGCAGCTCGAGGGTGATGTCGATCTCGCGGGGTGCCTTGTAGCGGGCGATCTTGGTGCGCACGTGCGTGAGCAGCTCTTGCGGGGTTGCGCCGTGGCCTGCCCGGAGCACGACGAACGCCTTGGGGCGCTCGCCCCACTTCTCGTCGGGCACCCCGATGACCGCCGCGTCGAGTACGGCCGGGTGGCTCATAAGCGCCTGCTCCACCTCGACGGTGGATATGTTCTCTCCGCCGGAGATGACGATGTCCTTGATGCGGTCGCGCAGCTCGATGTACCCGTCGGGATGCATGACGCCGAGGTCCCCGCTGTGGAACCAGCCGCCGCGGAATGCCTCGGCGGTGGCCTCCGGATCGAGGTAGTAGCCGGCCATGACATTGTTGCCGCGCATGACGATCTCGCCCATCGTTTCGCCGTCGGCCCGAACGTCGCCCATCTTGGCACGCCCGCCCGTTCCCGGCGGCCTTCCCAGCATGCGCCGCCGCGCCGAACGCCACGGCGGTACCTTCGTGCTCACTACCCCCGCCGCCGACGGCACCCGTCCGTTCAGAAAAAGATCCAAGCATTTTCCGAACGGCCGTGGTTTCCTCAGTCGGTCAACCCGACGACCATTCCGTGGCAGGCTCGAGTGCGGCCGCAAGGACGCCGTCGGGGGCGCGCATCGTGCGGAGATAGCCTGCGCGGCTACGCAGCGGAAGCAGGACACGCTGGCCGGGTCGGTCGCTAATGCCGGCCGCGAAGGCGGTGGAGATGACGGGGAAATGCGGGAAATAACTTGAGTAACTCAACTGTTGAGTAGGTCAAGAGATACGAGGACGGGAGGTGATCAGCGTGGATCAGACCGTGGATGCGGCCAGGGCCGACGAAGCCCCGGGCAGCAACGGCGTGAACCGGGACATTGTGAACGGGTTGACGGATTTGGTGAAGCGGGCTGGCGCGATCAGCCAGTCGATCGCCGCCATGTTCGACATCGCCCCCAGCGAGCTGCTGGCGCTGTTCAAGCTCGATGAGGTCATGACGATGAAGGAACTGGCGCAGCACATGGCCTGCGACGCCTCCTTCGTCACGACTATCGCCGACACGCTCGAACGGCGCGGGCTGGCCCGCCGCGAGCCCAGCCTCCGGGACCGCCGGGTGAAGAACCTGGTGCTGACCCCGGAGGGCATCGCCGCCAAGGAGCGGATGATGCAGGAACTGGCCCTGCGGATGCCCTGGTGTTACGCCCTCAACGAAGCGGAGCGCCACATCCTCCTCGCGCTCATCCAGAAGATGCTGGCCGCGGGGATGGACCACGCGGATGGGGGCTGGAGGGGTTAGCCACCGTTCGTTCGGCATCAGGGGTTTCTTTTAGATCAGCTCACCGGGCCACTGTGGTCACAGCGCCTGATGACTACGCCCAAAATTCGGGCAAAGGGGATTATCTTGTCAGCGATATCACCAGATACCGGGACCATACCCGGTACCGCTGTGGCGGCCGGGGCCGCCGTCACCGCGCAGCCGCGCAGGCGGCTCGGCCTGGCTCTGGCCGTCATCGCGACGGCTCAGCTCATGGTCGTGCTCGACTCGACCATCGTGAACGTAGCGCTGCCGCACATCCAGAACGCGCTCGGCTTCTCCGACTCGAACCTGGAATGGGTCGTGAACGCGTACACGCTCGCGTTCGGCGGACTGCTACTGCTCGGCGGACGGTCCGGCGACCTACTGGGGCGCCGCCGGATCTTCATCGCCGGCATCCTGGTCTTCGCCCTAGCCTCGCTGGCCGGCGGGTTCGCCACCGACCAGGCCTGGCTGCTCACCGCGCGCGTGATCCAGGGCGTCGGCGGGGCGATGGCCGCCCCCACCGCCCTGTCGCTGATCGCGGTCACCTTCCCCGAGGGGCCGCCGCGCAACCGCGCGCTAGGCGTGTACGCGGCGATGAGTGTGGCCGGCGCCGCGGTCGGGCTGATCGCCGGCGGCCTGCTGGTCAACTACTTCAGCTGGCGCTGGATCATGTTCGTCAACGTGCCGATCGGGCTCGTCGTCGCAGCCCTGGCCACGCGGGTGCTGCCCGAGTCGCAGCGGCGTCCCGGGCGCTTCGACCTGCCCGGCGCGATCACCGGGACGCTCGGGATCGCCTCCCTGGTCTACGGGCTTTCCAACGCCGCGACCAGCGAGAGCGGCGTGTCGCACTGGGGTGATACCAAGGTGATCGTCTCGCTGGTGGCCGCCGTGGTGCTGCTGGTGGCGTTCGGGTTCATCGAGGTGCGCAGCAAGCACGCGCTGCTGCCGATGCGGGTGCTGCGCAGCCGGGACCGGTCCGGCGCCTACCTGATCAGCCTCTGCGTCGGCACCGCGCTGTTCGGCATGTTCTTCTTCCTGACCCTCTTCGTCCAGAACGTATGGGGATACAGCCCGCTCCGGGCGGGCATCGCGTTCCTGCCGATGGTCGGCATGATCATGGCGGCCTCCGGGGTCGCGTCGCAGCTGGTGGCCCGCATCGGTGCCCGGCCCCTGATGATCACCGGCGCCACGATCATGGCCGGCGGGATGGTCTGGCTGTCCCGGATCACCGAGCACAGCACCTACGTCGGCGGCCTGCTCGGGCCGATGATGCTCACCGCGCTCGGGCTGGGCCTGGTGTTCGTGCCGCTGTCCCTGGTCTCGCTGACCAAGGTGGGCAACGCCGACGCCGGGGTCGCGTCCAGCATGCTCAACGTCGGCCAGCAGGTCGGCGGCTCGATCGGGCTCGCCGTCCTCGGCACCGTCGCGTGGAGCGCGGTGGCGAACAGCTTGCGGTCCCAGGCGGCGGCAGCCGCGAAGGCCGGACACCAGGTGTCCGGCGCCAAGGCGGTCGCGCTGCAGAAGGCGATAACCGACCACGCCCTGGCCACGGGCTTCTCGAAGGGATTCCTGGTCTCGGCCGGGATCGCGGTGCTGGCGCTGGTCATCACGCTGGTCGCGATCCGGGTCACGCGTAAGGACCTAGCCGGCGTGGACCCGATGGCGGCGCCGGTCGGCTGATTCTGGCAGGTGTCCATCGCGGGGGATCCCGTTCGTCGTCCGAGTGGACGAGCCGTAAGGGCGGCTCGAGAGGACTTCCACCGGATGGAGGAGCGATGGTTTACCCACCGTCGTACCAGCTGTACAAGTGCGAGCATGGCCTCACCGCCGCCGAGCAGCGGGCCGCGGACGTACGCGCGGGTGAGGCCGCCGCCGCACTGAGGGACCTGCGGCTCCGCCTCGGGCGCGCCTTCCGCCCGAGGCACCGCGCGTGGCCGGCCCGCAGGGCGGCGGACGCGATGACCGTGCCGGCACCTGTCCCGTCTAGTGTTCGGTAGAGGAGGGGCGAATGCGTTACATGCTGATCCACACGGCCGACCCGGACGTAGCCGCGGAGTGGGACGAAAAGGAGAACTGGGCCTCGTTTTCGTCCTGGGTGCAGGAGACGGTCCGCTCCGGGGTCAACCTGCAGGGGGGCCGCCTGCGGCCGACGGCGGACGCCACCACGATCAAGATCCGGGACGGCGAGCTCGTCATCACCGACGGGCCGTACGCGGAGACCAAGGAGCAGGTGGCCGGCTACGACGTGCTCGAGTGCGCCAGCCTGGACGAGGCGGTGCGGTGGGCCAGCCGGCACCCCCACTCCTGGCTGGGATCGGTCGAGGTGCGCGCCCTGCCCGACAGTGCCCCGGACGCGCCCCTGCCCGAGCCGGGTGAAGGCAAGGTCCGGTACATGATGCTGGTCTGCACCGACCCGGCGGTCGACCCCAGGGAGTTCGCCCGCATCGAACCGGTCGATCCTTGGGTAGATGAGATGAACGGCCGTGGTATTCGCCTGTACGGCAGCGAACTCGAGCCACCCGGCAGCGCCCGCACGGTACGGGTGAGGGACTCCCGCGCCATCGTGACAGACGGCCCGTTCGCCGAGACCAAGGAGCAGATCGCCGGTTTCGATGTGCTTGAGTGCGCCGACCTCGACGAAGCCATCGAGGTCGCGAGCAGGCACCCGATGGCCCGCCTCGGCATGTTGGAGGTGAGGCCGTTCTGGCCGTTCGAGGAGGACTAGCCGGATCCGGTGGCCAGCCCCCGGAACCGGCAGGCGGCGCGGGCGAGGCACCGGCCGCGGCCACCGCGGTCAGCGTCGTGGGGACGGTCGCCGCCGATGCCTTCCGTCAGGAGTGGGGCCGCATCACCGCGGCCTTGATCCACCAGACGGGTGACTGGGACCTGGCCGAGGAATGNNTTTACCCAGGCGCTGCGGCGCTGGCCACGCGACGGCGTGCCGAACCGTCCGGGGGCGTGGCTGATGACGGTGGCCCGCAACGGGGCCATCGACCGCCTGCGGCGCAGCAGCACCTACCGGGCCAAGGTGCAGGAGCTGGCCGTGATGGCAACCAGAGACAAGGGAACGGACCACCCGGAGCCAGGCGCTGACGACAGCGGCGTCCCGGACGAACGGCTCCGGCTGATCTTCACCTGCTGCCATCCCGCGCTGGCGATGGAGGCGCGGGTCGCCCTGACGCTCCGCACCCTGACCGGGCTGAGCACCGCCGAGATCGCCCGTGCCTTCCTGGTGCCGGAGGCCACGATGGCCAAGCGGCTCGTCCGGGCCAAGCACAAGATCGCCAACGCGCGCATCCCCTACCGGGTACCGCCGGCCAGCGCCCTGCCGCAACGGGTACCGGGCGTCCTGGCGGTGCTCTACCTGGTATTCAACGAGGGATACACGGCCAGCGCCGGGGACGACCTCATCCGGCGGGACCTGTGCGACCGGGCCGTCGCCCTGGTCCAGGTGCTGGCGGAACTGCTGCCCGAAGAACCCGAAGCCAAGGGACTGCTCGCCCTCATGCTGTTCCACCGCGCGCGGCAGGCGGCGCGGGTAAACGACCGCGGGGACCTGGTGACCCTGCAGGACCAGGACCGCACCCGCTGGGACCAGGCCCAGATAGGCCTCGCCCACCAGCACCTCCAAGAGGCCCTCGCCGGCCAGCGGTCTGGCCAGTACCAGATCCAGGCGGCCATCGCCGGCTGCCACGCCGCCGCCCCGACGGCGCAGGCCACCGACTGGCCGGCGATCGCCCGGCTCTACCAGCACCTGGCGGACATGACCGGCTCGCCAGTCGTCGAACTGAACCGCGCGGTCGCGGTGGCCATGACCGACGGCCCCGCGGCCGGGCTGCCGTTGCTGCAGCGCCTGGAGGACGGCGGCGCCCTGGCCGGTTACTACCTGCTGCCCGCGACCCGGGCTGACTTCCTGCGCCGCCTCGGCCGCACCGAGGAAGCCGCCAGCGCCTACGAGGAGGCGGCGGCCCTCGCCGGCACCGGCCCCGAGCGCCGGTTCCTGAATGCACGGCTGGCCGAAGTCAGATCGCAGCACACCTGAACCCTGGTTTTTCGTAGGTATAGTCGGGGGCTGAGCGGTCTATTTCGAGACTGGCCACGACAGGGGACATGGTGAGCGCGAGACTTGAGGGCAAGACTGCGCTGGTCACTGGGGGCACCAGTAATATCGGCCGAGCCATCGCCTTGGCGTTCGCGGCCGAGGGGGCCCACGTCGTGGTGAGCGGCCGTAGCGCCGAGCGCGGCGCCGAGGTCGTTGACCGGATCCGCGCAGCCGGCGGCCGGGCCGATTTCGTCGCGGCTGACCTGGATGGGTCCCGGCAGGCGTCGAGGGACCTCGCAGCGGAGGCACTGCGCGTTCTCGGCGGCCGCATCGATGTCCTGGTGAACAGCGCCGGCATCTTCCCCCGGACTACCACTGCTACCACTGACGAGGCGACCTTCGACGAGGTTTACGGGGTCAACGTCAAAGCCCCGTATTTCCTGACCGGGGCCATCGCGCCGGTGATGGCCGCCGCGGGCAGCGGCGCGATCATCAACCTGGGCTCGTGGATCGCCCGCCTCGGCATCCCGAGCGCCCTGTACAGCTCCACCAAGGGCGCCGTGGAGACCTTGACCAAAGCGTGGGCCGCGGAGTTCGGACCGGCCGGAGTACGGGTCAACGCCATTTCCCCCGGCGTCATCCGCACCCCCAACGCGGACGGATCTGACCGCGGCGCGCACCCGGCCGAAGTGATGATGCAGGGCACTCCCGCGGGCCGGAGCGGCACCCCCGACGCCGTCGCCCATGCGGCTGTCTATCTGGCCAGTGACGAGGCTGCATTCGTCCATGGCAGCGTGATCGACGTGGATGGCGGCCGCACGGGGGTGGCGGTCGTCGCCGCGTAACGCCAAAGGGGAAACCCGCCTGACCAGGCTAGGACGTGATGCGATGAGGGGTCTGCGGCGATCTGGGCCCGGTTCTGGTGGGAATGTTCCCCCGGACGCGGTCAGGCGCAGGCGGCGACGTCGGCGGATCGTGATCGCGGCGCCCTTCCTGGTTGTGCTGTCGTGGGCGATTGTTTCGTATTCGACCTGGATGCTGCAGCCTACGAGCATGCGGTGGGACGCACGCAGCGCCGAGTGGGTCAGAAACGAGGTACCTTTCGGCAACTGGCTGGTCGACCACGGCGAATCCATCGACTACAGCTTGAACCCGCCGAAGACGGGCGGGCCGCAGCTGAAAAGCCTGCCGACGGTCGGGCTGAGCCCGCCGCGGACCAGTCTCCCCAGCTCACAGGCCGCTGCGTGGCCGCCACCGGTCAAGCCGGTCTTCCCGCACCCGCTGCCCGGTGAAGGGGTCTGGAAGCCGTCCGGCCCGCCGGCTGACGGTGGCCCACCGGTGCTGGTGACGACCTACCGCTCTGAGCTCGACTATCCGCAGACCGTCGCCTACGTCGCCTGGTTCGATCACACGCGCACCGAGATCGGGTACTACCCGGGCCGCTACGAGCCGCCGTCCGCCGCCGTACGCGGGCCGATGATGGTCCCGGACGATCAGCGCTGGCGGCTGCTTGCGGCCTTCAACGGCGGCTTCACCTACACCGACGGCGCCAATGGCTCGGCCGACAACGGCCGCACGAACGAGCCGCTGAAGGACGGCAACGCCACGCTCATCGGCTACCGCGACGGTCGGATCGCGATCGTGAACTGGAGCGGCGGCCCGGATGTGGGGCCGGACGTCGCGTGGGCCCGCCAGAGCCTGGCTCCGATCGTCTGGAACGGGCAACTGAACCCGCAGTTGGACGACAACCCGAACAGCCCGCAGTGGGGTTACACGCTCGGCGGCCTCAGCCGCGTCTGGCGCACCGGCGTCGGCATCGACCGTCGCGGCAACCTCATCTACGTCGCCGCCGACGACCAGACCGTTATCAGCCTGGCGAAGATTCTCCAGCACGTCGGTGCGGTGCGGGCCATGGAGTTCGACATCAACCCTGAATGGCACACCTTGATCACCTACACCCACGGCGCTAACGGCCTGGTCCCGACGGTGGTCGGGCCCAACCCGATGCAGCCGCCCACCCGCTACCTCGTCCCCGACGACCGGGACTTCTTTGCCGTCTACCAACCCCTGCCCGGTCCGGTCACCGTCCCCTTCAAGTAGGGATCACCGTTCCGTGCCCAAGTCCCGTTGGGGACGGGGGAGGAACAGCGTGAATGCAGCAGCGTGATGGGAAGAGCCGTCAGGCTGCTGCATCCATGATGCTGGGGGACGGTCTCGGCGCTCCGGCAGGACCGTGACAGATGTCATCGGCAGCTGGTGGCATCCGGCAATGGTGCCAGTGACCCTGNNCCTCCCGCTGCGATGAGGGCGTCCGATGCCGACCGTGATGCGGTCGTGTCAGACCTAAGCGAGCACTTCCAGGTGGGACGGCTGACGGCGGGGGAGCTCGAAGAGCGAACCGGGCGGGCGCTGGCCGCGCGGACCTGGGGTGAGCTGCGGGAGCTTCTGGTCGATCTTCCCGCCGCCGGGTCCGCACTGCGGGCCCCGGCCGCCACCTCCTCAAGCACCCGGCGGCCGCCGGCCGGGCGCGCGGCACCGCCATTGATCGCCGCGCTGGCCGGCATCGGAATCGCTACCGTCGTGCTGGTCAATGTCGCCCACGGCGGATGGGGTGGGATCTGGCTGCTCTTGCCGTTGCTGCTCATAGCGCGCCGCTTGATCTGCCACCCGGGCGCATCGGTCCCTTCGGACAAGTTAGGGTCGCCGAAGTTATCGACGTAGCTGGACTCCCAGATGATGCTGACAGTGAGGATAGCGAGCTTAAGCGGCTGGCCCGGCTGGCCCGGCCGGCTGATGGATTTCGTCGGCGTTGAGGGTGAAGTAGAACGCCGCGCCTTCGCCTATCTTGCCCTCGGCCCACGCGCGGCCCCCGTGACGTTCCACGATCTCCCGGACGCTGGCCAGGCCGATACCCGTGCCGGGGAACTCGCTGGCCGAATGCAGCCGCTGGAATGGCTTCGAACAGTGTGCTCGTGTTGACGATGTCAAAGCCGATACCGTTGTCGCGCACGTAACAGCAGACGGAGGCATCGCCTGTCGGCGTCGTGCCGAACTCGATGAGCGCATGGTCCCGGCGTGAGGTGAACTTCCAGGCATTCTCGACCAGATTCCGTAGGACCGTGCGGATGAGAGAGGGATCCGCCCGGACGTTGACCAGGCGCTGGATAATGAAGCGGACGTCCCGGCTCGGCTCCTCGCGCTGGAGTTGCCCGGCGATGTCGTCGATCTCGGCGCTGAGGTCGACGGTCTGTAGGTGTATGGTGGCTCGCTTGGCCTGGGCGAGAATCAGCAGGTCCTCGATGAGCATGGACATTTGCTTGCTGGCCGCGGCGATTCGCTCGGCGTAGCCCCGGCCATCCTCGCCGAGAGCGTCTGCGCACTGTTCGAGTAGCAATCCGCTGTAACCAGCTAGTGCCCGCAGGGGGGAGCGCAGATCGTGTGTGACATAGTCGGTGAAGCTCGTCAGGTTCCGGTGGCCAGCTCGATCTCCTCGTTCCGGACGGCCAGTGCGGCAGCCGCGCGGGCCTGCCTCTGCGCGGTAATGTCCCGGGCGATGGAGGCCGCACCGATCGTGGTCCCGTACTCGTCGTTGACCGGAGATACCGACACCGACACCGGGAAGATGGTGCCGTCCTTATGCTGCCTCACGGTCTCGTGGTGCACGATGCGCTCGCCGTTTCTGACCTTAGCCAGGATATCCGCGATCTCGCCGGTCCGGTCTGGAGGGCAGAGCATCGTCATCGGCTGGCCGATCACCTCGTCCGGCGTGTACCCGTATCGGCGTACGGCGCCCTGATTCCAGGTCTTTATTATCCCGTCGAGTGACTTGACCACGATAGCGTCATCCGACGAGCTGATCAGCGCCGCGAATAGTTGGGCAGGAATCCCGCCGTTAGGAGGAAAATGCCTTGAATCGTTGTCTGAGCCATAACTACTTCCCTGGTGTTGGCATCGCCGCTAGCTCCGGGGCTGCGCATACGCTCATGCGGCCACTGTAAGAAAACGTTCCAGGCTATATCTGTCACCGTACACCCAGGGGATCGATTCGCTAAATTTGCGCTGCAAGCGGGGAGACTGGTGACCTGATATAGATTGTCTCGTTATGCGGCTTTGGTTTGCATGTGTAATGGCTCCGCCGTCTACTGGATTCCGGCCTGATTAGCAAGGGCCAGCGGTGAGGCAGATTCGGTGAGCCGCGCCGAGGAACGGAGATCCGGGTCGTCAAT